>JACKNY010000001.1:1662500-2026570 GCA_024234615.1 Pseudomonadales bacterium
AAGCCAAAGATTTTGTAACCAAAACTAAAGTTGATGCGCTTGCCATTGCTATCGGCACTTCACACGGTGCTTACAAATTTAGCCGCCCTCCCACTGGCGATATTCTGGCGATTGATCGTATCAAGCAAATTCACCAAGCCATTCCTAACACGCATTTGGTCATGCACGGTTCTTCCTCGGTGCCACAGGATTGGTTAGCAGTCATTAACGAATTCGGCGGCAATATCGGAGAAACCTATGGTGTTCCAGTGGAGGAAATCTGCGAAGGCATTAAGCATGGAGTACGCAAGGTTAATATCGATACCGATTTACGACTCGCATCAACCGGTGCTATCCGTCGCTTTATGGCGCAAAACCCAGCAGAATTTGATCCTCGCAAGTATTTAGCGGTGGCTACAAAAGCGATGAAAGAAATTTGTTTGGCTCGCTACCAATCCTTTGGCTGTGTCGGACATGCCTCAAAAATAAAACCGATTTCGCTTGAAGGTATGGCTGCAAAATATGCCTAGATTTTTGCTTAGATAATTACTGCGCTGAGCCCAGGCACTATATCAAACTCTTCGCCTGGGCTTAAACCGGTTGACCATCTTCACCAAACGTTTCTCGTCCTGCTCTGCCCCCGCATAATGGATATCCTGAAATAACTGTGTAATTTCAGCTACCGCTGAGGCTAAATCAGGCCGGGTTTTAGCCACCCGCGCTGCAAAAACACTCGGCGGCTCATAAGGCTTACGCACCAAGCCCTTTTGGCTAAGCCGACGACAAAAACGTCGGTACGCTTTGCCACTTTGGCTGTTAGATTCCGAGCGCGAGGGCATTAGCAAACTAATGGCAATCGCACCGAGCACCAGTCCGCCAAGAATAATGAGCGCCAAAGCGATTCGTATTGGCTTAGCGCTACCGAATAGACGCTTAAAAATATCCGCCTGAATTTCATTATCAAACCCTAGCACCCAGCTATACCAGGCATAATCAAGACGATCCAGTTGCAATCTGAGCATATTTAACCAGCGGATATTTTGGTAGCGCACAAGTGAAAGGGGCGAATCGCTTAGAAATTCCGTCCGATCAACCATACTGCTGAAACCATTTTCAATGCGCTCCGGCGCCACCGCAGCGGTGGGGTCAATGCGCCGCCAGCCCTTACCTTCTAACCAAACTTCAGTCCAGGCGTGAGCATCAAACTGATGCACCAACAGGTAATTTTGTAAGGGGTTTATCTCACCACCCTGATAGCCAACCACGATGCGCGCTGGAATACCCGCTGCTCGCATCATAATTGTGAAACTGCTGGCGAAATGTTCGCAAAATCCGCGCTGAGACTCGAACAAAAACTCATCAACAGTATCTTTACCTAACAACGGTGGTTGCACGGTATAGGTGAACTCTCGGTTGAACCAGTTTAAAACGCGCTGAATGTAAGCTTCAACAGTCCCCGACTCAGCACGCCACCGTTTGGCTAAACGCGCCGATCGAGGATTAAACCCCGTCGGCAGTTGCGTTTCGTTACGGTAACGCCTACTCGGTAGAGACTGATATTCTGTTTGGTAATCAAGATGGGATGACACACGATAGGCTAACCTATTACTAATTGACATACGATTGACGATTCTGAAATCTCTCGTAATGCCGACATTGGCGCTATCAGGTTGTGGCACCATTAGTGCGTAAAGCCAGGTTTGCTGAGTTGGCTCTAATATGACTTCATAGGTTATCGCCCTCGCCCGCCTATCGATCAGCTCTTCCCAGGCTAAACTTCTTTCACCAAACCAACGGGTAACCTTACCATCCGGGTAGTAATCAAAGGGTTCTGCCTGTGTCCATGAACGTCCGTCAAAACGTGAAAATACCAGACCACGCCAATAGCGCTCGGAAGCTGACGGTATGGCTCCTTTAAAACTCACCCTAAAGGCAAGCTCTGCCGATTTCGCCAATTGGCTAAAATCACCGGGTGACATCGAATCACTAACCCCCGTCTTGGCAGCATGCTGCTGTAACGGCACCGACCACAGCGCACCCAGCCTTGGCATTACGATAAAAAGCAACAGCATCAAGGGGATAGATTGCAACAATAACTTACCAGTTAAGATTAAGCTTCGCCTAGGATAAAGAAAGCCTTGTGATTGATTTAAACTCATCAGCGCCGTTGTCATTAACACGACAGAAAAGACCATATAAAGCGCAGATGAAATTGTCTGGGCAAAAAGGAGCTGCGTTGCAGCTATGATATAGGCGAGATAAATAACCAACACAGCATCTCGACGCTGATACATTTCCAATAGCTTCATCGAAAAACCGATGATAAGCAGCGCCACCATCGGTTCTAACCCCGCTAATCGACCATAACCGGCCAATAGCCCAACCAAGCTTATACCCGCCAATAAATATTTGATCCAGCGCCGAGGAAAATTCCAAACCCCTCGATAAACCTGAATCCTCCACAGCAAGCACCACACCGCTGCCAGCACGATCCAGATAGGAAGTCTCATAACATGAGGAGCAATGACAGCCAAATAGGCTGCCAATAGCCACGCTAAGCTGTTTCTTGGTATTTGATAAATGAGCTGCACGTTAGCGCCCTGAGTGATGCTTTGTGCTGTTCAGATCAAACAGCGCCAGTGCTTTTAGGAGCTTATCCCTATGCTCCATTCCTTGGTTGGGCGCTATTTCCTGGCCGGGTAATCGCAAACCATACTCACTTTCGGTACGCGCCGCCGCCAGTACCCAATCACAGAGCCGCGACAACCTGGCTTCAGCATTCATGCCCGCTAAATAATCCCAATCCAACCATATTCTGCGATCAACCGATGCCGTATATTCCTTGGTATATAAGCCTTGGCCGCGAGCATATTGTTTCCAGGCAACATGACGTAGTGACTCACCGACTTGATATTCTTTTAACCCATAAAAATCTTCAGTACCACGACAAGTCATAATGGAGCCTTCTCCCGCTGCGCCCTGCGCCATAGGAATCGGCCCGGCGGTTATCGGTTTGGGGTACACCAGCGTGCGCAGATCCAGGTCCAGGCGCGTCCAGGCACGTAATAACCCTAATGGGTAGTAGGTTTGGACTAGTAAACGACCGGGGTTTAACCAGCCCCGCTGATTGCTGGGCAAATAGAGTTTGATCTTCTTCTGTTCGATATCACTGAGATTCACTATTTGTGGTGGCATCTGTCGCCAACTTAACCATAGATTCTCGTAAGCTCTACGGTTATGTCGCTTCAGCAAGAGTTCAAACGCTACATTTTCTCCCGCAAAAACCGGCTTGCTGCGCACTGCGCTGATGCTGATACCTGCCAAATTACTATAGGTATGCAAAATAGATACAACGAACAAACTCGCCAGCAGGAAAGCAAGCCCGAACACCAAGTTGTTTTCATAATTGGTCGCAATCAGCCAAAGTAGAAAAACAATAAGCAGGAAACTAAAGCCTGCTTTAGATGGAAAAATATAAACATTAGCTCGGTTCAGAAGGATTGATCGTTGTGGTGGCAAACGCTGATCTATCCATTGATTAAGACGCCCTGAAACCACCCCTGTTGATGTTTCTGTATCACGAGGAGGTAACGCCATAATAGCTCTCGATTAACCGATAACATCAATAGTATTAAGTACGCGTTCAACCAGCGCGTAACCACTGGAATCATCAAAATCTGCAATCTCACGTAATCTGTGCCCAAGCACCGAGGGCATGACCGCCTGCACATCTTCAGGCAAAACATGGGCTCGGCCATGGATAAACGCCCAGGTTTTTGCACAACGAAGCAACGCCAGACCGCCACGGGGAGAAACTCCATAACTGAATTCAGGGTTGGTGCGCGTAAATTGCACGATGCGCTGGACATAGTCGAGTATCGCACCCGCCGTCATTACTTTTTCTGCTGATGACTGAATTTGATGTAACTGCTCTGACGACACTGCTGAACCCAGCTCTTTCAATAGTTCCCTCGGCGACACGCCAGTATAAAGCTCTCGTTCTGCGCTCGGATCCGGATAACCTAACTCGATGCGCATTAAAAAACGGTCGAGTTGCGATTCAGGCAATGGAAAAGTACCGGTCTGAGTGACTGGGTTTTGGGTAGCAATCACAAAGAAAGGGACAGGTAAAGCGCGTGTTTCACCCTCTGCCGTAACTTGCTGTTCTTCCATCGCCTCCAGTAACGCACTTTGCGTTTTCGGTGTAGTACGATTAATTTCATCCGCTAACACCAACTGGCTAAAAATTGGCCCTGGATGAAAGCTAAAAGCAGCAGTGTTTTTATCGAAAACAGAAACCCCAATAATATCTGCAGGTAAAAGATCGCTGGTGAACTGGATTCGGCTATAACTTAAACCCAAGGTTTTCGCGATGGCATGTGCCAGAGTCGTTTTCCCCATACCTGGGAGGTCTTGGATTAGCAGATGACCACGACTAAACAGACAGGTTAACGCCAGTTTAATCTGATGTTCTTTGCCCAATAATATCGAGCCGATCTGGCTAATAATGCCATTAATTACTTTTTGCATGTCAAAACTATAGATCGTAATGTCAGCGGATGCCAGCATGATCCTTGATTGGGCTTCAAGTTCAACCCGGTATTTCTCTGTGCAGCGAGAAAAATTTAAATTGAGTAAACTAGCAGGCCATCGATGGCGTTAATAACGTTACTATCCAAGCTACACTTTCAAGCCACACTGCAACTTGCGGAAAACAATTTATGTCTTTGATCAACCTCAGTTTTGAAGAAATGCAGCTATTTATCTGCGTCGTGAATTCAGGCAGCATCACTAGTGCCGCCAATCATCTGGAAATGCCTAAGTCGACACTGAGCCGCCGTCTAAGGCATTTAGAAGAATGTCTCGGCGCCAGGCTGTTGGAGCGAACTACAAGGCGTATTCAGCTCACTGAAACAGGCTCAGAATTTTACGAGCGCTGCGAACAGATACTAGAGCAAGTAGAAGCCGCCAGAATGGACGTCATTGCCAAACAAGATGCTCCCGTAGGCAAACTGAGTATTTATGCGCCGAGCGAATTTTCACAATACAAACTACAGGGGTTTGCCGGTGAATTTGCTCAAGCTTATCCAGGGTTAAGGATAGAATTTGTCTCTGGCGCTGGTAAGCCGCACATGCTGGAAGATAATATCGATGTCATGATTCATATTGATGAGCCACAGGATTCTTCTTTTATCGCCAGAAAAATTGCCGTTGCAACCACCAACTATTACGCCAGTCCAAGCTACCTGGCGAAACACGGCAAACCTCAGACACCAGAAGACCTGCATCAGCACGCTTGCATTGTCGAACTCACCCATGAGCGACTGCCTCGTCCCTGGCTCTTTCAAGACAAAACTTCGCTGGCGAAAGTCCGCGTTAAAGCGAGATATGCCTGCGACTCGGTACAGCTCTGCAGAACACTCGCGGAGCAGGGTTTAGGTGTCACAATGATTCCAGATTTTATTTGTGAAGAAAGCCTGACTCAGGGCAAGCTGGTTAAACTCTTTCGTGGTCAGTATGAGGTCGCGCACAATCTCTACGCTATCTACCCCTCACGCCGTTTTGTGCCGGTAAAAGTGCGTGTGTTTTTGAATTTCTTGGATGGTTATTTACCGTCCAAAATTTAGCCAATCACACCAGTAACGCTGGCACGAAAAGATAAATAAATCAGTATCCTTTTTTTGAGTCCGCGAATTTAAATAGCAGCGACCGCAGAATAACGAAAAACATAGATAGCTAATAGCCAAAGAATAATTCGAAGCATTTTGTCATGCTGCTAGGAGAGGAAACACATTTATTTTTCTAACAGCTTAGGCCAATTACGATTAGCCTCAAGGATAAAGGCGTCCCGGTCTGCCAACCATCTAACATTCACTTTCTTATTGTAATTAAGGTAAAGCCTACCTTCATGTACGGTAAATTGGCTTGGGTCTATATCTGCCGTCGAATCCTTCGCAACGGCGTAGGCGCAATAGCCGCCATATTGTGGCTCATATTGTTCTGGATGCGTTTTAAATAGGCTAAGGTTATGTTCGCTACTAAAGCGCCACGTTGCGTTTTTCCATTTGTACTCGAACTTTTTATCACCCTCAACCGGCCTGTTCTCGGTAAAATAAGCTACCGGGTCGTAACCCTTAATCGCCAGATTACCGAAGTAAGTGGTATTGATTTCATCCACTGCATAGGCTGATGTGCTGCTAAACAGCGCCAGCATGAAACCCATGACTTTCATCCAAGAGTTTGTATCTGCGTAGCCGAAGAGTTTCATTTTGACTCCTTTTTGCAAAATCACTGCCTATCAAAAGCTATCAACGATAGAAAGACGACAATTTTCTCAAAAAGTTACAAAAATTTTCATTTTTTGGCATCGCTAAGCTAATCATTCCTCTGAATAACAGCTATGGACATCTTTAAAGGCTGAGCACAACTCGGGCATTGACAGTACCGGGTACGTCACGTCGATCGAGGTTGGCCTGAACGACCCTCACACCCTGTTTCTGCTTTAAGTCGCCCAACCACAGCAGCAACTGATTAAAGGAAATTTTCTCAAGCCAGATGCGTAGCTCTTTATCGCCATTAGGCTCAAAGCGTTTAAAAGTGATTTGATATTTCTTGGCACCATTGGATGCTAGCGTGAGCAAAGATTCCTCGCTAATTTTATTTTGATATCCCTCCCCGACCATTGGCAAAGAGGTTACCTGAGCAGCATTTGCCTCTACCCAAGCCAGCAACTCAACTTGAGATCGATGATACTCGCTCGCCCGATCAGCATAGCGCTGCGCAGGCACCATCGCAGCAAAAACTATTAATAATGCACCCAACAGTATCGCCAATAGCGTTAATAACAAACGCTCCTGTGAAGATAGTGCTTGCCAGTAACTAAGCCAACTAGCCGGAATTTTATCCCTGATCATCATGCCTCCCGGTCAATGCGCAAACGTCCTTTCACCCACTGCTGTTCCTCAGTGGCCGATAAAATCGTCACCGCTAATCCTTGTTCGCTTAACTCCTGTTTAAACTGATCCAGTTGTTGAATTTGTCGTACATCTATGTCCAACATCAACGAATTTTGCCTCTCATCATAACGAACCTGTTGGATTTGTAGACTCTGAGGTTGATTCATTGCTTGTATTTGATAACCGACCACTCCCATCAGCTGCAGAAAGTCCGTTTCGGAATCAAATTCGAGTGCCTGCTCGAGGTGATTTCGCATTTGGATTTTCACATCGACAATTTTCCCGTCCTGAGGGAATAATTCACGATAACGCTGAATCACCTGTTGTTCCACGGCTCTCCCTTTATTTTCTAGATACAGCCCTATGCCAACATTAAATAATATCTGAAGCCCCACACAGACTGCCGCTGCATAGCCTAAAAGACGCCAGCTGCCCAGACTATTTCTTTTTAGTGTCGGTTGATAAGCCGCCGTTAAAAGATTCACGAAGTTGGGGTTCGCCGGCTTTAATATTTGATGGCAGACTTGTTCACAAAGGTAATCAAACAGCGATGGGCTGATTTCCAAAACAACTGATTTACCCTCGCTTTCAAACTGCGATTGTAAAGCGTTTAGTTGTGTCGCCTGTTTTTCTGCATATGCCTGTGTCGAAACAAGACTGACTTGACTCAGACCTGGTTGGGTATCTTTATCGGCAGCAATGAGTTCAATCAGACTAGGTAAATTGCTAACCGGGGCTTTTAAGCTAACGCGCGCTGACTTAATCAGCACCTCATTTTCATCGAGATAAACGACAAGCTCATCTGGTGCACAAGTTATTACACTGGTTGCCGGGGTCAGCCAGTGAGGAGCAATGTTTAATTGGTCACACTGATCTAACCAAGATTTCATTTTCGAGTGATTAACCGCCAGCACTTCAGCTGTGCCGTCAGCAGCCAGGTGGCTGAGAACTAGGTGCATATCTTCGATGGGTTCTGCGATGACCTCTTCCACCAAAAAAGGCAAAAACTTTTGTAAATGCCGACGTTGTTTGGTCGGCACCTGCACCTGCGCGATCAACACCTGATGAGCCGGTACTATCAGTAGACAGCTCATTTGCTCACCAACCTTACCCGCAATATCAAAGGACTCCAGGGCAACCTGATAATTACCCTGTTGGCGTTCGCCAGCCTCATCAAATAACGCCCAATCCAGAGTCTGTACTTCTGACGACGCGTTTTTATCATGTAAATTAACAATGAGTAAAGTCATTGACACTTTCCATTAGCCCTTCGTTGATAACTGATTATCTGGCTTTTCTGGTTCATTCTGCAATTCAAACTGACCACTACGATCACGCGAGATCAAGCTAATGATACCCTTCTCGGCATCTCGATACAGTATTGATTTTAACCAAACTTCCCGTCCCGCAAAGTAGGCACGCACTAGCACCTCAAAGTATTCTGTGCGCACAGTAAAGTCGGCCTCATTCAGTGTCAAACCTGCCATACTCTCGTGCTGGCGGAGTGCTTCCAGCGAAGCAAAGCCACTCTCTCCCCTTGCCTCGATAATACGTTCAGCCACAGCATCATCGACTTCCGCGATAAGCGCCTTCAAAACCTCAGCAGGCGCCGTATTAATGTTGACGGCGGTAGCTTCAGGCAGGGCGGTTAAATAGGGTTGTAATTTCTCAAAGTACGCGCGCTGCATCCCCTTAGTTAAGCGTAATTCCGAAAGATGTGTCATACGTTGATTGGCCGTTCGGTAGGGTTTTTCCAAAGCCAGATAACCCTCATCCTCCGTGCCTAAATCCTGCGGAAGGATATCCCTGTCCAGCCAATCAACCCAAGCGTTGACCAGCCCTATATCCATTGCTTGGTTGTTCAGTAACCGTTTGAACGATTCCATAGATTGCACATTGGTTACCCCAGCCTGATCCACAAGATTGTTAATATTGAGGCGTGCTTGCAAATCGTGAACGCTGATTTCAATAACCCCCTGATCAAATTCATAGCGTTGCGACAATGTCGCCCAGATTTCGCCGAGATGATCTTTGGAGCCCTCCTTTTGATCAAGCTCAAAGTCACGACGTAGAATTTGCCGTGTGAAGGCTTCCCCGCCGAGTGCATATTGATAGGCCTGTGCGGCAATCAATTGGTTGCCCGTCTGCTTAATACTAACGTAGACGCGTGCCACAATTTCGCTCGCGACCAATGTTACCAGTGCGAACACCAAAAGCACCGTCATCAGCGCAACACCCTGCTGCCGATATAACCGCCTCAAAATGTTTCTCCGCCTTTAACGCGACCCAGCTGGTAGAGGCGTTTAATTTCTCCCTGTCCTTGCGTAATAAATGAGACCTCAATCGCAACAGGCAAACCTAGAACGATACTTTCCTCATGCTGAAACGGCCATTCTTTATGCCACTTCCCTTCTTCGTCCAGCACACGTAACTGGACATCTTCAATACCGCTCATCAATTTTTGGGTTTTCGGTTGACTATCCTGGGCTTGATCTAAATTTGGCCAATAATGGCGCAATAGTGACCTTTGCGTATCACTGTTCTTTGTCTCGGAAGGGAGTGAGCCCAATGAATAGGCGACACGTTGCAACTGGCTACGTAGCAGCTGCTGAGGGTTACGCCAACCCTGACGGGTGAGCTGTAACAAGTATTCGCCTTGGCCGACAACAAAACTGGGGATTTCCTCCGCATAGGGACCGCGAATTGATCGATTCACCGCTTGTTCAATATCCAATGACATAAACAGCATTGCACGCTGTATCTGTCGCAAATTTTCAGAGTGCGCCTGCACCCCTTGTTGCGACAATATCACGGCGTTCAACACTCGATAGGAGGCCGTGCCAATAATGGCGAAAATGCTTATTGCGATAAGTATTTCAAGCAGGGTAAATCCGGCCGTGTTTTTGTTGGTTTGCGCTCGCATCAGTATTTTCCCAGAAAACCCTGTAGGGTAAGCAAGCCTGATTGGGCATCCGCTTCACTGACTTTGACTTCAACACGACGTAACCAGGCGTCGCTGGTGTTAAACACCTCCACTTGCAGACGCCAGGAGTGCCCATATTGATCAAGTATTTCGTTTTGCCGCCCCAAAGCGGGCCACTCTTTTGCCACTCTCAATTCCGCCAGTTTGTTTTCCGCCAGCCAGAGTGCATAGGACTTTTGTTCGAGGTAATGGGTTTGCTGAACGCTCTGACTACTTCCCCGTATCACCGCAAAGGCACTGAGCGCAAACACCACCAACGCAATCATAACTTCCAGCAGAGTAAAGCCTCTTTGCCATTTTAAAACCCTAAGGCCGCACGAGCTGAACATCTTCGACTCCGTCGGTTATCAGGCTAGTGTCACCCTCAACATCTTTGTGATGCAGGCTTATGCTATAAGCCATACCTTCCCCGTTTGAAAAAAATAGGATTATCGGAGTCTCTTCTGCGTCAGAATTGTTCTTCTTATTCTTATCCTTCTCATCTGTCGTTGACGATCGCAGATCCACCGGTTCATCTTCGAGCATTACCGCCAACGACATCGCGTCGGGTAATTGATGTTCCGCGAATACTTTTTGTTCACTACTTTTCCAGTTTCTCTGCTGCTGATCAAACTCGAGTACTTGATAGCTATTTGGATTAATTCGTAAACCAAATTCGCGGCCCTGCAATAGGGCTTCATCCGCCGCTGTACGGATGACAACCGCCAGTCTACGCGCCTCTTTTTGTAATGTCCGCTGAGGATTGCCGCCGACGCTTAGCACCACCATCCCCGCCATAATACCGACGATGACCATGACCACCAGTATTTCGACCAGGGTAAAACCGCTGGCATTGACAGCCTTCTGCTTGATTGGCCTGCCTCGGATTATTTGAGTTTGGACAACACCAATACCCTGTGGCAATTGGGATATCATCGGCAGTAAAAAAGCGCTAATTCGACTCCCAAGAGGTAATATCTGCATCGACGCCCTCGCCACCCTCGCGACCATCCGCTCCTAAAGAATAAAGATCGAACTTGCCCTGAGCACCGGGGCTGAGATAGAGGTACTCATTACCCCAGGGATCCTTCGGTACTTTTTTCAAATAACCATCCTGGTTCCAATTTTTCGGTTCTGGCGACCCCGCCGGTTTATTCACCAGCGCCTCAAGGCCTTGATCGGTGGTGGGATAATTGAAATTATCAAGCTTGTAAAGGTCAAGCGCATTGGAAAGACTACGAATATCAGCTTGTGCCGCTGTAACTCTCGCTTCATCCGGACGCCCCATGATATTTGGCACCACCAATGCTGCTAATATCCCGAGGATGATAATAACCACCATAATTTCGATCAAAGTAAAGCCCGCCGAAAGTTGCTTTACTGATAACATTTTGCAGGTGCTTTTTCGCATTACTTTATCCATTAAATACACTATCCAACTAATTGATTAATATTAAGTATTGGCAGAAGAATTGCTAACACAATCAGCAATACGCAGCCTCCCATAAATAACAGCATAAAGGGTTCGAATAAACCCAGCATCAGCGCTATAAAATTTTGAATTTCCCGCTCTTGGTTCTGCGCTACCCGTTCAAGCATCTGGTCTAACTCGCCACTCGACTCACCGCTAGCGATCAGGTGAATCATCATCGGTGGAAAATAACCCGCCTGTTGTAAAGACGCGTGTAAGCTACCACCTTCAGTGACCTGCTGTGTGACTTCTCTGACCTTATGTTTCAACCATTGATTTGAGAGTACTTCTCCGGAAATTTTTAAAGCATCAACCAAGGGTACGGCGCTTGAGGTTAAAATACTTAAGGTGCTGGCAAAACGCGCCGTATTGACTCCCCGACTAACTTTTCCCAACAAGGGGAAGCTTAACAAACGATGGTCGAACCTTAAACGCAGAGCAGGCTTACTTAGCGCCACCCGAAAAGCAATTCCTCCCGCCAATACCAACAGCAACAGCAAAATACCAAAACTGCGTAGAAAATCGCTCAGCGCAATCAAACCACGCGTCAGCACTGGCAACTCCTGCCCTGTATCGACAAAGACATCGACAATGTCAGGCACCACATAAACCATCAGCCCAGACACTATGAGCAGCGACAGTAGCAATAAAATAACGGGATACAGGATCGCCAGCTTGATTTTCTGTCGCGATTCGGCACTGCTCTCCGTATAGTCCGCCAAGCGATTTAAAACTTTATCTAAATAACCGGACTGTTCGCCAGCCGCAACCGTAGCGCAGTACAGGTGCGAAAATGCACGAGGAAATTCCGCCAGACTTTTGGCTAAACTATGGCCTTCCAACACCCTTGCTCTCACCGCCAACAACATACTCCGAATCACTGGTTTTTCGGTTTGCTGGGCAACCGTATTGAGTGATTCTTCCAGGGGTAACGCACCCTGTACCAGGGTTGCAAGCTGGCGCGTGATCAACGCCAAATCCGCCACACTGATACGTGGACTGAACCAGCTGCGTTGTTGTTGCTGTTTGGCGCTGGACTCATCGACCTCAAGCGGCATCCAGCCTTTATCACGCAACAGCTGCCGAATTTGGCGTGAGCTATCGGCCTCAAGGACACCTTTTTTTTTGCGTCCGTTATTGTCTAGTGCTACATAGTCGTAGGCAGCCATTTAACTCTCTTGTGTGACGCGCAATACTTCTTCAATACTGGTAATCCCTGCCAGAACCCGTTGACAACCATCAGCTCTAATGCTTTGACTGTGCGTACGCGCCCATTGAGTTAACTCTGCTTCAGAGGCTTGGTTATGAATAAGTTTGCGCATCGCTTCATCTACAGCCACTACTTCAAAAATACCGATACGCCCGGAATAACCGGACTGACTACATTGGTCACAACCCACAGCACGATATATGGTCGCAGCCTCATTGCCGAGACCAAGCAACTGGCGCTCAGCTTGATCAGGCCTGTGTGACTCCTTGCAGGTATGACAGAGAACGCGCACCAAGCGCTGGGCTATCACGCCGATCAGACTGGAGGATAACAAGAAGGGTTCAACACCCATATCGTGCAAACGCGTCATCGCACCAATGGCGCTATTAGTGTGCAACGTCGATAGGACTAGGTGGCCAGTCAGACTTGCCTGTACCGCAATTTCTGCCGTTTCCAGATCACGAATTTCACCGATCATGACCACATCCGGATCCTGTCGCAAAATGGCTCTGAGGCCACGGGCAAAAGTCATATTGGCCTTGAGGTTCACCTGCGTTTGGCCAATTCCTTCCAGGTTATACTCAATCGGATCTTCGACTGTCAAAATATTGCGCTTACGATCATTGATGCTGGTCAAACCCGCATAGAGGCTCGTGGTTTTTCCCGAGCCCGTGGGGCCGGTTACCAAAATAATACCGTGTGGCCGATGCAGTAATTCATCCACTGTTTTGAGGTCATTCTCGATCATACCCAGAGCGGTCAAATCCAAACGCCCTGACTTCTTATCCAGCAGTCGCAGCACCACGCGCTCACCGTTACTGGCGGGAATGGTGGAAACACGCACATCTATTTCACGGCCAGCAACCCGCAACGAAATGCGGCCGTCTTGTGGAATGCGCTTTTCGGCAATATCGAGCTTCGCCATGACCTTTATCCGCGAAACAAGCAACGGCGCCAATGCCCGCTTTGGCTCAACGACTTCACGGAGAACACCATCAACACGAAAACGCACTACTAAACGATGTTCAAAGGTTTCGATGTGGATGTCCGACGCGCTTTGTTTGGCGGCTTCGGTCAGCAGCGCGTTAATCAAACGGATAATGGGTGCGTCATCCTCCTGCTCCATCAGATCTTCGGTGACGGGAACCGCATCCACCAAACTGACCAAGTCCAGCTCATCCCCCAAGCCTTCGACCATTTGCATGGTTTCCGAAGAATCAGTGTCGTAGGCACGTGCCAGGTATTGCTTAAATTCGGCCTGCTCGACTAGCTTCAGTTTGATAGGACAATCGAGATAACGTTGTGCTTCTGCAATAATCACTGGCTTGACGGTCTTTATTCCGATAAGCGTCACCACGCCGCTAACCTTATCATGGGTCAAAACGCCATGTCGCCGCGCAAAGTTATAAGGCAACTTTTTGCTCTGTGTCGAATCCACAGGTTCTTTGCCTCCTGGCAATGCCATCAGGTTGGATGAGGGAGCAGCTTCCATGGGCTAAATTTCTGGAACAGTGGCGCTCGGCGGCGTTTTTAACTCGGGCAGCAGCGGCCCCTGTTTGGGCAATAAAATCCAATCGGTATCATCGTTATATTTTTTCTGCCGAGCACGCATCTCATTGTAACGAGTGGTCGTCACTTCATCTGCGCTGGCTTCATCCGAGAGAATAACCGGGTGAATAAACACCATCAGGTTGTTTTTAACTGCTTGAGTGGAGGTGCTTCGAAACAAACGTCCCAAACCGGGAATACGTCCTAACACCGGAATGCGACTCTCATTTTGAGTAAACTCATCTTTGATAAGTCCACCTAATACCAAGACCTGATCGTTATCCAGTAATACCCGGGTTTTAATATTGCGTTTATTGGTCACAATATCGGCGGTAGACACCGCTGCAGTGCTAATACTTTCGACGGTCTGTTCAATGTCCAGAGTAATCGAATGATTTTGGTTAATACGCGGTTTTACCTTCAGTGTGACGCCTATATCCTGGCGTTCGATCGTCTGAAACGGATTATCTGTGGAAGAGGCAGAATTCGTCTGTGACCCAGTAATAAAGGGCACATTGGAGCCTACTAGTATTTCGGCATCTTCATTATCGAGTGTCACAATAGTCGGCGTGGACAGAATGTTAGCATTAGAGTCCGCTTCCAGAGCGCGAATCAATGCCCGTAGGGAATCATTTTTAAAATAGCCCAAAGCCAAGCCGCTACCTAAGTTAGGTATTTCAGGTGTAGTTAATGCGTTGGGAATCGCTTTAAAACCACCGAACACCCCTTCTCCACCTGGTACCGTCGAGGTCCATTGAATCCCCAGGTCGTCCATTACATCTTGGTTAACCTCAACAATCACCGCTTCAACCATCACCTGCTGGCGCCGAATATCCAGCTTAGCGATGACCCCTCGTATGGTGTTTAGCAACGCCGGTGGCGCTGTTATTATCAGGGCATTGTTTTCTTTGCTCACCTGAATGCTGACTTCACCGGAATCAAAAGGCTGATCTTTATCCGCCTTCTGAATGCTACCGCTGACCCCCTGTAGAATCGGCACAAGATCGGTCGCATTGGCATAATGAATATAGATAACCTGAGTGTTGCCTTCGCCGGATAAGGGTTGATCTAAACGACTAATAAGAGTTCGCAACTGCTGACGGGTGACGGGGTCACCTGTCATTAAAATACTATTTGAGCGTTCATCCGCCGCAAAGGTAAGGCTTTTACCATCCGCACTTTGAGAATTGGCGACACCCGGCACCAGCTTGGTAACAACCCCAACCACATCACGCGCGCTGGCAAATTTTAATGAAATAACTTCAATATCAATGGTGCCGACCTGATCAATATCACGCACAATTTTTTCGATTTCATCAATATTTCCTGCGCGATCCGCGATAATCAACACATTGGTTTGCGGATAAGCGGCCAAGTGCCCTACCTGCGGTACTAAAGGACGCAACAATGCCACCAGCTGTGGCGCAGCAACATTCTTTATTCTGATAATCCGCACCACCATATCTTCCGGTGTTTTACTGTTTTCTTTCGTATAGGGAATAGTCGATTGTTTCGCTAACGCATCGGGAATAATTTTGATCGAACCTTCCGATTCAATGGCGCTAAAGCCATGAACCTGCAAAACAGACAAGAAGACTTGATAAGCCTCCCCTTTGCTGAGTGGCTCTCCCGCCATCACCGACACTTTACCCTTCACGTTTGGATGGACGATGATGGCTTTATCCGTAACCTCTGAGGCCCAACGAATCAATTCCTGAATATCAGCATCTTCCAGTGCCAGAGTTACTTGCTCCGCATGGGAAAAGCCGACAGCAAAACAACATAATAGGCCGAAACAATAGCCTCTCACCTGGGCCAGCCATCCTCGTGCTTGCTTATATCCTTTGAGTTGCATCATATTCGTATATTTTCATTGGTTTGATTTAATTGCTCGCGTAACTGCTGCAAACGGTTTTTTAGACTCTCTTCGTTATTCCTCTTCACCGCTTGTGGTTTTTTTCCTTGGGGCGCCATACCAGGACTAGCCACAACATCCGAACCAACAATAGCAGTCTGCTCACGGGGAAACAGCAGCTTTTCCAATCGGCCACCACGTTTTAGCACCACATATTGCGGTTGCACTTCGTGCAACAAAGCATTTCCTGGTAGTTCATCACCGATAAAATAGCGCTTCGCTTTACCTCGATTATCCGTTGCAATTAGCGCGCTGGAAACCTCACTTTTCGTACTGGTAAAGCTTCCCTGCAGCACAAGTTTTAAGCGGGTTTCAGGAATATCCTGCTGCGTCGGTGCTTGCTCCTTCAACAATTCACTTTTTGCTTCACCAAAAAGATTAAGCTCAGCAAGTTGCAAAAGGTTGACTGCTCTTGCTTGTGGCTTGCGCGCGTTATTAACGGCTGCATCCGAAGGAGATGTCAGGGCAGTCGTGTCGAGTAAACTATTACTGCGAAAAATCAGAAGCCCAAGGCAAATTATTATTAGTAAACCCGCAGCCACCGGGGTCGCTACGAACTGACTGACTGCTTGTAATTTTGAGCCTTGCACCAATCGACATCCTTACAGCGTTTTGTAGCTTCTCGTAACTTTTTATAGCTTCTTGTAATTTAAGTTTTCTAAAACAACCTTAGTATTATAGCTAACAAACCCAGATAAAACATTGAAAGGTAACAGATCTTTTTTTATACAAATACCCTCTTATCTCAAAATGGCGGCCTGTAAAACTCCTACTTCCTGCTGACTTCTCTCAAAATATTTTAATCGTCGATTCCCCTTCAGAAATCCTACAATTCGAGACTTATTAAGTTTCGGCAGAATCATCAAAACAAACTCGAATCTCCCGGCTCATCGGTTCCTATTATCCAGACTACGGTTTCAAACCAATATTTTTTAGCTCGACCTCATCGCAACAAATCTTTATAGTACGCCCCTCTCAAAATCACTGCTCTACCTAACCTCAGGAATTATCCGTTGATTTCCACCGCAAACATCACTATGCAATTCGGCGCCAAACCTTTGTTTGAAAACATATCCGTTAAATTTGGTGAAGGTAATCGCTATGGGTTAATTGGAGCAAATGGTTGTGGCAAATCCACTTTTATGAAAATTCTGGATGGTAGCCTAGCACCTAGTTCCGGCAATGTATCGATTACTCCGAATGAAAGAATCGGTAAGTTGCACCAGGATCAATTTGCTTTTGAACAGCACAGTGTCGTTGACACTGTGATCATGGGGCATTCTGAATTGTGGCAGGTTAAGCAGGAACGAGATCGGCTCTACAGTCTGCCAGAAATGTCTGACGAGGAAGGTATGCGGGTCGCTGATTTGGAAATCCAGTTCGCTGAGATGGATGGCTACAGCGCTGAAAGCCGCGCGGGGGAAATTCTATTGGGTGCCGGTATTGCAGAAGAATTTCATTTCGGCCCCATGAGCGAAGTCGCTCCTGGCTGGAAGTTGCGCGTATTGTTGGCCCAAGCATTGTTTTCCGACCCTGACATCTTACTTTTAGACGAACCAACCAACAACCTCGACATCAATACGATTCGCTGGTTAGAGGCAGTGCTAAATGAGCGCAAAAGTACAATGGTCATTATTTCTCATGACCGTCATTTTTTAAACGCCGTGTGCACCCATATGGCCGATATCGATTTTGGTGAATTACGCGTTTATCCAGGTAATTATGATGATTTTATGATGGCATCGACCCAAGCCCGCGAAAGGATGCAGTCCGAGAATGCTAAAAAGAAGGCGCAAATCGCAGAGCTACAGCAGTTCGTCAGCCGCTTTTCAGCTAACGCCTCAAAAGCCAAGCAAGCAACTTCACGAGCAAAACAGATTGGTAAAATCAAACTGGATGAAATTAAACCGTCTAGCCGAGTAAGCCCATTCATTCGATTTAACCAAGACAAAAAATTACATCGCCAAGCATTAGTGTTGGAAAAAGTTGGGCATGGCTTTGATGATGAACTGCTTTTTGATAATGGCAATATGATATTGGAAGCTGGTGAACGACTCGCTATTATTGGTGAAAACGGCGCGGGAAAAACAACCTTTTTACGCTGTCTTATGAACGAAATCACTGCCAAAAAGGGCCAGATTAAATGGGCAGAAAACGCAACATTGGGCTATTGTCCACAGGATAGCAATGCGGATTTCGACAGCGATCTGAATTTATTTGATTGGATGGTGCAGTGGCGCAAACCCTATCATGACGATCAGGTGGTGCGCGCCACATTAGGGCGCCTTTTGTTTTCAACGGAAGATTTCAACAAAAAAGTGAAAGTCTGTTCCGGTGGGGAGAAAAATCGGCTTTTGTTCGGCAAGCTCATGCTCAAAGATTGCAATGTGCTGATACTAGACGAACCGACCAATCACCTCGACATGGAAGCCATTGAGGCACTCAACCTAGCGCTGGAGCACTACCAAGGCACCCTGATTTTCGTCAGTCATGATCGTGAGTTTGTTTCATCACTCGCTACTCGTGTCGTCGAGATCAAGGCGCAGCAGCTGGTTGATTTCCAGGGTACTTATGAAGAATATCTCGCTAGCCAGGATAATATTGCCCAAACGGCTACCTATCGATAATCACCTAAGTTATTCGTCCACTCTACCCCGTAACGCTTTCATTCTAGAGTGCTGAGTTTTACTGTCTAAGCGCTTTTTCTGAGAAGACTTACTGGGCTTGGTGGGCCGCCTGGCCTTTTGCATCACGGCGGCGTTTTTTATCATTTCCCGCAACCGACTGAGCGCATCTTCCCGATTTTTTTCCTGAGTGCGAAATTGCTGGGCTTTGATCACAATCACACCCTCTTTACTGATGCGACTATCACGCAGTTGCAGCAACCTTTGCTTATAAAAAGCCGGTAATGTGGAGGCCTGCACATCAAATCGCAGATGGATGGCGGAAGATACTTTATTGACGTTCTGCCCGCCAGAGCCCTGTGCACGAATTGCGGAAAGCTCTATCTCTTCATCGGGAATAGTGACGTTGGTGGAAATAATTAGCACTGATCGCGCACCCTCAAACAACAAATCTTTCAATCAAAACGCAATCATTATGCCAAGCGAAGGCGCCAGTGGCAGTAACTTTTTCTCATTACGGGTAAATAGGTACTTTCCGTCAACTTCCTCTACATCGTATTCAACACCGGCAATATTGTTGCGCCCAAATACATTAGTAATATCGACACTCAATGTAATTTCGGCATTAGTCAATTGCCAGCTCTTACGTAGGCTCAAATCCAACGAAAAGTAATTGCGTAACTCCGTATTGTTTAACACACTCGCTAATGACAACTGCGTACCGACCGGAATAGCCGCTGGCAAACTTGAGCCCCACCAACCGGTATGCCACGTAAGATTACTGGAAAGAATTAAACTGCCCCGTTGCCAGGTTAGGCCGGTATTGATGGTATGGCGCTGTGACCAGCGGCGCGGCACCCACTGCCCTTCTATCTTATCTTCTGCATTTAGGTAGCTGAAACGCAGTTGCCCAGAAAGTGAGTCGGACAGGTTAAAATTAGCCGATAACTCCAAACCTTTAACTAGTGCTCGTTCAGGCTTTACAGCGATGCGATCCCGTTCCATATGTGGTTGCAGCGCAAAGGTGTTAAACAGGTTTTCATAACGCGTTTTTTGTGCGCGGTAACCTTTAAAAAAGACCTCGGCCTTTAACTGGAACTCATCATTGGGATGCCACTCGATATTGGTTATGAGCTGGTCAGAACGTTGCGGCCGAAAATAGTTTTCCAGCCCATCTAACACCTGTAGCTCATGCAAACCTTCCGGCTGATAAAACCTACCAATGCTCGCGCGCACGCTAAGCTCTTCGTTTATCTCATACAACACACCAATTCTTGGAGACGTATTTTCTGCGGCTCCGTTAAAGTAATAATCTTGATAATCCCAGCGAATGCCTGGCTGTATTGTGAGTTTGGGGGAGACTTTAAGCTGCGCTGTTAGATATGCACCCCCGGACCATCCGTTAGGATTAAGCTCTACCTGGCGAAAAGATTGCTCATCCTGGCCAAAGAGTTGACCGATAACACCCCGTTCAACAGCTCCTGCGTAACGGTATTCCGCCCAGCCGTATTCCGCTTGTAAACCAAATTCCACAAGATGCTTATCAAGATCAATCCGGTAATCATTGCGTATCGATAACCGCTCAATTTCCTGTTGATAATCCAGAAACATCGGTACCGATGGATCATCCATGCCAACACCACTATCCTCAGGGGCAACAAACTGGGTTTGATCGCGTTCGCTGAATAGATAGGCAAGCACTAGCGCACTCGAAAGAGTATCGCTATGACGTGTCTGCAAACGACTCCATATGTGATACGTATCAATGCTAGACGTCGCCTTTTCCTCATCGTCGATGAGGGTGACATTATCTTTTACTATAAAGGCGCCAAGATAGAGCTCTGTATCATCGTTAAGTACCATGCCAACTCTAGCGAAGGCGTCGGCATAACGCGGAGTACCTAAATCGGATGCCGTTGTATTACTGATATCGGCCAAATTACTGCGTCGTGCTGACACCAGCCAATCCATCGGCATAAACCGTTCCGAATAGCCTCTGGTATTGATAAATGAAGAGAACACTGATACGCCTAGTTCCGTGCGAGTTTCCACTATCGGCATCGCCGTAGAAACATCCATCACCCCGCTCATACGATTACCGTAACGGGCCGGAAAACCTCCAGTATAGAAATCAATCGACTCAATGGTACGCCCGTCAATAGTACTGAAAATACTGTGAAAATCGGCTAAATGGAAGGGCTCCAATAACTCGACACCATCCAACAAAATTAAAACCTCATCCTGTAAGCCGCCACGTATCGGCGGTTTTGCGCTCACCCCCACCGAGGAAATACCGGGCAAATGCGTGATAATTCTGAGTGAATCGCCGCCCAGTGCGGGCACATAGTTCATTTCATCAGCCGACAATGCAATCGCTGACATCAGACTGTCATCACCCGGCAAACGGTAGCGGCTTCCGGTGACAATTACAGATTCAATCCAGTTATTATCCAGCATAACAACCGGGTTCCCATCCAGCCTTTGCGCCTTAACAAGACGCGTTTGAAAACCATCGGCGCTAATCGCGAGTTGCTCTGCTAACGAGGCCACCTCTATTTCAAAATAACCACCGACAAGAGAGGTTGAGGACAGGCCTGACACTTCACTTACGATATCCGCATTCGCAATCGCTTCACCTTCAGCTGAAACCAGATAGCCCGAGAGCAGACGCCGCTGACTGCTATCTCGCGTAATCACCCACAAGTTTCCCATGCGTTTCAGTGCTAAACCATGGGCCGGTAATATCGCTTGCAGCGTCGTTATTGAAATTTTTTCTAATTCAACCGGGATATCAGAGGTAACCAGCTCGCTACTGTAGATAATCCGATAGCCTTTAGCACGCAGTGATTCCACCGCCTCAAGCAACGATATGGCGGTGCTGGCTAGCCCCAAAGTTGACCAACTCCAACTCAACTGGAGCAGCAATAGCATGAAACAAAGAACGAGCGTTGACCGTCCATGCCAAGGCATGCTCGGCCCCTTTAATCTGCGGGCAATTAGTTGAGATACACTGGATGTCCTGCGTTCCATGATCTTCTAATTATCACTCATCTGCTGCTCCTCTTAAGGCCTACACGCCTATTCTTCGATCAAAGAAATGTAGAGCGTATGAGTATTAGGTCGTTTTGCACTGAGCCGGGTCGTCGCCAGCACGACATCTATCGCCTGCTCCGGCGTAAATAAAGAAACATCACCATGTAACACTGTTTTTTTAGCATTATGCGTGGTCTGGTCATCATCAAATATTAATCTTAACCCAGCCTCTCTCGCCGCCCAGTGCAGGAATTCATAAGCAGTGCGCCCTTCAATACTAAAACTCTCCGCAAGCTGCATATTCCAATCCCAGCTTTCACCACGCTTTTCCGATTTGGTGAT
The DNA here is from genome assembly GCA_024234615.1 of Pseudomonadales bacterium. Classification (NCBI taxonomy): domain Bacteria; kingdom Pseudomonadati; phylum Pseudomonadota; class Gammaproteobacteria; order Pseudomonadales; species Pseudomonadales bacterium. The sequence goes on from JACKNY010000001.1 coordinate 1,684,541, forward strand.
TTCCACTTTGCTGTCCTTGGATATATTGATTTGCTGCGCATACTCCGCCTGAGCATCAGCGCGATATTCACCCTCTGCCACCGCCACCATAATGGCACCTTCACGTACCGCAGTCGTCACACCAGTAGCATCATAGGTGACACGAAACTGTGTGCCGATATCACGAATTATCGCCAGCGGTGTGCTCACCAGGATACTAGAGGAACCCTGTTTGCCTAGTGTAGCGGTATCAATATAAAGCTGGCCTTTGAGTAGCTGCAATTTATGTGGATATATCCTTACCTGGGTATTTTCATTTAATCTGACTTGTATTTCCCCAAGATTAAACGCGAGTAGCGTCCGCTCAGAGGTCTGCAATGTCGTGTCCGAAAAAACCTCCTGGCCGACTGCCAATGAAATACGTTTACCTTTCTCATCAACCCCCTTCGGTTCGCCGATGAATTTTGTTACCTTAGCCAAAGCTTCGTGCGCCAGCCATTGTTGCTGCAAGGTAGCGCCAAAGAAGAGATATAGCATCGTCAGTGAAGCACACAGGCCTATTACCCCGGAGACCACCCGGCGACGGCTGCGACGTTTATCTATCACCTGCGACAGTTCATCGCCAAATACCCGTGACCAGGCTACCTTGGTGGCCTCTGGCATATTCGAACGAGGCCCCACCAAGCGAAGAATTTTAGCAATACTGTCTTCTTCGTTATCCGGGCCTACCTGATCATTACTTTTTTCCATTTTTACCTCTCGATCAAGGGGTATCCCTGGTTTCATCTTTGTCGAAAATAGCAAACGCAGCGCTACAACAAAGCTCACGAAAGGCACTTCTGGCACGAGCCAAAAGCGATTGCACCGCCACATCGCCCATATTGAAATGGCTTGCAATTTCTTGCGAGCTGGCACCCTCTATGTACTTCATTTCGAGAGCGCTAGCGTAGCGCTCCGGTAATTGATCCAATACCAGTTGGATCATGCTAATCAACTCTTCGCGCCGACAACACGCTTCCGGGTTATCCTCAGCCACCGTCTCAATGGATTCGACGACTGCACGCAGAACATCATCATTAAGAAAAGGCGCCATTAAATCCCGGTGACGCTCTGCATTATGTAGGTACTGGGAAATTTCATGGCGACAAATTTGAATCAACCAGGTCAGTAGTGCGGCTTCGCCACGATAGGTTTCAATCCGCCGCGCCGCCTTAGTCAAAACCTCCTGCACCACATCTTCGACCTGTCGTTGATCCTGTAAGCGCTGATAGGCATAACGATAAAGTTTAGGAAAATACTCGTCTACAAAGGCTTTAAAGGCACGCTCATCGCCAACCAGCATTTTCTTTACCAGTTTGCGATCACGCGCGTTCTGTATCGGCGTTGCTATTTTGAGGTTGCTTAACATCAAATGACTCGCCCTGCCTTTTCCTTAGCTCGTTAATTTTAGCACTCTTTAGTCATAGAGCGTTCCGCTTCTAATTATCTGTCGGTGATCACGAATCTATTCTGATTTTCTATTTTTCAATCAAAACGACAGATTTCCTTAATGTCAGCCCTCTCACTGCATACCGATTGATTCCGAAACGCTGTCATAACACACGAGGATGAAACATCATGGAAAAATTAAGATTAAACAAACCAAAGTTAAACCCTTGTCATGCGGTAATTAGTCTCTGGTTGGTTGGGATGATTGCTTTGTCGGCAATGCCAGCACAAGCGAGCACCAGTTGTTTAAAAACCGCCAGACTCGCACACAATGCTTGCTGGTCAGAGGTTTATGCAGATTTTTTCACCGCCAGCGGTATTTGTGAAAATCTGACAAATTTCTCTGATAAAAGAGCCTGTATCAAAGCAGCCCAAAAAAATTGGCGCGCAGACAGTCGTGACTGTAAAGAACGGCGTAATGGTCGACGCAACCTCTGTTTCGCACTCAATGAAGACAAATACGATCCTGACATTGATCCAGCCGAATTTGACTCCAGTTTCACTGTACAAAATCTCTACTACCCACTGGGTATAGGTGATAAACATGAATACGTAGGTATTGATGATGAAGGTGAAGTTTCCGAGCATATCAATATTGAAGTGCTCGATAAGACCAAATCTATTCAAGGCCTTACTTGTCGTGTCATCAACGATATCGTGACGGAAGCATGCGACGAGGAAAGCTGCGACGTTATTGAAGATACCGACGATTGGTATGCTCAACATAACAATGGCGATACCTATTACTGCGGTGAAGAAGCCAAGGACTTTGAGTATACCGATGGTGATATGCCACGCGAGGCAGAGCTGGTAGAAATCGGCGGCTCCTTTAAAGGTGGTCGCGACGGCGACAAGGTCGGCATTATCTTCAAGGGCAACCCCATCGAAGGAGAAACATATCGGCAGGAATGGTCTTTGGGTAACGCCGAAGACTGGGCTACCGTGCTCGCCACCGCCTACGGAACAGGTGATGGCTTTGATGCTGACACCGACGACGAAGAGAGCCTCGATTACTTGGTGCCAGAAGATCTAGCCGAATACTTTTGTGGCAATAATAGTTGCGTGGTCACCAAAGATGGCAACGGCTTAGAACCCGGCGCGATTGAACGCAAATACTATGCGCCAGGCGTTGGCGTATTCCTTGAAGTCAATGTAGAGGATGAGGAAATTGTTCGTATAGTAGCCTGTGAGGTGGGCGCTGACCTGCATGGCTATTGCTCCGGCGAGATTCCACAGCCTGAAGAACCCTAGCCGTAAAAAATCCCTCCCCTTGGTAGCGGCTATTGTTAAAGCTTGGCCGCTACCCTTCTTCGGAGCTTAAGCTTGTGCGCTCGGCCGTTGTGAGACCTCTGTATACCAGCGGGTTAAATGTACCAACTCAGCAGGCGCCTCTAACTTAATCCACTTCGCAAAATCTACCGCAACTAATGTCGTAATATCTGCAATCGAATACCGGTCGCCCGCCATAAACTGACGGCTAGCTAAATGTCCGTCGATATTGGCAAAAAATTCTAGTGTACGTTTATTCCCACGCTCAATTAACGCCGGAATTTGAGCATGCGGATTTGGGCCGACCACCGCACGATTCTTGAACGCCTCAGCACCATTTCGAAATGACTCGGCAACCGCGCCAATACCATTCATAAAGGCAATATGGTTCCACATTTCAATCAATCCAATTTCTTCAGGCGTCGTGCCATATAGCGGATTTTGTGGATATTTGGCCTCGATATAACGGCAGATCGCATCAACTTGACTGATACACACGCCGTTATCCAACTCCAACAGAGGTACTTCATTGGAGGGACATTTCTGCGAAAATTCAGGCGAAAACTGCTCGCCTTGCATCAAATCTATTTGCACTATAGGAATCTCCACACCTTTTTCAGCTAAAAAAATGCGAACTCGGCGGGGATTAGGTGCAATTGTAAAATCATAGAGTTTCATCAGTTGTTCCCTGTTTGTGGTTTACTTGGGAACCTCTGATTAACTCCTTGATATCTCTGGCTCACAGAGCGTTTGTAGGTCAAGGCGGCTTTGTGCAGGAATGTCTAGACCTTGTAAACAAAGCTAACGCAGAGCTACGAATGCTCTGTAAGCCCCGTAGGGCGAGGCATGAAAGCTTCATCTGCGGCGTTAGAAACTTGGCTAAGGCAATAAGCATTAGCGGCAGTTTCTGCCTTGCAGCAAAAGCTTTCAGGGCTCGCAGAGACATTAAGGCGTTAATCGGAGGTTCCCTTGCACTATATCAATTCACCCCCTAGAAAAACCAGTACAATATTTCAAATCTAAAAGACTGATGTAGTTTGTGTTCTTGTTATCGACCTTAATGATAGGAGGAGCCCTGCAATGAAAGTGATAATCGCAGGCGCCGGTATTGGTGGTTTGACCGCCGCTCTAAGCCTGCAAAAAGTTGGCATCGACGCCAAACTGTTTGAAGCGTCCGCTGAAATACTCCCCATGGGAGTCGGCATTAATATCCTTCCCCATGCTGCACGCGAACTCTGTGAACTCGGCTTAAAAGAAGCCATTGACCGCATTGCCATCCGCACCAGCAACATGAATTATTATACTCGCCAAGGAAAGTTGGTCATCAGCGAACTCTGCGGCACCTATGCCGGATATCGTTGGCCACAGTGGTCGGTACACCGTGGCGCGTTACAGATGCTGCTGCTCAGCAAATTTCAGAAAAGAGCGGGTGCAGGCCAAGTAGTCTCCGGCTCTCAATTAAGTAATTTTGTACAAACAGGCAGTAAAGTAACCGCCTATTTCACCAATCCCAAAACCGGCAATATAACCAGTGAAGAAGCCGATTTATTAATCGGTGCCGACGGACTGCATTCCGCAACTCGCAAAAAGATGTTCCCACGCGAAGAAAAACCCCGTTATTCAGGCTTGGTAGCCTACCGTGGCGCCGTCGAGAGTCGCCAGTTTTTAGATGGGCAAACCATGGCTATTATTGGTGATAAGAGACAACGATTAGTTTGCTATCCGATCGCCAAGGAAAACCTGTTAGCAAACAAAGGTTCTAGCATAGTGAATTGGATTGCCTGTATTCCAGTGCCAGAACCGGATGCACCCAGGGAAGACTGGCAGAGAGAATCAGAACAGCAGTTACTTGGCGCTATGTATGAGAATTGGCAATATAATTGGCTCGACGTACCTAATCTCATTCATCATACCGAGCGCATTTATGAATTCCCTCTTTACGATCGCGACCCGCACCGCCAATGGACTTTTGGCCGGGTCAGCCTGTTAGGTGATGCCGCCCATCCGATGATACCAGTAAGTTCCAATGGCGCTGCGCAGGCCATTCTTGATGCCCGCGCGTTAGCCTGGGCACTAGCGAAGGCAAATGACCCGATGGCGGGTCTCATGGATTATGAAGATGAACGGTTAGAAAAAGCCAATCGTGTTGTCCTTGCCAGCCGAGCAAATGGGCCCGACCAAGTATTGGAGATAGCTCGTGAACAATGTCCGGAAGATGCCGAATATGTACATGATTACATCCCGCAACAGAATTTACAGCAGATCATTAATACTTTTAAATTAGCAACAGGCGCAACACCCGATGTGCTCAATAGCGCACCATCCTATAGTCAAATGTAAGGGCTTCTCTAGAGCAGACATCAAAACCCCGGCGGCGTGCAGGCACTGATCAGTTCACAGGTTTCCCTGCCGACATTTTTAAAATAGTGGGGTTGGGTGCTTTTAAAATAGTAAGCATCCCCCGGTTTCAGAATTTTTTTGCGCTCCCCAACGGTCACTTCCAACTTACCCTGCAAAATTATGCCGCATTCCTCCCCCTCATGGGTGATGCTGTGTTTTCCAGTGGTCGCGCCAGGTTGATAGCGTTCATGCAAAAACTGTATTGCCCGGTTCCGAATACTCCTTCCTACCTGGCGATAAGAGATGCCACCCTCGCCTATCTCGACCAATTCATGTGCCGCAAAAAATACCTTTTCTTCAACCTCAAAGGTGTCGGAAAAAAATTCACTGAGGCTGAGCGGCAGCCCATCTAGCACCTTTTTTAACATTCCCACTGTCGGATTCATGCTACCCGATTCTATTTGCGATATGGTTGCATTCGCCACCTTTGACGCCTTCGCTAACTGCCTCTGCGAAAGTCCTAACTGACTGCGAATATCCCGCAATCTGACACCGATATCCGTCGCCATTAATTTATCTCACTATGCTGTTTAATATACTGAACATTATCAGTATTTAAGCCTGGCAAATCAACAAGTTAATTAAAGTTGCATAACTCATTGTTTAACATCCCGAAAGAAATTTAGAATAACCGTAATCTATTAGGGAACCTCTGATTAACCAAAGATTATGAAACTAACTCAAGCACAGCTCGACGCACACTGGATGCCCTTTACCGCTAATCAGGATTTTAAACAAAATCCTCGGATTATCACTAAGGCTGAAGGGCACTATTACCAAACCATCAACGGCGAGAAACTCTACGATAGCTTTTCCGGGTTGTGGACATCCGGCCTAGGGCATTGCCACCCGAAAATCGTTGCGGCCGTGCAGGCACAGGTTGCTGAGATGGATTTTTGCATGAACTTTCAGCTCGGTGGTGATAAGTCATTTATACTGGCGGAAAAACTCACCCAGCTCGCGCCTGCTGGATTTAATCACTGTTTCTTTACCAATTCCGGCTCGGAATCGGCTGACACTGCGTTAAAAATTGCACTCGCTTTTCACCGAGCCAAAGGCGCGGCTGAACGTACTCGCCTGATTGGTAGAGAACGCGGTTATCACGGCGTTAACTTCGGCGGCATGTCGGTCGGCGGCATTCCGGCGAACCGCAAAGCCTTTTCTGCTAATTTCATTAATAACGTCGATCACCTACCCCATACTCACAACCTAGAACAGTCCGCCTTTAGCCGAGGTCAACCACAATGGGGCGCGCACCTCGCAGACGATCTAGAACGTTTATGTGCATTGCATGACGGAGGTAATATTGCTGCCGTTATCGTGGAACCGGCGGCGGGTTCGACTGGCGTACTGCCACCACCACTGGGCTATCTGCAGCGGCTACGCGAAATTTGCAGCAAATACGGTATCCTTCTTATTTTTGACGAAGTCATTACTGCGTTTGGGCGTTTGGGAGAACCATTTGCTGCCACTCGTCTTGATGTGATACCTGACATTATTACCACTGCCAAGGGCCTAACCAATGGTGTTATTCCGATGGGAGCGGTGCTGGTCAGGGATGAAATCTATGAGGCTTTTATGCAAGGTCCCGCGCACCTGATAGAGCTGTTTCACGGCTATACCTACTCCGGCCACCCTGTTGCCGCCTCTGCAGGCATTGCCTGTATGGATATTTATCAAGAGGAAGGGATCTTCCAACAAGCGCGTGAGTTGGAAAGTATTTTTGAGGAGGCAATCCACGCTCTGGCAGAACATCCTAAGGTTATCGATGTTAGAAACTTCGGCTTAATGGGGGCTATTGAAATGGCGCCTCGCAAAAACGGCCCCGGTATGCGTGGCATGGAGGTGCACAAGCGTTGTTTTTGGGAGGAACAGTTGGTGGTTCGCAACGGCATGGACACACTACAGTTTTCACCCTTCTTAAACTCAAAGTCTGAAGATATAGAAATGACCTTTGAGACAATCAAACGCGTACTCGATAAAATAGAATAGCTTTTAGACCTGGAGACATGGCATGACCGCACAACAAACCGCAGCACAACCGAGCGAACTGATTGGCCATTACATCAATGGTGAATTGGTTTTAGAGCACCAACGCACCGCGCCGGTGACAAATCCAGCCACCGGCAAAGTTGAAAAACTGATTGCCTTGGCGTCAACAGAAATCACTGAAACCGCCATCACAGCCGCTCAAGCTGCTTTTCCGGCCTGGCGCGATACACCACCGATTCAACGCGCCAGAGTCATGTTTAGATTTAAAGAACTCTGCGAGGCCCATGCGGATAGGTTCTGCGAAATTATTACTTCCGAACACGGTAAAGTATTAAGCGATGCCCGCGGTGAACTCACTCGCGGCCTCGAAGTGGTTGAGTTCGCCTGTGGTATTCCTCATCTGCTGAAAGGCGAACATGCGGAAAATATCGGTAGCGGTATCGACTCCTGGTCCACCATGCAACCGCTTGGGGTGGTGGCGGGGATTACTCCCTTCAATTTCCCGGTCATGGTGCCGATGTGGATGTTCCCCATCGCTATTGCTTGCGGTAATACGTTTATTTTAAAGCCCAGCGAAAAGGACCCTTCCGCCGCTTTACTGATCGCTGAACTATTAACCCAGGCTGGCTTACCCGCTGGCGTATTTAACCTGGTCAATGGTGACAAAGAAGCCGTAGACACCTTACTGCAGGCCCCCGAAGTACAGGCCATCAGTTTTGTCGGCTCAACGCCAATTGCGGAATATATTTATAAAACCGGCAGCGAAACCGGTAAACGTGTACAGGCCCTCGGCGGCGCAAAAAATCATCTGCTCGTGATGCCGGATGCTCACCTCGATAAGGTCGCTGATGCGCTCATGGGTGCCGCTTACGGATCTGCCGGCGAACGCTGTATGGCTATATCAGTAGCTGTTTGCGTTGGTGATGAAACCGCCGACGCACTGGCAGAACGACTCGTTCCAGCAGTTAAAAACCTGCGTATCGGCGATGGCCTGTTAGCGGATATGGATATGGGCCCACTGGTCACAAAAGCACATTTAGAGCGGGTAACATCCTACGTTGATCTGGGTGTTGAAGAAGGCGCCACCCTGGTTGTCGACGGTCGCAACAAAACCGTCAATAACAGCCAAGGTTTCTTTATCGGCGGCTGCCTGTTCGACCATGTGCAACCCAATATGCGCATCTACAAAGAAGAAATCTTTGGGCCGGTATTGTGTATCGTGCGGGCACCGGATTTTGAAACCGCCTGCCGCTATATTAACGAACATGAATTTGGCAATGGCACCAGTATTTTTACTCAAAATGGCGACGCCGCCAGGAGATTTGCCAATACCATTCAGGTCGGTATGGTAGGCATCAACGTACCCATCCCGGTACCTATGTCATTTTTCTCCTTTGGCGGCTGGAAACGTTCCGTATTCGGACCATTGAATGTTCATGGGCGTGATGGCGTGCGTTTTTACACTCGTATGAAAACCATTACCGCTCGTTGGCCGGAAGGCATTCGCTCTGGGGCAGAATTTATTATGCCAACGATGAAGTAAATTGCACCTGCGCAAACAGTACTCAACTCTGTTTAATAATAAAGGCTGGACGTGAGCGAACTTAGCCATCGCTTGCGTCTTTTCCCAAGGATCGGTTAGCACATAAAATTTATCTTTAAAAATCCAACAGCAAACTGGTTTTCTGTATAATGCCTCGCCCGATTACCTGAAAGCCGACAACAATGACCATCGAAAAACAACTTCACGCACGCAGCGGTGCGCAATGTGAACTCTGCTCTAGCCGCGACGATTTGAACGTATACAACGTACCGCCAACCTCAAACGGTAATGCTGAAAAATGCGTATTAGTCTGTGCTACCTGCCTTGAACAAATTCAAAACCCGCAAACAGCAAATCCCAATCATTGGCGCTGTCTGAACGATAGCATGTGGAGCCAAGTCCCCGCAGTACAGGTGGTAGCGTGGCGGATGCTGACACAGTTAAGCGCAGAAGGCTGGCCGCAGGACTTGCTCGATATGCTTTATCTGGATGAAAGCACCCTCACGTGGGCAAAGGCTAGCGGCGAAAGAAATATCGATAACGACACGACTATGACGAAGCATTTTGATAGTAATGGTGCCGCACTCGAAGCAGGAGACACAGTAACCCTTACCAAAGATTTAACTGTTAAAGGTGCAAACTTCACCGCCAAACGTGGCACCGCAGTACGAGGAATATCATTGGTGGCTGATAACCCCGAACAGATTGAGGGCCGCATCAACGGTCAGCAGATTGTTATTCTGACCAAGTTTGTTAAAAAATCGAAATAGGGTGTTAGCTACAAGGTTGTTTGCGCAATTAAAATGAGCGACGCCGGCTTTCCGGTTTTTGGGTGAATTGGCTCTCTTCGTTGTTGCAGTTGAAAGCCATTTTTCTCGAACAACCTGAGCCAACTCTCCAGCGTCCTAAAATACCAAGGTGCTGGATCAGAAAAACCCTTACTAAAACCTTGCCAGGACCCCTCCCGCCAGCCATCCTGATAGGGGCCATCGCCGCAAGTTAACAATGGATGGAGGGTTTGAAGGATAAACACACCGCCACTTTTTAGCAGCTTTGGCGCACTCTCGACTAGATTTTCAACAGACTCTTTGCCCAATAACGAAAAATTACAGACTATCAAATCCACTTGTGCCTCCAACTTACCCAGCGCAATATCCTCATAAGAGATAAGCCTAAAGTCACCCTCCCCGGCACGTTTCGCTTGTGTAATTAGTGCTGGTATCACATCAGTTCCGATGACAGTAATACCCTGCGCAGATAGCTTATGGGCAAGCCAGCCCTCACCACAACCAAGATCGATGACGGTGCGTGGTGCACACCCCAGTACTGCCTCCAGAATTGCCTGATCCGTAACAAGTTTGCGGCTTTCAATGAGGCCATTGCGCACCTCATCTACCCAAGCATTTGCGTTTTTAAACCACGACGCAATAATTTTTTCATCGTTAAAGCGATTCAAATTTCTCACCACTCGATTGGATTTTCAAGCTCGATGGCCTAAAGAAAGTTCGCGTACAGTATCCATAGGGCAAAACCTAAAAAACCTACACCGCTAACACGATGCAAGATCATAAGTGGAACAAATTTGAGCAGCCAACGACCGCCGACAACACCCAATGCAGTGGTTATCAGTAAAGCCAACGTCGCGCCGATATATACCGCAAACGGCGCTAGCGTTACACTCAATGCGGCAACTGACAATTGCGTCTTATCACCCAACTCGGCAATAAAGATCAGGATAAAGGCGGTCACAAATATACTATGGCTCGATTTCTCTTTAACGGACTGTTCTTCATCAATGCGTCCGAACAGTGCTTTGGCGGAAAAGACTATAAACATCAGCGCTGCAGCCATGGCCAGCACTGCTTGGGGAATTAGCTGTATTGCAGCTGAGCCTAGCAAAACGGCTAAAATATTTAGTAGTAGGAAAGCCGTACTCGCCCCCAGAAATACAGGCATTGTGCGATGACGGCTGGCTAAAAGCATACAGGCCAATTGGCTTTTATCACCAAATTCCGCTAGAAAAATCAATGCAAAACTCGACAAAGTGTTAGCCAACATATAATTCGTTCATTGTTTATTGATGCAGATTCAATCTATTAAATGCTGAGTTTTGTTGGTCTCCCAACATCCGGCGGTTCGAGGGCTAATTACGATTGCGCCGCGCCTCCATTCTGCGAAGCATTTCAGACATGATCAGGTTGTACAATTCATCCCCAAGGTATAGGTCTTCCACACCGCTATCGATGCTCGGATTATCATTGACCTCAATCACATAGCCGACACCGTCCTTTTCCTTAATATCAACCCCATAAAAACCATTACCTATTGGTTTGGTTGCCTTCATGGCCGCGTCCAAAACTCCTTTGGGAGCTTCAAAGGTTGGTAAGGTTTCATAATTACCAGAAGCGGTTTTCTTTGCACCATGCTGATAAATCTGCCAGTGATTACGCACCATATAGTACCGGCATGCGTAAATTGGTTTTTGGTTCAACACCCCGATGCGCCAGTCAAAGTCCGTATAAAGAAATTCCTGAGCCAGTAACAGTGTCGATTTTTGAAACAGGCGCTCAAGCACAGCTTCCAGCTCCTGTCGATTATTCGCTTTTTCCACACCGACGGAAAAAGATCCATCCGGAATTTTCAGCACTATCGGGTAACCCAAGGTCGTTTCGAGTTGCTCCACCTGAAGCGGCTTATTTTTATGCAGCAATTCCGTTCTTGGCGAGGGTACTTTGTTATTGCGAAACAAATCCGCAAGATAAATTTTATTGGTGCAACGTAAAATTGATGTTGGATCATCAATAACCACCAGACCTTCTACTTCTGCGCGTTTGGCAAAGCGATAGGTATAATGATTGATTGAGGTCGTGGCGCGAATAAACAGACCATCATATTCCGGCAGTCTCGCATAGTCTTTTTGGGTAATAAGCTCCGCGTCTATATCGAGGGATTTACCCGCCGCGATAAAACGCTTTAATGCCGCCTTACTCGAAGGGGGGAATTTTTCTTCCGGGTCTACCAAGATTGCCAAATCATAACGATATTGTTTCTTCGAACGACCTTTGCGCCATACCTTGCGGCTGTAGTCATCCAATGCTTTCGCAAAATCATTCTCGTCTGCCTCCTCCAGCACGCGGTGGCTCATAATTTTGAGCATGTCGATTTTCCACACTTTGTCGTAACGCAGCGTGATTTCCAGTACTGGGCAGGGAAAAAGCTCAAACAGTTTACGCGCCATTTCGGCATATTGCTGGTCAGTACTGACGCCAAAAAAACTCTTTACCTGTAAAGGCTTGTCGCCATCGCTCGGTGCTGGCTTTTTCGTTAGCAGTTCGGGCAAATAGGTTAACTGCATTTGATAAAGTGCTCGCTGGCTTAAATCATTCAGCGTGCGGACCGATGGGATTACCCCATGCCCTCTTGCTTCTGCCAATAGAGAGCAGTAATAGCCGGCAGAGAGATAGCGATTATTTCGGCAAAGATTGATAATCCGAAGACGCCCTCCTTTATTTGCGTTCGAAGCCGAATTTTCCGAGTACCCGTTAGCGAGATACTCTTCAAAAGTGACCACATTTTCGCTGGGATAATAGGGTTCCCAATCATCCTTTTTATCAATAATAATCAGAGTCTCAGACATGTTCCTTCCATACTACAAGAGTTTGCACATTGTGCGACTTAGCGTGCAGCCAGACAATCCCTTCGAGTGAAAAATATTTTTCAAACCAATTCTTTCTTAGCTCAAGCCAGAGTATTCTTAGCGCTGCTTTCACCCCGGTGAAGGGCCGCTATTGAGATTTTCCGAATGGGCAAACCCGTAACACTAACACTTCAAGACTTGAACGTATTCCCCCGCAGTTACAACAGCGCCAGGGAAAAGCTGAAATCCTTGTCACAAGACCTGGTTCAAAAGGTCGAGCGGCAGAGCTTCCCTTTGGCTGGCATAACGGATATTGATACGGAAAGTCTTGCAACTGACACGCTTTGGATCGGTTCACCTACAGCGGAGAATGTTGTGATTTTGATATCAGCCACACATGGCATCGAGGGATTTGTTGGCGCAGCCGTCCAAATAGATTATCTGCAACAGCTTCGGCAAAATGCCCCGCCACCATCCGGCACAGCTATTCTCATTATCTTCGCGTTAAATCCCTTCGGGTTCGCGCAATACCGCCGCTGTGACGAAATGGGTATTGACCTTAATCGCAACTTCATCGACTTTAGCCAGCCCTTACCCGCTAACCCGGGTTATGTCGAACTACAACAAGCTATATACTGCGAGGACAGGCTTCAGCGCAACGCTATGTTTGAGCAGTTTCAAGAGCAAGAAGGACAAACTGCGTTTGAAATAGCCATCAGTGGCGGCCAATATACAGACCAACACGGGCCTTTTTACGGGGGACAACAACCCGCGCACGGCAACCGTGTCATCAACCAGGTGATCGAAGATTATCGTCTCAATCATCGCCATCTGGCGGTGATTGATATACATTCGGGATTGGGGCCTTATTCACATGGGGAGCTGATCAACGATCACCCGCTTAACAGCCCTGGCTTTCACGTGACTAATCGCTGGTATGGGCCCAGCGTCACCGCTCCAGCATCCGGTGATTCAAGCTCAGTTAAAAAAGCAGGACTTTTGGACTACCGCTGGCATGAGCTTATGGCGGAGCGCGGAAGCTTTATTACATTAGAGTTTGGCAGTTATCGGACGCAGGCAATGTTTGAGGTGATATTAGAAAACCATCGCAGCTGGAAGTTGGCTGATCCAGAAGCGATCAACGCCAGTGCAATAGCAATGCAAGAACACTTTTGTCCAAGGGATAACTATTGGCGGGAGTTAATTTTAATCAAAGGGCGCCAAGTAATCCAACAGGCTATAAGCGGTTTAAAAAATGAATGAACAAAATTTCAGCGTTGAACCGGCCACTTTAGATCATCTAGAGCTGCTGCTAGACCTGGAGCAACAATGTTTTACAACGGATCGCCTTAGCCGTCGCAGTATGCGACGCTTTCTGTTGAATGAACAAAGCGTCTTTATGGTCGCATTACACCAAGATCGTTGCGTCGGTTATCTGTTGATTATCTTCCACCGCGGTACCAGACTAGCCCGGCTTTATTCGATTGCAGTAAATCCCGAGTGGCGTGGCCAGGGTGTTGCCCGGCAAATGATGGGCGTTGGCGAGCAAGAGGCGCAACACCGCGGAGCACTCTATTTTCGGCTAGAGGTCAATAACACCAATATCAATGCAATAAAGCTGTATGAATCTCTGGGGTTTAAAAAATTCGGAGTACTGCAGGATTACTATGACGACCATAGTGATGCGCTACGTATGCAAAAGCGTATTCGTTATCCGGATCGAGATTCCGTACACACTATTATCCCCTGGTACCGTCAAAGCACGCAGTTTTCCTGCGGCCCCGCTGCATTAATGATGGCGATGGCTGGCTTGAGCCCAGATTACCGGCCAAGCCAAACCGAAGAGCTACAACTTTGGAGAGAAGCCACCACCATTTTTATGACCTCTGGGCACGGTGGCTGTCACCCCCTCGGTTTAGCCTTGGCCGCTAAAAGGCGCGGCTTTAATGCGGAAGTTTGGCTCAATCAGCACCAACCCATTTTTGTGGACAGCGTTCGTAGCGAATCTAAAAAAGCGATTATTGAACTGGTACACCATGACTTTGTTCAACAAAGTGAAGAAGCAGGCATCCAAATCAATTACGAAAACATCAATCAGACCACTTTGATTGAGGCCTGTAATCAAGGTGCAGTTCCGATTGTATTAATCAGCACTTACCGTATGGATCGGAAAAAGACGCCGCATTGGGTCGTCATCAGCGGCTACGATGAACAGTGTTTCTATATGCATGATCCGGATCCCGACGAAAAACACCAGGATTTGTTTGATTGCCAATATTTGCCCATCACCCATCAGGATTTTGAGCCCATGTCCTCCTTTGGCAGTAACCGACTCCGGACTGCCATTATTCTTTCTGCACCATAGTTAGGATTTTCTTTTAATGGTTTGATGGCTTTTTAACAACCAACCAATGACAACACCGACACCCGTAAAAACCAAGATGAGTAGCGAGCGAGACATTGACACAGACCAAAACAAGAACTGGATTTTAACCACAATGGTATTTTGAAAGACAAAAACCAGCACCAAACCAGCAATGATAAGACTCACGATCAATTTTATATTCAAGTTTTACCTCCGATTTGATAAGAGCGCAGCCAACAAAAAATACGCGCGCCATCATATCTATAAATATTCCCCGACCTAAATAAATTCACACTCTTGTTTAATTGCCACTCTGCCATTATGCTGGCATATCAATACAAACTCGTGCTTTTTGATAGCCAGGAACCATTAATCTCCATGACCTATTGTGTAGCCATCTCCGTCAAAGCAGGCATTGTTTTTTGCTCTGATTCCCGTACCAACGCTGGCGTAGACCAGATTAGCACCTATAGCAAAATGTATCGATTTGGCAAAGATGGCGATCGCCAATTTGTTGTTTTAACTGCTGGCAATTTAGCCACAACGCAGGCGGTTACGACACAATTAAAAAATGACATCAAACAAAACGCACAAATCAATCTAATGAATGTACCCTCCGTCGATGAGGCTGCTGAATATCTAGGTCAAGTGAGCCTAGCCCAACAGGCCAAATACGGGCAAGGCGCGGTGCATGAAGCCAACTTTATCATCGGTGGGCAAATCGTTGGTAGTCGTCCGCGCGCTATGATGGTCTATCCACAGGGAAACCATATCACCACCTCAAAAGATACGCCCTATTTACAAATTGGTGAAAGTAAATACGGCAAACCCATACTGGATCGTATTCTCGAACAACAGTTACCGTTAGATACAGCGGCGCTATGCGCACTGGTGTCGATGGATTCAACCGTACGCAGTAATTTAACGGTCGGCCCTCCTATTGAGGTTACTGTGTATGAAACGGATAGCCTCGTACTAAACCGCCATTACCGCTTCGATCAAGACAGCGACTACCTGAGAGACTTAAAGTGTGCCTGGGATCATCGCTTAAAAGAAGCCTTTCGCTCCCTGCCTCCCATTCAATGGGCTGAAATGTGGGACCAGGATCAGGAGCAAGATCAGGGCAATATCAACAGTTATACCAGTTAATATTAGGCGCAGTATCTCTGTTCAAAAAAGAGCACAGCCCGAGCAGGCAAACAAAATTCTTCACGCCGCATTGGTTTGAGTTTGCTGTTGTAATTCGACTGGCTTGAGAAACCAAGTGCTGGCAATTTCATTGTGTATTGTGGCAAACTCGAGTTGAATTTGGTCGATAAAATCATGCTGCGTATTAGTATCAAGCAGTTCAGAAAACTTGCTATCACGCACTTTTCGCTGGGTCGCAGCCACCGTGCGCAAACTATTTTCATTATTAGGTAACTGTCCTGCCGCCTCCACCAATCGATTTAAACAATGTAAAACGGTGCGTGGAAAGTTCGGGTCCAACAGCAAAAAATCCACTACATCTTCGCCATTCACACGATCCTGGACATGCTGACGATACATTTGATAACCATTCAATGAACGCAATACATTCATCCAAAGGGAATTTTCGTAGGGAATGATATCAATGGTATTTTTTGCATGGTTCATCAGACTGGCCACACCGACATCGATGATGCGACTGGTCATGTCTGCGCGCTCTAAGTTCCGACCCATGACCATAAAATCGTAGGCATGGTTGTGACTCATGCAACCCGATAATAACCCGGTTAGCTGAAAAGATGAGTTGATAACCCGTTTTAGAAAGACTTGTCTACTGCTGCGTCCAGAGCTTTTAGCAGCATTGCTCTGCGCATATAAATAGAGGTCGTTGATCAGCTCCCAGGCTTCCGCAGGAATAATTTCTCGGGTAGTGCGGGCATTTTCACGAGCCATAATGAGTGAGTTTAAAATCGAACCCATATTACTCTTTTGGGCTATTAGAAAACTGCTGACATTGGCTTCATCCTTATTTTTAAAGGTTTCTTCGAAAACCTTATCCCCGCCTGTAATATGAATAAGCGTTTCCCAGCCTACCTTAGAGCCTTTGGGTAGATCCAACAGCAGATTGGAATACACATTAACAAGCCGCGCAGTATTCTCAGCCCGTTCCATGTGACGCGCTAACCAATAAAGGCGTTCAGCTACTCTCGACAACATATTACCCGTCCTCCGAAACAATCCAGGTATCTTTACTACCACCACCTTGAGAAGAGTTAACAATATAGGAGCCTTTGACTAAGGCGACACGAGTCAAACCACCGGCTGTCACATATGAACCCTGACCACTTTGCAGAATGAATGGGCGCAGGTCGACGTGCCTTGGCTCAGCGTGATCACCAACCAACACCGGAGCAGTGGATAATGACAATAATGGTTGTGCAATATAGTTGCGTGGATCGGCTTTAATCAGTTGAGCAAACTCGTTACGTTGTTTTTTGGTAGCCTGTGGGCCCATCAACATACCATAACCACCGGACTCGTTCGCCGGTTTGACCACCAGTTTGTCCAGGTTAGCCAACACATGCTGTTTTTGTTTCTCGTCGGAACAAATAAAACTTGGTACGTTTTCAATAATGGGTTCTTGATCGAGATAATATTTAATAATCGCAGGCACATAGGTATAGAGCACCTTGTCGTCGGCAACACCAGCGCCAGGCGCATTCGCCAAAGCGACGTTACCCTTGAGCCAGGCGCGCATTAAACCAGGCACACCTAACGCCGAATCTTTAAAAAAGACTTCGGGATCAAGAAATAGATCATCAATACGGCGATAAATCACATCGACCTTAGACAGTCCACTGATGGTCCGCATAAACACGTGATCGTCCTCAACCACCAAATCTGAGCCCTCCACCAGCTCCGCACCCATGCGCTGCGCCAGATAGGCATGTTCAAAATAAGCAGAGTTATAAACCCCTGGAGTTAATACCACTACCTCCGGGTAATCCAGCGGTCTCGGTGAAATGGCTGCCAAAGTATCAAACAACTGTGTTGGATAATCGCTAATCGGTAATATCGTTAGATCTTCAAACAGTTCGGGAAACACTCGTTTGGTGACTGCGCGATTTTCCAGCATATAGGAAACCCCGGAAGGAACCCGTAAATTATCTTCCAGCACATAGAATTTACCATCACCATCACGTACCAAATCTGTTCCGCAAATATGCGCCCAGACACCACCAACCGGTTTCATGCCAATGCAGGCTTTACGAAAATTCTTTGATTTTAATATCAGCTCCTTAGGAACCACTTTGTCCTTTAATATTTTCTGACCGTTATAAATATCGTCAATAAACATATTCAACGCTTGCAAACGCTGCGTTAAACCCTGTTCAGCAACCGCCCACTCTTTCGCGGCAATTACCCGAGGAATAATGTCGAACGGCCAATCACGATCGATATTGCCGGCGTCACTATAAACCGTAAAGGTAATGCCCATGGTGGTAATGGCCACTTCCGCCGCGTGCTTACGTGCGCCAATTTCTTCACTTTTAAGCTTGTGCAGATAGCTAACAATGGCACGGGCATGCTTTCGCGCATTGCCCGGTGTGCTAATAAGCTCATCGTAAAATGGCGCTGAGTTGTATGCGTTCCAGTCGATTCCCATACATTTCCATCGTCTTATACAATTAAAAACTCAGTGTAAAGCGAATTAAAAAATAAGTCGAATCAGTAATATTTATCTGTAGCACATCCTACAGTGTCCGTAGTCCAGAGGTTCTCGAGTTATTCCGATTATTGGAAGCGAAATGTGTTAAACTCCCCAACAGCACGATCAAGCATATCGGTTTTAAAAAACCAATATTCCTCCTCCCTCAATTGCAGAAGCAAGTCCATCGTGCTTGTGAAATGTAAAGTCAGCACATGCTGGAACTCAGTCCTCAAGTGCAAGGAAATACCATGAACACATTATCCATTGGCGTCGTTGGCGCCTCGAAAAAAGAGGATGAGTGGCGTGTTCCGATCCATCCTGGCCATGTGACGCTAAGAGCAGGCGCGCATGTTGATCGTTGAACATGATGGCTCAGAGAGGCCTTTGTCGGATTTAATTAGCGAATCCGGCATTATTATAAATGGCGTCTTTCAAGACACTAACCACCCTATTGATTTTGTGATTGAAGAGGAAAAATCCTGCCTTAATCCTGGCTGCTTGTTCATTCACCTACCATTGCCGCCGGACGTGATAGCTGGCAGAACAATGAGACCATTCGCCGAGCGATCAATATTGATCAAGGCATCATTCAAAAACCGAATATTCTGGCCTTTCAAAATCGAGCATTAGATTATCCTCATACTGTCATGTAGGTTATTTTAGTATTAGATGGTATTTGGGGGCTGACCTCATAAGGCCTTACTATTTATCTATAGTTACAGGTATCATATAAAATTCATTCCTGTGTAGACGCCCCGCAAAATGACCATAAAAGTAGCTCTCAAACACCATACTGCTTATCACTTTGACCGCCCCGTCACTATCGGGCCTCACATCGTTAGACTGCGTCCTGCACCACATAGTCGAACACCCATTAGCGCCTATTCATTAAAGATACAACCAAAAAATCACTTTATTAATTGGCAACAGGATGCCTTCGGCAACTATCTCGCCAGAATCGTTTTCCCGGAGAAAGCGCGCCAGCTTGTTGTCGATGTTGAATTAATTGCTGAGATGACTGTGATTAACCCCTTCGATTTTTTTCTCGAAGAATCAGCCGAACACTTTCCTTTTAGGTATGGCGAACAAGAGCAGATTGATCTGGCCCCCTATTTGCGCATTCATGAGAATGGGCCGTTGCTGCAAAGGTATCTCGGATCAATTAATCTCAAACGCCAACAAACGGCGAATTTCCTAGTCGAGGTTAACAGCAAACTCCAGCAACATATCAATTATTTGATTCGCATGGAGCCTGGCGTACAAAGCTGCGAAGTAACACTGGAAAAGAAAATCGGCTCTTGCCGTGACACTGCCTGGCTACTGGTGCAAATACTGCGACATCTAGGTTTAGCCGCGCGTTTTGTGTCTGGCTATTTGGTGCAATTAACCGCCGACCAAAAGTCGCTTGATGGGCCGAGCGGGCCTGAGCAAGACTTTACTGATCTACATGCCTGGGCGGAAGTCTATGTGCCCGGCGCTGGCTGGATCGGTTTAGATCCAACTTCCGGGCTGTTTGCCGGTGAAGGCCATATCCCTTTGTCCTGTACTCCTGAACCAAGTTCAGCTGCGCCTATCAGCGGAGCGACCGACAAGTGCGAGGTCGAATTCAAGCATTCCAACCAGGTCTTACGCATCCACGAAGACCCGCGCGTCACCAAGCCTTTCACGGAAGATCAATGGCAATCAATTTTACGCCTAGGTGACGAGGTAGATCAGCAGTTAGAACAACAGGATGTGCGTCTCACGATGGGCGGCGAACCAACTTTTGTATCCATTGACGATATGGAAGGCGCAGAGTGGAATATCGCCGCACTCGGTAAAGATAAGCGCCGTTTAGCTGGCGAATTATTATTGCGTCTGCGGGAGAAGTTTACTTCCGGTGCAGTACTACACTACGGTCAAGGTAAATGGTATCCAGGCGAGCCCTTACCACGTTGGGCTCTATCGGCATACTGGCGCGAAGATGGCGAAGCGCTTTGGCAGGATAACAAGTGGCTAGCGGATGAGGCAACCGATTACCAGTTAACCTCGGCGGATGCCCACCAATTTATCCAAGCCTTAGCCAAACAATTACAGCTTCCTGAAAGCCATATTGTTAGCGGTTACGAAGATGTTTTTTACTATTTATGGAAGGAAGGACGCTTGCCGCCGAATGTCGACGTGCTCGACAACAAGCTCAGCAACGGCCTGGAACGCGACCGCGTACGCCAATTGTTCGAAAAAGGCTTAGACAAAGTCACTGGCTACGTGCTGCCAATTCACCGTCACGAAACGCAACCGCGCTGGGTCTCCAACCAATGGCATTTTCGCGCGCAACAGATGTTCCTCACGCCAGGCGATTCCCCCATGGGTTTACGTTTACCCTTAGATAGCCTGCAATGGGTAGAGCCAAAAAAACGCCCTCTATCCCCCGCCCGAGACCCCTTTAGCAAGCGCGGCGCACTACCCGCATTGGGCAAACTGGCAAAAACGCAGCAGCAACCGGTGGCTGAACAATTGCTCGAAGAGGAGTCAGCATCGAAGTTCACCACCACGGCCATCTGTGTGGAAGTCCGATCAGGTCGACTGCACATATTTTTCCCCCCTTTGACGCACTTTGAGGATTGGGCCGAGCTAATTCATGCGGTTGAACAGGTTGCGGCGACACTTAAAATACCGGTGATCCTGGAAGGCTACACGCCACCGCACGATCCGCGCATTAAAAAATTATCCGTCACACCAGACCCCGGCGTTATCGAAGTTAATATCCATCCCGCGAAGAGCTGGCGCGAGATCGTAGAGACGACCGAAACTCTCTATGAGGAAGCACGCCAAACACGCCTGGGAACGGAAAAGTTTATGCTTGATGGCCGCCACAGCGGTACCGGCGGCGGTAATCATGTCACCTTGGGTGCCGCGAGCCCGATAGACAGTCCCTTTTTACGTCGCCCTGAATTACTGCGCAGCTTAATCACCTATTGGCAAAACCACCCCAGTTTATCTTACCTGTTTTCTGGCTTATTTATCGGCCCAACCAGTCAGGCACCAAGGGTCGATGAAGCCCGCGATGGCCATCTACATGAACTAGAAATTGCATTTGATCAACTACCACCGGGTGATAGCCAGCAACCCTGGCTGGTGGACCGAGTGCTGCGTAACTTTCTGGTCGACTTGACCGGTAACACTCACCGTTCTGAGTTTTGTATCGATAAACTCTACTCGCCCGATAGCGCCACCGGGCGCTTGGGCCTGGTTGAGTTTCGCAACTTTGAAATGCCGCCGCACGCCCGCATGAGTGCCGTGCAACTCCTGTTGCTACGTAGTTTAGTGGCGGATTTTTGGCAGCGGCCGCTGCAAAGACCGCTGGTACGCTGGGGTACGCAATTGCATGACCGCTTTATGTTGCCCTATTTCGTTTGGGAAGATTTCAAGTCGGTAATCGAACATTTACAGCTAGCCGGTTACGCCTTCGATATGGATTGGTTCGCACCCTTTTTTGAATTCCGCTTTCCGCACATCGGCAGAATGCAGGCTGGCAGTATGACTTTGGATTTGCGTGCAGCAATCGAACCTTGGCATGTCCTAGGCGAAGAAAGTGGCGCACAGGGCACCGCGCGCTACGTTGACTCGTCGCTGGAACGGATTCAGATCAAAGTTCAGGGTCTGGTTAGCGAGCGTTATCGCATTAGCTGTAATGGTATCGCTTTGCCCTTACATTCAACCGGTACTCACGGTGAATACGTTGCCGGGGTGCGCTACAAAGCTTGGGGGGCTCATTCCGCATTGCATCCGACTATCGGCGTACATACGCCGCTCACGTTCGATCTGGTTGATGTCTGGAATCGCAAATCCTTGGGTGGCTGCACCTACCACGTGTCACATCCCGGTGGACGCAACTACGACACCTTTCCGGTGAATGCGAACGAAGCTGAAGCCCGCCGAATTGCGCGCTTTGTCAAACAGGGACACTCCCAAGGCACCATTGATGTCGCAGCTCCTATCGTGCAAGCGGAGCATCCATTTACCCTGGACTTGCGCCAGTTTTCCAACTATGGCTGGTGAAAAACCATCTGTGCCGCTAAACAAAACTAATATAAGGAATCAACGCCGCGCTGAACGACATCAGAAAATGGAAAATCGGTACGCCGAGCACACTTAGCAGAATCAGGCCAATAAAAACCAAGGAGCCATAGCGCGAATTGAAATAATCATATTGGCTGCTTAGCCTGGGTGGCAATAGCCAGGACATGATATAATGCCCATCGAGTGGGCCCATAGGAATAAGATTAAATAACATCAGTAACAAATTGATTTGAGAAAGAATTGTTAAAGCAAGCGCTGGTGGATCAGAGAAAGTAAAGGCACCTGTTTTTAACCCCCACAACAGTAGGTTCACTGATAGGATCGCCAGCAACAAATTCATCAGTGGCCCTGCCGCAGCCACTGCGGCACCGGCCCAAGGCTGTTTCATTTTATTAGGGCTAATAGGCACAGGTTTGGCATAACCAAAACCAACCAGCACCACCATCAACAGACCTAATGGATCCACATGGGCGGCAGGGTTCAATGTAAGCCGACCCATTTTCTCTGCGGTATCATCGCCCAACATTTTCGCCGATCTGGCGTGACCATACTCATGCAGGGTTAGTGAAAAAATAATAGCGACCAGAATAATTCCAAAAACCAGCACTTGCCCGTTGTATAGTAATGACAGCATGAAAACGCTTTCCCTAAAAAAATACAGACCGCATTCTAGCAGCTTGATTCGAAAATAAATTTGTTGCCAGCAAGAAAATGCGTTTTAAAGACATGACAACAGCTTGAGGCTAACCCCTTATAAACGCCGGTTTGTAATACAACAGCACTTTCGTTAGAATGCACGCCCTTTCCACTCGCCGTTTCGAAACATACCCCGCCGATTGGTTGTACTGTATCCGCTCAGCATCGCTGAGGCGAATCGTTATTTATTTTCTTGTTTTTTGAGCCCACTAGATGTTTGAGTTTCACCCCAGTAAAGTCGCTACCTGCAAGAATGATCTACTCTCCGGTTTAACCGTCGCCCTCGCCCTTGTTCCTGAAGCTGTTGCGTTCGCCTTTGTGGCAGGCGTTGAGCCGCTGGTGGGGCTATATGCGGCCTTTATGGTGGGCTTAATCACCGCCTGTATCGGCGGACGCCCCGGCATGATCTCAGGTGCTACCGGCGCTTTGGCGGTGGTAATGGTCGCCCTGGTTGCCGATCATGGCGTGGAATATTTATTCGCTACGGTAGTGCTGATGGGTCTGTTACAGATTCTCGCGGGCTGTTTAAAACTGGGGAAATTTATCCGCATGGTACCTCATCCCGTCATGCTCGGTTTTGTGAACGGCCTGGCAATAGTAATTTTTCTTGCCCAGCTCAGCCAGTTTGGCGTCAACGGCGAGCCCGGCTGGTTAAATAATACCTTTATGGAAGGCACCATCATTGACGTTGCCTGGCTCCAGGGAGAACAGCTATACCTTCTTTTAGGTTTGGTATGTTTAACCATGGCTATCATTCATTTTTTACCGAGATTTACCACGGCTATACCCTCATCACTGGCGGCCATTGTCGTGGTCAGTCTATTGGTCGTCAGTCTTGACCTGGACACCCGGGTGGTGGGAGACATCGCATCAATCAAAGGCGGCCTGCCCAGCTTTCACCTACCGTTGGTGCCATTCAACATTGAAACACTATGGATAATCCTACCCTACTCAATCATTTTAGCCGCCATTGGCTTAATTGAGTCATTACTCACCCTACGTTTGGTAGACGAAATCACCGAGTCCCGCGGACGCGGTAATAAAGAATGCGTCGGTCAGGGTGTAGCAAACACTGTGACGGGCTTTTTTGGCGGCATGGGCGGCTGCGCGATGATCGGCCAAAGTATGATCAATGTAAACTCCGGCGGACGTGGTCGACTCTCAGGCATCTCCGCTGCGCTGTTTCTGCTGCTGTTTATTCTTGTGGCCTCTTCATTAATCGAGCAAATCCCATTAGCCGCATTAATTGGCGTCATGTTTATCGTCGTCATCGGTACTTTTGAATGGAGTAGTTTTCGTATCATCGGCAAGGTGCCGCGTACCGATTCAATGGTGTTGATATTGGTGTCCGCGGTAACGGTCGCAACCGACCTTGCTGTTGCCGTTGTGGTGGGAGTCATCGTTTCGGCCATCGTCTTTGCCTGGGAACATGCTAAGCATATTCGTATTGAGGCACGCGAAGACCACAAGGGCTCTACGGTGTACGCAGTAATAGGCCCTTTGTTCTTCGGTTCTGTAACCTCTTTTCTCGAGCGCTTTGATCCACAACAGGATAATGATGAAGTTGTCATCGACTTCGCCCGCTCCCGTGTTGCAGACCATTCGGGGCTGGAAGCCATTGATACGCTGGCGGAACGCTACCTAAACGCTAACAAAAAACTGCACCTGGTGCACTTGAGCGCCGAGTGCCGAAAACTATTACGCAAAGCGGGTAATTTGGTAGAAGTGAACGTCATTGAAGACCCCAAATACTTTGTCGCGGAAGATAGCCTTGCCTAACGCGGGAACTATTTCCGTAACGGATCCAGTACTGCTTCTTGCCCGTTGATTTTTATCTCTAAGGCTATTTGCATTAGGGTTCCAAGATTCCCTGATGGAAAGCCTTTGTTGGCGAACCAGAGTAGGTATTCCTCCGGCAGGTCAATAATCACTTTGCCTGCGTACTTGCCAAAGGGCATTTGGCTATTTGCCAGAGCCACTAGATGTTCCTTTTTAATCATGATCAAATTTTCTTAGAGTATATTTTGCGCTAATCGACAATACTGAAGCATCAGCCAGTATAATACAGGCCAGTTTGGGCAACGACCTGTTTACTCAAAATAGTTAGCAAGCCCGCAGATAGCGTAACAATCTATTTTCATTGCTATATTAATCGAGAAACATCTCATAACTAACTGTAATCAATGGATTTTAATAGCTCTAAAATAACATGGAAAAATATAATCTCTCTGACAGGAAGTCGTTGACATGACCACCAGATCCCCCTTAGACATTTTACAAACCACTTTCGGCTACGACAGTTTCCGCGGTCCGCAAGCCGAGATTGTAGACACGCTCAGCCAGGGCGGCGATGCCATGGTGCTGATGCCAACCGGTGGAGGCAAATCGCTTTGCTATCAAATCCCCGCGTTAATTCGACCTGGCGTCGGTATTGTTATTTCTCCCTTGATTGCACTCATGCAGGATCAGGTCGACGCAATGATCCAACTCGGCATTCGCGCCGCCTTTCTCAACTCGACGCTGAATGCAGCTCAAACCAGAGAAATAGAACAGCAGCTGCGCGATGGCCAACTGGATTTACTCTATATCGCGCCGGAACGGCTGAACCAACCACAGACATTCGAACTACTGCAACAAATTGCAATTGCCCTTTTTGCCATTGATGAGGCGCACTGCGTTTCCCAGTGGGGTCACGATTTTCGCGCCGACTATTTAAGCCTTAATGTGTTGCACAAACAGTTCCCGCTCATTCCGCGCATCGCCCTCACCGCCACCGCTGATCAACGTACCCGTGATGAAATCATTCAGCGCTTGAGTCTTGCCAGCGCCAAACTCTTTGTCGCTGGTTTTGACCGCCCAAATATCCAATACCGAATAACGCAGAAAAATAACCCACGCCAGCAGCTGTTACGATTATTGAAAAATGAACATCCCAATGATGCCGGAATTGTTTATTGCTTATCACGCAAGAAAGTAGAAGCCACAGCACAATGGCTCTCCGAGCAGGGGTTTACCGCACTGCCCTACCACGCGGGGTTGGCAGCCACGACGCGCCAGCAAAACCAGCAACGTTTTTTACGTGAGGATGCGGTCATTATTGTCGCCACGATTGCCTTTGGCATGGGAATTGATAAACCAGACGTGCGTTTCGTCGCCCACCTTGATCTCCCCAAAAGCATTGAAGCCTACTATCAGGAGACTGGTCGTGCGGGCCGCGACGGTACCCCAGCAACGGCCTGGATGACCTATGGCTTGCAGGACGTGGTCAAACTGCGCCAGATGGTAGAGGGTTCCGAAGCAGGAGAACAGCATAAACGCGCTGAGCTGCACAAACTCAATGCAATGCTGGGTCTGTGTGAAATTACCAGTTGCCGCCGCCATGCGTTGCTGCACTATTTTGGTGAAGACGCTCCCGTTAGCTGCGGTAATTGCGACACCTGCATCACGCCAGTGGAAACCTGGGATGGCACCGAGTCGACGCAAAAAGCGTTGAGTTGCGTCTACCGCACCGGGCAGCGCTTTGGCGTCAATCATGTGATTGATGTGCTGCTGGGTAATGAAACAGAAAAAATTCTTCAGCACCAACATCAGCAGATCAGCACCTTTGGTGTCGGTCGTGACCTGGATATTAATCAATGGCGCTCAGTGTTCCGGCAGCTGGTCGCACGCGGCTACCTTGCAGTTGATATCGCCGGATTTGGTGCGCTCAAGCTAGAGCAAAAATGTCGCCCGATCCTACGCGGCGAGCAATCGATCAGTCTGCGTAAAGATGTGGTAGAAAAGGTCACCCGCAAAACATCGAAAAGCACCTTTAAAGGCCAAGACCCGGTGCTTTGGGAAGCGTTACGCAACTGCCGCAAACAGCTGGCAGACGAACAGGGCGTTCCGCCTTTTGTGATTTTCCACGATGCCACGCTGATGGAAATGGCCAACCTGCTACCACAGACGCTCGAGCAGCTAAATCGCATCTCCGGTGTTGGCAAAAGCAAACTGGAAAAATATGGCCAGGCATTTCTGCAAATATTGCGTGAGCATCACAGCTACAGTACCGCAGCCGACGACAATGACACTGTCGCAGAGACGGCCAAACTTCTGAATACTGGCAAATCCATCGCTGAAGTTGCCAGACAGCGTGAGTTAAACGTAAGCACCATCTACAGCCACCTGGCGACTTTGATCGAGACAGGAGTCATCGCTCTCGACCAGGCAGTCGAACTGCCGATTGAGGAAATAGAACAAATTGAAGATCTGATACTCGCCGCCGAGGAAGAAAATGGGATATTTCGACTTAAGCCGGTCTACGATGAGCTCAACGGGGCTTATGACTATGGTATTTTGCGTTGTATCCGTGCAGGCTTGCTGGCACGCTCACTTTAGATTTTTAGTAGCATTTAGCGTAGATCAATAGCCCAACAGGTCGCACTAGTGGCAATAGCCGCAGTAACCATGCCGTTTTTTCGGCCATCAGAATGATCTTGTCAGGAGAACGCACTAGCCAAACAAAAACGGAACAACTATTTCGGTACCACAACTGCCATCATGCTATAAATAATCGGTTCACTAAAATACATCCCCAGGCACGCATACCCAGCCCTCCATCAGAACCCGCGCACTACGGCTCATGACTACCTTGTTAACGCGCCAATCACCATCGCTGTTACTGGCCTTCGCACCAACCGTCAACGTTCCTGAAGGATGGCCGAATGTCACTGATTCGCGGTCGCCGCCACCGGCGGCCAAATTTACGAGAGTGCCAGGTATGGCGGCGGCAGTCCCAATGGCAACGGCGGCGGTACCCATCATGGCGTGATGCAGCTTGCCCATCGACAGGGCACGGACATTGAGATCAATATCCGTGACAGCAATCTGTTTACCGCTGGAAGCTGCATAGTCAATTGGTTTAGCAACAAATGCAATCTTCGGCGTGTGCTGGCGGTTGGCAGCTTCTTCGATATTTTTTATTAAGCCCATACGCACTGCCCCATACGCTCTGATGGTTTCAAACATAGCAAGGGCTTTGTCGTCACTGTTAATTGCATCCTGCAGCTCCGCCCCGGTATAGCCTATTTCCTCAGCATTTAAAAAGATGGTAGGAATGCCTGCATTGATCAGGGTCGCTTTGAAGGTATCGACCCCAGGAACGTCCAGATCATCAACCAAGTTGCCAGTGGGAAACATGGCGCCCTCGCCGTCTGCCGGATCCATAAACTCAATTTGTATTTCTGCGGCGGGAAAGGTGACACCATCAAGCTCGAAGTCTCCGGTTTCCTGGACCATTCCCTCCGTTATTGGAACATGGGCGATGATGGTTTTATTGATGTTGGCTTGCCAGATGCGCACGATGGCAATACCGTTTTTTGGAATCCGGCCCACATCAACTAGCCCGGTTTTGATAGCAAATGAGCCAACCGCTGCAGTTAGGTTGCCACAATTACCACTCCAGTCGATAAAGGGTTTATCGATGGCGACTTGACCGAACAAATAATCAATGTCGTGATCTGGTTGACTGCTTTTAGACAGAATAACCGTTTTACTCGTGCTCGATGTCGCGCCGCCCATGCCATCGGTTTGTTTTCCGTAAGGGTCTGGGCTGCCAATGACGCGTAGCAGTAATTTGTCACGAGCCTCTCCTGGCACCTGTGCTGCTTCTGGCAGGTCAGTCAAATTAAAGAATACGCCTTTGCTGGTGCCGCCACGCATGTAGGTGGCAGGAATTTTAATTTGTGGTTTGTGAGCCATCTTGTTTATCTTCTCCAATAAGCTTCCTTAACATGGATCGGCACAGCCCCATTCTTTGAGGCACTTGGGTGCGCTGTCAGCACTGACGTCGGACCTATAAATTATCCCTCACCGATCTTGTCTTCAAGTCATAACTATTAAGCCATTCTTTTCAAAGAGTTATTTCAACATGGCGGATCATTTCGACGTAGAAGATGCCAAAAAATCTTGTGCGAAACGCTGTAGCACACCGCCAGCTTCATACACTGATAATTCTTCGGCAGTATCCAGTCGGCAGGTTACCGGCACTTCCACAGACTCCCCCTTTGCACGATGGATTACCAGTGTTAGTTGGGCACGGGGCGCTAGTTCTCCAATCACATCATAGGTTTCGGTGCCGTCGATCATATAGGTCTTACGGTTCTTTCCTGGTTTGAATTCCAGCGGTAGCACACCCATACCAACCAAGTTAGTGCGGTGAATACGCTCAAAACCTTCGGCCACAATGGCTTCCACACCTGCCAAGCGAACTCCTTTGGCCGCCCAGTCACGGGAAGAACCCTGGCCGTAATCTGCACCGGCGATAATAATCAGCGGCTGCTTACGTTCCATATAGGTTTCAATGGCTTCCCACATACGGCTAACCTTACCCTCCGGTTCAATACGCGTCAGCGAACCCTGCTTGATATGGCCGTTCTCTTGCACCATTTCATTCAATAGTTTCGGGTTAGCAAAGGTTGCCCGTTGCGCGGTGAGATGATCACCACGGTGAGTGGCGTAAGAGTTAAAATCCACTTCGGGTAAACCCATTTTAGCCAAGTACTCCCCCGCCGCGCTTGAGGCCAATATTGCATTAGATGGAGACAGGTGGTCAGTTGTAATATTGTCGCCCAGCACCGCCAACGGCCGCATGTCTTTCAGCGTACGGACTCCCGCCAACGCTCCTTCCCAGTAGGGAGGACGGCGAATGTATGTACTCTGCGAACGCCAATCATAGAGGGGGCTGACCTGGTCGCCTTTATCTGGCGAGGCTTCAAACATTGGAATATAGATTGCTCGAAACTGTTCTGGCTTAACGCTCGCTTCGACTATGGCATCAATCTCGTCATCGCTAGGCCAAATGTCCTTCAATCTGATGGGATTACCCGCCTTATCGTAACCTAAAACATCTTTCTCGATATCGAAACGAATGGTACCTGCGATGGCATAGGCAACCACCAGCGGCGGTGATGCCAAAAAGGCCTGCTTGGCGTAAGGATGGATACGGCCATCGAAATTACGATTACCCGACAGCACTGCCGTGGCGTAGAGGTCGCGGTCAATCACTTCCTGCTGAATTTCAGGGTCAAGTGCACCACTCATACCATTGCAGGTAGTACAGGCAAAGCCCACGATCCCAAAGCCCAATTGCTTCAACTCAGACAACAGCTCAGCTTCTTCCAAATAAAGTTGAACGACCTTGGAACCCGGTGCGAGAGAAGTCTTTACCCAGGGTTTACGGCTTAACCCTAATGCATTAGCTTTGCGCGCCAACAGCCCTGCGGCGATAACATTACGTGGATTACTGGTGTTAGTACAGCTGGTAATCGCTGCAATGATAACCGCGCCATCAGGCATCAGACCCGCTTCATTTTCCACTGTACCAGAGATACCTTGAGCAGCCAGCTCTGCAGTGGCGACCCGTCGGTGCGGGTTGGATGGGCCCGCAATATTGCGCCCCACTGAAGATAGATCAAACTTCAGCACACGTTCGTATTCGGTACTTTTCAGGCTGTCAGCCCACAAGCCGGCTTCCTTTGCATAGGCTTCTACCAGCTTCACCTGTTCCACATCACGCCCGGTCAGTTTGAGGTAGTCGATAGTCTTATCATCGATATAGAACATTCCTGCCGAAGCGCCAAATTCTGGTGTCATATTGGAGATAGTCGCACGATCTCCGAGAGTTAAAGCTGCTGCGCCTTCACCAAAAAATTCAAGATAAGACGAGACCACTTTCTCGTTTCGCAGAAATTCGGTAATCGCCAGCACGATATCGGTAGCGGTAATGCCCGGCTGACGTTTGCCAGTTAATTCGACGCCAATGATATCCGGCAAACGCATGTAAGAAGCGCGACCGAGCATCACATTTTCCGCTTCCAGACCACCAACACCGATAGCGATCACACCGAGCGCATCAACATGTGGGGTATGGCTGTCGGTACCGACCAAGGTATCAGGAAAGGCTACACCATCTTGCACCTGAATCACTGGCGACATCTTTTCGAGATTAATCTGGTGCATAATGCCGTTACCAGGTTGAATCACATCGACATTTTTAAACGCTTTCTTGGTCCAGTTAATAAAATGAAAGCGGTCTTCATTACGCCGATCTTCTATTGCCCGGTTCTTGTCAAACGCATCTTTATCGAAACCGGCGTGCTCAACAGCCAAAGAGTGATCAACAATTAATTGCGTGGGTACGACCGGATTCACCTGCGCCGGATCTCCCCCTTTCTCGGCAATGGCATCGCGTAAGCCAGCAAGATCAACCAACGCAGTTTGACCGAGAATATCGTGACAGACGACCCGCGCCGGATACCAAGGGAAGTCCAGTTCCTGTTTACGCTCGATGATCTGCTTGAGCGAATCAGTCAGGGTCGCCGGATCGCAACGGCGTACCAGATTTTCGGCTAATACGCGTGAAGTATAGGGTAGCTTGTCATAGGCGCCCGGCTGAATCGCGTCGACTGCCGAACGGGTGTCGAAATAATCCAGGTCGAACCCCGGTAAAGATTTGCGGTATTCAGTGTTCATTACTCAGTTCATCCACCAGCTATTATCAAGGCTTAAAATGCTTAGTTACGTTCAGACATGGGTAGCCATTGGTTATGCTCTGGCCCAACGTAATCGGCGCTTGGCCGGATGATTCGGTTATTAGAACGCTGTTCTTTGACATGAGCGGTCCAGCCGGATACACGACTCATCACAAATATCGGGGTAAACAACTTGGTTGGAATGTCCATAAAGTGGTACGCGGAAGCGTGGAAAAAGTCGGCATTGCAGAACAGCTTTTTCTCGCGCCACATGACCTCTTCACAACGAACGGAAACCTCATAAAGCCGGGTATCGCCCACCTGCTTCGCTAGTTTTTCAGACCACTGTTTAATAATGGCATTGCGCGGATCAGACTCACGATACACCGCGTGCCCGAAGCCCATGATTTTATCTTTGCGCGCTAGCCTACCCATCACTTCACGTTCAGCATGATCGGGATCGGTATATTTTTCTATCATATCCATCGCCGCTTCATTGGCGCCTCCATGCAAGGGGCCGCGTAAGGTGCCAATTGCACCAGTGACGCAGGAGTGGATATCGGACAGGGTCGATGCACAAACTCTTGCCGTGAAAGTTGAGGCATTAAACTCATGCTCAGCATACAGAATCAGCGAACAATGCATGACTTGTTCAAAGAGTTCATTAGGGGCCTTGCCGTGCAACATATGCAGAAAATGTGCGCCGATAGAGTCATCATCCGTTTCGGTTTCAATGCGCACGCCATCATGGCTAAAGCGATACCAATAACAGATAATGCTAGGGAATACCGCCAACATGCGATCGATATGTTGATCCTGCTCAGAAAAATCCTGCTCAGTTTCCAGGTTACCCAGCATGGAGCAGCCTGTCCGCATCACATCCATCGGATGTGCGTCAGCAGGAATGACTTCCAAGACTGCCTTCAAGGCAAGCGGTAATCCACGTAAACTTTTTAGTTTTGCGA
Source organism: Pseudomonadales bacterium (assembly GCA_024234615.1). Classification (NCBI taxonomy): domain Bacteria; kingdom Pseudomonadati; phylum Pseudomonadota; class Gammaproteobacteria; order Pseudomonadales; species Pseudomonadales bacterium. Next base: position 1,717,126 of record JACKNY010000001.1, read on the forward strand.
GATAAGCGTCATACTCCTGCTGGTTTGGTAGTTTGCCATGCACCAGCAAATAGGCCACCTCTTCAAACTTGGCGTTAGATGCTAAATCGGAAATATCGTAACCACGATAGGTTAATCCAGTACCGCTTTTACCCACTGTACACAAAGCGGTTTCACCTGCTGATTGGCCACGCAAACCTGCGCCGCCCAAAGGTTTATCTACCATCTTCCACCTCCTTCAATTAATCATGTTACTTATTCTTACCCTGGCTGAAGAGCTGATCCAGCTTTTGCTCATAATCGTGATAGTTAAGATAATCATATAGCTCCATGCGGGTTTGCATCAGATCAACCACTTCAGTCTGATCTCCAGCTTCAAGCAAGTGCTTGTAAACCGTTTCCGCCGCCTTATTCATTGCCCGTACTGCCGTCAACGGATAGAGCACCATATCAACTCCATGCATGGCAAGGTCCACCTTATTAAATAAAGGCGTCACCCCAAACTCTGTCATATTAGCCAGTAAGGGTGCATTAATAGCCTCCTTAAAGGTTTGGTATTCCTCCAGCGTAGACATCGCCTCAGCAAACACACCGTCAGCGCCTGCCTCTATGCAAGCACATGCTCTATCAACGGCCGCCTGCAAACCTTCCGCTGCATAGGCATCCGTTCGTGCCAGTATAAAAAATTGATCATCGGTTTTGGCATCGACAGCAGCTTTAATCCGGTCAACCATTTCAGCCAGACTAACAATCTCTTTGTTCGGTCGATGCCCGCAGCGTTTCTGCGCAACCTGGTCTTCAATATGCACCGCCGCAACCCCGGCACGAATGGACTCTTTAATAGTACGTGCGATATTAAACGCACCGCCCCACCCAGTATCAATATCGATCATCAAAGGCGTATCCACTGCGGCGGTAATGCGGCGCGCATCCTCCAACACATCGTTCATGCTGGTCATACCCAAATCCGGTAAGCCATAGGAGGCATTAGCACAAGCACCACCAGAGATATAGACCGCCTGATGTCCAATTCTTTCCGCCATCATGGCAGTATAGGCATTAATGGTACCCACGATTTGTAATGGGGTTTCCCGCTTAAGGGCGCCACGAAAACGTGCGCCAGGCGATACTGATAGGGACTGTGTAGACATTACTATCCTCTCAAGACTTAATATTCCTCAACATTTATCGAGATATTGTTTCTCAATATTTTCCCGCGCGGCACTGATGTGTTTGCGCATCAGCTGCTCGGACAATTCAGCATCACGGTGCTCAATAGCCGCGACAATGGCATGGTGTTCATCAAAAGCATGTTTTGGGCGAGGTGTATCAACGCTAAACTGATAACGATACATACGGATCAGATGATAAAGCTCATCACAGAGTAACTTGATAAGTTTATTGTTGTGACTGCCCTGAACAATGCAATAATGAAAATCTAAATCACCTTCTTTTTGATAGTAGGCGTGACCGTCCTGAAGATCCTCATTTTTTTCATGCACAGACAACAGATACTTGAGTTTAAATATCTCTTCTTCAGTCATATTTTTAGCCGCAAGACGGCACGCCATACCTTCAAGAGCTTCACGCATATAGGAAATCTCAACCAGCTCCTTCAGCGTAAGTGAGACAACACGAGCACCCACATGCGCACGTCGCTCAACAAGTTTTTGCCCCTCTAGACGGCTAATCGCCTCGCGCAGCGGCGCTCGACTCACACCAAATTTACGGGCCAATTCCGGCTCGCTTATTTTACTGCCCGCAGACAGCTCTCCTCTAATAATGGCCGTTTGCAACTCGATAAAAAGACTGTCAGAAATAGTGCGAGTGGCTTCCAGTTTTTGAACTGATGAGATGTTTTGATGCATTTTAACACCCGGCGAATTGTCGACAATTGATAATATTGTCGACAATTTTAGTCAGAACGCCTTTAGGAGTCAACCGCTAATTTAGAACAAAGAAATGTTTGAATGCTATTGGAGTCTATTCGTTGTTCGAGACGATAGCCGCCACAGCTGCGTAGGTGGCAACCGAATAGGGAACTAGGTAAGTAAGCATTATCTTAATGAAAATCAACCCGCCAAGTTGTCCGTTAATGAGCACATCAACATGGTTGATCAGTACCAAAATTGTACCGACCACGACGGATATCTTAAGAGATCGCACTACGATTTGTTTTTGCAGCGCCAGGAAAAGCCAAGTTTTCATACTCGAATTATGCCTGTTGCAACAGGGCAAATCTATCCGAAAGAAGAAAGCTAGCAGCTAGTTTTTAATGTTATTACTAGACGTTGGTGGCTATACCCTGACTGCCAGTACATCACAATGTGCTCCATGCAAAACGGCATTTGCAGTGGATCCCAGTAACAAAGACACACCATGACGGCCATGACTTCCAACGACGATAAGATCTACGCCATTTTGCTCGGCAAAAACATGTATCTCTTTTTGAGCGACACCATCTAAGACATGCTGATGAGCAGCATCTATGGCATATTGATTCCCCAGTTCCATAAGCTTTTTCTCGGCAAATTCTTTCGTATGATTTTGAATACTGGCGTAATCGATAGTGGGAATTGGTCCGTAGATTTGAATTGGCTCAATAACATGAATCAAGCTCAAGGTTGCCTCATTGCCCGCAAGCTCAATGGCTTTACTCACTATTTTTTTGTTCGGTTCGTCCAAATCGACGGCAATAAGAATATTTTTATACGCTGGCATAGGGCTCTCCTAAATCTAGATACTCCTGCACCATACGCCCAATTAAATCCGAGCGTGTTGATGTGTGTCAACGACAAGCTAGGCAGCAATTCCTCCTAGCCCGCGTCAGCCAAATAGGCATAACAGCGGGAAATAAGCTCTTCGTCTGCTACCGCTGCAAATGCGACATAGTCCAGCGCAGCCTTGGCAGCTTCCCGCTTGCTTAAGTAAGGACCAAGTGGTGTGCAGCTTTCCCTGGTCAAAAAATACCAGTCGCCATTTAAACACATAATCCTATTGGTTCTCACGCAATTGGACGGCAAATAGCTTTCTCGTTTTCTCATAGCCTTAAGAGCTTCTAACATACTCAACCACCCGCAAAATGGCGCCTATTTAAATATTGATGAAATCAAACTTTTATCTCTTTAATATAATCTAGCAAGAAGTGTACCCAATATTATTTATATAAAATACAATAGGTTACGTAATATATTTATTCTATATCTACGCTCTTGTAAAAATTATGGACGCCCAAGACCAGCGCAAATTGTTCGAGCCTTGCGGCTATAGAAACGAAAAAGGCTAACCTAATGGCTAGCCTTTTTGTTATAGACATAAAGCAAATCAACTGGGGGTAACAATGAGAGCCTGTCGTGTTTTACCTATTAGTTAGTTGGATTGCTGTTTAGAATCTTCTTATTAAAACCTAGCAACCTTCATTAACCCGCTTTTGCCAAGTGTTCATAGCAGCGTGATGTCATATCACTATTAGCCACAGCGGCAAAGGCTACAAAATCAGCAGCGATCTGTTCCACTTCCTCTTTGGTAGCATAAGGTCCAAGAGGTGTAGCACTTTCTCTGGTCAAGAAGTACCAGCTACCGTTAAGACACAAGATTCGCTTGGTCCGGGCACAGTTTGAAGGTAAGAAACCTTCGTCTCGCCTTAGATTTTGGACTACTTCCAACATTTTAAATCACCTGCTCGCATCTATATAAAGATGAAAAATATTTATCATTATCCATTAATTAGCAATTCCTGTGCCAGTTTTAATACTCTATAAATATCAAATACTTATCTATTTTATAAGGCTATTCTTATATAGCTAGTGTAAAAATAACTAACAGTCTGTATGCTTCAGAATTGAACGAGCACCTCATCCTTGATTTATTTTAGCTAAGCGACAGAAATAATACTCCCGGACGCTCAAATCTTAATTATTCCTTAAGCTTGATTGGCTATAGTTTTGACTAGGCACGTACAGGCGAATTTGCTATGCAATCAATTTTCATTACAAGGCAATTTTTTATTGTCTGTTTTATTTATGCTGGCACTCTTTTTTTTGCTAGCCTCTCTGCCAGCAACACTATCGCTTCAACCGTCTTCGCTATTCTTGCCACTATCGCTCAAACGGCTCTGTTCACATTCCCCCTCTACCTGCTACATAGATTAGCGCTAAATTCCCGTTGGAGCGCAACAACAAAGTATATATTAGCGATCACCCTAACCGCGGTATTTTTTGTTTCCATAATGTTGCTCGCCATCAATTATAAATTGAATAGTATGTATGGCTTCTTTATCAACGGCTTTGTTATGAACCTAATCAGCACTCCAGGAGGCTTGGAGGCAATGGGCGCAAGCCAATCGTTTTATTACTCTGTCGCCACCCTAGTGCTAGCAGCCCTAATCTTTTATGGGCTTCTCATTAGATACGTTCCCTTTGAAAAACTAATCCCTTTTATACCCAGAAAATCCATCCTTGCAGCCCTAATAATGGCTGATTTTCTAGCTCAAAGCTCAATGTATGCCGTCGCAGACTTCACCTCAAACACCAGCATTCTCTCAGTAGCCAATAGAATTGTTTGGCAAATTCCAATTACGGTTAAAGGCTTACTGACATCTTTAGGACTGAAACAGACAAGAACTCTCAGCTTAGAAGAAACACCTAGCGGAGCATTTAAGTACCCCGACAAAAGCACGTTGGATGTCCAGGTAAACAGGCCTTTAAATGTAGTTTGGTTAGTCGCAGAGTCCTGGCGCGCAGATATGCTCAACCCCAGGGTCATGCCCGCCACGAGCCAGTTCGCAAAAAGCAATATTCAATTCACAGAGCATCGAAGCAGTGGTAATGGCACGCGCATGGGCATTTTCGGCCAATTCTATGGCTTATACGGACGTTATTGGTTCGACGCGCTGCATGCCCGCCAAAGCCCTTTAATACTTGATATCCTACAACATAACGGCTACCAAATGATGGCCTATACTAGCGCTAGATTCGCTTATCCAGAGTTTGATAAAACGGTTTTCAGCCAATTCAAAAATTCAGAATTACAAGAGTATTATGAGGGCCAGGGGTGGCAGCGCGACCGTAAGAATGTCACCGATCTGCTCGCTTATGTTGACTCCGCTAAAGATCCGTTTTTTGCCTTCATGTTTTTTGAATCCGCTCACGCAAAATACCATTTCCCAAAAGAATCGATCATTGAAGAAGACTATATCGAAGATTTTGACTATCTGACGACGGACATTGTTAAAAATATTCGGCTTATAAAAAACCGTTATATCAATTCCGCTAGACACCTCGACCAACAACTTGCCAGAGTGTTCGCTGGACTTAAAGCAACAGGCAAGTTGGAAAATACTATTGTTATTGTTACCGGAGATCATGGAGAAGAATTTTTGGAAAAAGGCCACTGGGGGCATAATTCAACCTTCAGTGATGAACAAATTCGTGTCCCATTAATCATTCACACACCCCAAAATCTGCCTCGTACCATCAACAAAATAACAAGCCATCTTGATTTACCGGCAACCTTGTTAAGCTTGCTACAGGTTAATATAAAACCTGAACTATATAGCTTTGGACAAAATCTGCTGTCTCCAGACTATTCAAGAAAGTATTTGGTTGTGAGCGATTGGCATGGCGATGCCGTAATTACTCCTAGCGTAAAGTATATTTTGTCATCTACTGCGGCCAGTAATGGCGAACAGCTAACCGATGGACAGGATAGACTCATCAGAGAGAACAGCCTATCGGCAGGAGATCGCGGAGTATTTACTCAATACGTGAAGAGCTTGGCTCGCTTTTATTAAGCTATCGGTTTCAAGCCCATAGCAGCTTTTGACATCATTCTCCATTTCGTTACAGCACGAACAAACGGCCTTCGACGAAGCCAGGCGATTAACTGATATTCCTGGACTTTTTACTCCACCCACCTACCGTTTGCTGCTCCACTGCGAGCCTCTAGCTTTATTCCAGGTTTTTGTCTTTGCACCTCGCCGATTTGAAGTACTGCGTTGCACGCCCGCTTTACGCTCTGCAGGAATTAGTTGGTTGGGTCCGTTACCAATCAAATCCGCACGCCCCATAACAACCAAAGCTTTACGCAATACCGGCCAGTTTTTCTCATCGTGGTAACGCAAAAAGGCTTTTTGTAAGCGCCTTTGTTCAATATTTTTCGGTGTGTATATCCGCTTATCCTTGTAGGAAACTTTACGGAGTGGATCACGATCGGAGTGATACATGGCGGTAGCCAACGACATTGGCGAGGGGTAAAAGGTTTGTACCTGATCAATACGGAATTTATTACGTTTCAACCAAAGCGCGAGGTTGAGCATGTCCATATCCTCGCAGCCGGGATGAGCGGCGATAAAATAAGGAATTAAATACTGCTTTTTACCGGCCTCTTTTGAATACTTTTCGAACATTTTCTTAAACTGCTCGTAAGAGCCGATGCCCGGCTTCATCATTTTCGATAACACCGCATCTTCAGTGTGTTCTGGGGCAATTTTGAGGTAGCCGCCAACATGGTGCGTCACCAACTCTTTGACATATTCCGGATCACGTATCGCTAGGTCATAACGTAGCCCTGAGGCGATTGCGATATTTTTGATGCCTGGTATCTGGCGCGCCTTACGATACAGCTCTGTCGTTTGCTTATGACTCGTTTCCAGATTTTTGCAGATAGTCGGATAGACACAGGACAAACGCCGACAACCTGCCTGAATTTCGGGATCCTTGCAATTTAAATGATACATATTTGCGGTCGGGCCACCCAGATCAGAAATCGACCCAGTGAAGCCAGGCACCTGATCACGAATCGCTTCTATTTCTTTCAGCACAGATTCCTGCGAGCGACTCTGAATCACCCGTCCTTCGTGTTCGGTGATCGAACAAAAGGTACAGCCGCCGAAACAACCACGCATAATATTGACCGAGGTACGAATCATCTCATAGGCGGGGATACGCGCATCACCATAGCGTGGATGCGGTCGTCGCTGATAAGGCAGGCCAAACACCTGATCCAACTCTTCCGTCGTCAAAGGAATTGGCGGCGGATTAATCCAGACTTCCTGTTTACCATGCTTCTGCACCAGTACTCGGGCATTGTGCGGATTAGATTCCTGGTGCAATACACGTGAGGCGTGCGCATAAAGCGCCGAGTCCTTAAACACCTTCTCAAAGGAAGGCAGGCGGATATAGGTATTTTCAGGATTGAGTCGCTCTTTCGACTGCAACGGCATGGGTACGATGCGTAGTGGCTGTGACTGCCGCTCAACTAAGTTTTGCTTGACCTCCCCAGTGCTACAGCTGGCACTCTCTTTGTCATCATAAGGGTTAGTTAAGGCATCGATTTTAGTAGGCCAGTCGATACGCGTCGAATCCAGTTCCGTCCACCCACTGGGCATGACATCACGCACCACCGCCGTACCACGCACAGCGGTGATTTCATGGATATTTTTTCCGGCTGCGAGCTGATGTGCTATTTCGCCGATGGCCCGTTCGGCATTGCCATAAAGCAATACCTCTGCGCCGGAATCCACCAGTACCGAACGACGCACTTCATCGCTCCAATAATCGTATTGTGCGATGCGTCGCAAGCTAGCTTCGATACCACCGATAACAACGGGAATCTTTGCGTAGGCTCGCTTACAGCATTGGGTATAAACGATGACTGACCGGTCTGGTCGCTTTGCTGGCTCCGCATTAGGCGTATAAGCATCATCATTACGTATCCGCAAGTCTGCGGTGTAACGATTAATCAATGAATCCATATTGCCGCCGGTGACGCCGAAAAATAAATTCGGTTCTCCCAGGGTCTTAAAGTCATCGATTCTATTCCAATCGGGTTGGGAAATAATACCGACCCGAAACCCCTGAGCTTCGAGAAAACGCCCAATGACCGCCATACCAAAACTGGGGTGATCGACATAGGCGTCACCAGTGACCAGAATAATATCGCAACTGTCCCAGCCCAACTCATCCATCTCTTGCCTGGACATGGGCAAATAAGAAGCCGTACCGTAGCATTCAGCCCAGTATTTGGGATAGGAAAATAGATCAGGGACGCTATGCATATTGATTGCGACTCGTGTCGCGCCTACACCTGTGGATAAAGGCAGCGCCAGATTTAGCTTAACACTACATCTGGTTGTTTAATCAGAGAATTTTTCAAGATACTCAGAAAATTTATTCGGTGCGGCTGGTCACTTCCAGCAAATGATAACCAAACTGTGTCTTTACTGGGCCCTGCACTTTGTTGACTTCAGCGCTGAATACTACTTCATCAAATTCTTTAACCATCATACCGGGACCGAATTCACCAAGATCACCGCCCTGTGCGCCAGATGGACAGCTGGAATGCTGTTTCGCCAACTCCGCAAAATCCGCTCCAGATTCAATTTCATCTTTTAGTTGTTGGCACTTATCTTCTGAATTGACCAATATGTGTCTTGCACTTGCTGTCGTCATAACGGTACTCCTAATATTCGTACTGAATTAAAATTACTGAGGCATTTGCAGGGGTTGAGCTGAAACCACTACTCCATTGTTATCCGCATAGACGTATTCACCAGGATTGAAGGTCACACCACCAAAACTAATCGGTACATTCAAATCACCAATTCCTCTTCTATCTGTCTTTAACGGAATCGCCGCCAACGCCTGAACGCCCAGATCCATCGAAGCAATGGCATCCACATCACGAATGCAACCATTGATGATAATGCCTTCCCAGCCATTTTTAACAGCATTCTCAGCAATCATGTCACCAAGTAACGCTCGTCGCAGAGATGCCCCACCGTCCACTACCATAACTTTGCCTTTACCATTTTTACCCGCTAACTCCTTCACTCGTGAATTGTCCTCGAAACATTTGATCGTAACAATTTCACCACCAAAAGAGTCACGGCCACCGAAATTATGAACCATAGGTTCAAGCACTCGCACCAAATCCGGATAGGCGTCACATAGGTCTGGAGTTATATAGTCCAATTTTATTCCTTATATTCAAAAACTTAAATTATAAACTTAAATTAAAATCTAGATATCTTCCGCAAGAAATAGCCAAGTATCTAATACTGAATCAGGGTTCAGCGATACGCTATCAATGCCTTCATCCATCAACCAGCGCGCTAAATCTGGATGATCTGAAGGCCCCTGTCCACAAATACCGATGTATTTATTGGCTTTCTTACAGGCCTGTATCGCCATACTGAGTAGTATCTTCACGGCAGGGTTGCGTTCATCAAAGAGTTTCGCCACGATACCGGAATCCCGATCCAACCCCAGGGTTAACTGCGTCAGATCGTTTGAGCCGATAGAGAAACCGTCAAAGTATTCGAGGAACTGATCCGCTAATAGCGCGTTAACCGGTAACTCGCACATCATAATGACATGCAAACCATTCTCTCCGCGCTTCAAACCGTTAGCGGCTAGTAGTTCCACCACCCCTTTGGCCTCTGCCACCGTGCGGACGAAAGGCACCATCACTTCTACATTAGTCAAACCCATTTCGTTGCGCACGATTTTCATTGCGCGGGTTTCCAACTCAAAGCAATCTGCAAAATCTTCTGACAAATAACGTGAAGCGCCGCGAAAACCAAGCATGGGGTTTTCTTCTTCCGGCTCATAGAGTTCGCCGCCGATCAAATTGGCATATTCATTAGATTTAAAGTCTGAGAGGCGCACAATCACTCGGTTCGGTGCGAAGGCTGCGCCCAAGGTTGCGATGCCTTCGACCAGTTTTTCAACGTAATAATCAACCGGACTCTTATAACCGGCAATACGCAGATCCACCTGCGCTTTGACCTCAGCGGGCAAGCTGTCGTAATTCAACAGTGCTTTCGGGTGCACGCCAATCATACGGTTGATAATAAATTCCAAACGCGCCAAGCCAATACCAGCATTAGGAATCGCACTAAAGTCGAAAGCACGATCCGGATTACCGACATTCATCATGATTTTAAACGGCAGCTCCGGCATGGCATCAATGCTGGAACTCTTAATCTCAAAATCCAGCAGACCGTCATAAACAAAGCCTGTATCCCCTTCCGCACAAGAAACCGTCACATCTTGCCCTAGCGCCAGCCTTGCCGTCGCATCACCGCAACCAACGATGGCAGGAATACCTAGTTCACGGGCGATAATAGCGGCATGACAGGTCCGGCCACCGCGATTGGTCACAATCGCCGAAGCCCGTTTCATGATAGGCTCCCAGTCGGGATCAGTCATTTCGGTGACCAATACATCACCTGGCTTGACCATATCCATCTGGCTAATATCATTGATGATTTTCACCGGGCCGGCACCAATGCGGTGGCCAATGCTGCGACCATCGACTAGTACTTTTGATTTTTCGTTGAGCAAATAACGTTCCAGTTGGTTAGCCGAGGCACGGCTCTTCACCGTTTCTGGGCGCGCCTGAACGATGTAGAGCTTACCGGTATCACCATCTTTGGCCCACTCAATATCCATCGGACGTTGATAATGACGCTCAATCGTCAGCGCTTGTTTGGCCAGCTCCTGAACCTCTTCATCATTGATAGAAAAACGATTGCGATCTGATTCATCGACATTCACGGTATTCACTGAACGTCCAGTTTCACCCGAAGGATCGTAGATCATTTTAATCGCCTTACCGCCCAGGTTGCGGCGCAACACAGCGGGACGATTGGCTTCTAATGCAGGCTTATATACGTAAAACTCGTCCGGATTAACCGACCCCTGCACAACTGTTTCACCTAAGCCATAGGACGAGGTGATAAAAACCACATCCGGAAAACCTGATTCTGTATCAAGGGTAAACATCACGCCGCTGGCGGCGGTTTCGCTGCGTACCATCTGCTGAATTCCTGCCGACAAGGCAATCAGGCTGTGTTCAAAACCCTGGTGCACACGATAGGCAATAGCGCGGTCATTGAATAAAGAAGCAAAGACTTCTTTGATCGCTAACAGGACATTGTCGATGCCACGGATGTTAAGAAAAGTTTCCTGCTGCCCGGCAAAGGAAGCATCCGGCAAATCTTCCGCCGTCGCTGATGAACGCACTGCTACGGCTAACTGATCATTGCCATCCTGGAGCTTTGTAAAATACTGACGGATGGTCTGTTCAAATTCGGCATTGAAAGGGGCATCTATAATCCATTGACGAATCGTTGCTCCGGTTTTCGCCAAGGCGTTGACATCATCCACATCCAAGCCAGAAAGCACTTCGTGAATGCGCGTCGTCAAATTGTTTTCCACTAGGAAATTACGATAGGCGTCCGCTGTAGTAGCAAATCCGCCCGGTACTGAAACACCAAGAGAGGCTAAATTGCTAATCATCTCACCCAAGGACGCATTTTTACCACCAACGCTTTCAACATCATTCATGCCGACCTGGTCTAGCGGCACCACAAAACTATTCAACGTAAATCACCTCTTCCAGAAAAGATTCATACATAAAGCAAAAAAAGGGTGGCAATAATACTAAAATATGCGTCAAAGGGCACTAAATTGACCACTTTTCTGCGATACTACCTTTTTTATCTCTCACAAATTATAGAATCATGAAACGCACCGCATTCTTTATCTCCGATGGCACCGGCATCACCGCAGAAGCATTAGGCCTCAGCCTACTTTCTCAATTTGGCGGGATTCAGTTTGATCGCGTCACCCTGCCCTATATCGACAACGAAGAAAAAGCCACCCGGGCAGTACAGAAAATTGCCGAGGCCACCGAAAAAGATGGCGTGAAACCGATTATTTTCGATACTGTCGTTAATCAGAGTATTCGCGACATTATCTCCCAGAGTAACGGTTTTATGGTGGATATTTTTTCTGCCTTCCTAGCGCCGCTCGAAACCGAACTGGGTGTTAGCTCTTCCTATTCAGTCGGCAAATTACACGGTATCAATCAGAACAATCACTATTCAATTCGCATCGATGCGATGAATTATGCCTTAGAAAATGATGATGGCGGCGTTACCCGTAATTACGATGAGGCGGACGTGATCCTGGTAGGCGTTTCCCGCTGCGGTAAAACACCCACCTGCATTTATCTGGCATTGCAATTTGGCATCAAAGCGGCCAATTATCCCATCACCGAAGAAGACCTTGAAGAAATGCGCCTACCTAAAGCACTTCGACCGTTTAAACAGAAGGTTTTTGGTCTGACCATTGATCCCAAGCGCTTACAGGCTATCCGTCAAGAGCGCCGCCCCGACAGCCGTTATTCTTCCGACCGGCAATGTCAGGAAGAGATACGCAATGTGGAAAGCATGTTCCGCCGCGAAAACATCTCTTTCCTCGACACAACGCATCATTCAGTCGAAGAAATTTCAACCCGTATGATATCCGAACAAGGAATTCAGCGGCATATATAGACTAAATAGGTGGCTACGCTTAGCCAAAACTACCCGGTTGCTTCAGTCCGCTAAATAGCACTATAAATTATTTTCACCCAAACGTCGGGAGCTAAAAAGCCATTACCCCACTTGGCATCGAAATCGGCACTTGGCTTCGCAGCGACCACTGCCTCAACTGATTTACCCTGATCTTTGAGCGCTTTCACTCTGGTGTAGACGCTCTTAAGCATATCCTGGTAAGCCTGAAGTTCGACTTTATTGCTGAGCGGACCATGACCGGGAATAACTTTGGTATTATCGTCTATCCGCGTCAAAATTGTCGATACGCCCGTAAGCAGACCCACCATCGAACCACCGCTACTGGCATCGATAAAAGGGTACATGCCGCTAAAATAGAGGTCACCGGTATGTACTACATTGCCCTGCTTAAAATAAATCACGGCATCACCGTCAGTATGCGCTGAGGCTACATGAATAACCTCAAGAGTGTCACTGTTCCAGTGAAAAGTAACTTCCTTATCAAAGGTTATGACCGGTAATGCTAGCTTATCTGCGGGCGGCACCTCTTTAGCAAACGCCTCTATGACCTGCCCTTTCAGCATTCTCTCGCGCACATTATTCTGCGCAACGATAATAGCGCCACCTTTACCAAAATTTTCATTGCCACCGACGTGATCATAGTGCCAATGAGTGTTAATCAAAAACTTCACGGGTTGGGGCGTGATCGCAGCTATCGCCTTTTGAATTTTCCCCGTCAGCGGTGCAAACTGGTCATCTATCATAAAGACACCATCCTCACCCACGGAAAGGCCGATATTGCCACCACTCCCCTCCAGCATATAAATGCCCGGCATAACCTGTGTAGTTTTAATACCGACTTCGCTAAACTCATCCGCACAGATCAGCACCGACACCAAACCTAGCAAACAACCACCGATAAAACGAATACCTGCAGCTCTTACACAACGCACTATCAACATTCTGAAACTCCTAACGGTTTAAATAAAGAATAACATCCCCCGCACGCGCCCTGACCTTATCCGTTACTCCATTTCACCTGAAATTCGATTTCCTCTTCAACCCCGTCGCGCTCGTGTTCAATATTAAACTTTGCCTTGACCGGCACATATACTCTTTCACCAGCGACTTGAATTTGAAACTTCTTTCCAGTTTCAAGCGCATCGGCTAAGCGCCGTAACTTAGAAATAAATGCTGATTTTGAGTAACTCTTTTCAATATCTCTTTCTGCTTTCATGCTTTAATCCTTTATTTTCCTTTAGCGTTTTTTGATATTCAGGCTAGTTTTCCTGGAAGTAACATAGCAGATTTTAACCTCTACTTAAGACCAACTAGAAGTAAAAACACGAGGAATATCAATCTAGGATGTGCGCGATGCAATTAAGACACCATGGACCTAGCCGGGAATAGCAGTTGTTGTCATTTTATGCCTTTTTCTTGGGCGCTAAGCCTGACTCTCACTGGTTATTAGCACTTCCCTACCAATGCCAGTTTTATACGATTTTGCTAGTTTAGAGAATGAAAACCTTTGCTTTCTTGCACGAGTTTAAGGAGCAATTCACTGGGTTGCCAGTAGGACTCACCCGTTTTTTGCATTAATGCCAATAACCCATCACGCACCTTATCAAGGCCTAAGGTATCGGCATAGTACATCGGCCCGCCGTGAAATTTCGGGAAGCCGTAACCATAAAGATAGACAATATCGATATCGCCCGGCGACGAGGCGATACCTTCTTCCAAAATACGCGCACCCTCATTTATCAGCGCGAAAGTAAGTCGTTGCACAATTTCTTCATCACTGATGGTACGGCGTGTTACTCCCCATTTTTTCGCCAACTGCTCAATGACTGGGTCAATTTCTGGATCTGACTGGCGCTTACGGGTTTCCTTGTCGTAAAGGTAGAATCCTTTCCCCGTCTTTTGCCCTAATCTGCCCATATCCACCAGGGCATCGGCAATACAGCCATCTTTGGCGGCGCCTGACTCGATGCCACGATTACGCCGGGCTCGATAACTGATATCTAGGCCCGCCATATCGCCAACCGCGAGCGGCCCCATGGCCATTCCCCAGTTTTGAATAGCGTTATCCACCTGCGCGGGGCTGGCCCCCTCAAGCACTAACAATTGTGCTTCGCGGCCATAACCTTTGAGCATGCGATTGCCGACAAAACCATCACAGACGCCAACTAACACCGGTACTTTTTTAATCGTTTTTGCGACCTGCATGACAGTAACCAGCACCTCATCAGAGACATCATTGGGGCGCACAACTTCAAGCAATTTCATAATATTGGCGGGGCTAAAAAAGTGCATCCCAACGATGTCTTCTTTACGGCTGCTGTAGGAGGCCAGCTCGTTAATGTCGAGGTAGGAAGTATTGGTAGCCAGGATACATCCCGGTTTACAATGCTGTTCCAGCTTAGCGAACACTTCGCGCTTGACGTCCATACTCTCAAACACCGCTTCGATAACCAGATCAACCTTGGCGAGATCGGCATAATCCAGGCTGCCTTTCAGTAAGCTCAATGATTTCTCTGCCTGTGTCGTGGAAATACGCCCGCTTTTCACGGAGCCCTGATAACTGTCAGCAATGGCCTTAAGTCCACGATCCAAACCCTCTTGCGCGACCTCTATCATGGTGACAGGAATACCTGCACTAAGAAAATTGATGGCGATACCGCTGCCCATCGTGCCGCCGCCAATCACGCCGACGGAGTCGATTTTTCTGGGAAGAACATCCTTGCCGACATGTGGCACTTTCGCCGCTTTACGCTCAGCAAAGAACGCATGGCGTTGTGCTGCAGCCTGTGGAGAATTAAGACACTCAATAAAGAGTGTCCGCTCCTGTTTTAAGCCTTCGGCATAGGGTAGCTCTACAGCACCCTTCACCGCTTTAATAATATTCTGTGGTGCCAGCAACCCATGAATTTTTGATTTAACTCTTTGCTCATATTGTTCAAAGAAATCTTCTTCAATGGCACCCGCATCAATTTCGATTTCGCTGACTCGGCGCACCCCAACGCCCGCCACCGCAAGCTCCTGAGCATAGGCTCTTGCACCTGTCATTAAATCACCATCAATCAGACGATCAATTGCACCATATTCAAGCCCGTGCTGAGCGGAAATAGGGTTACCGTTAATCATCATGTCGAGCGCAGGTTTTACGCCAATCAATCGAGGTAATCTTTGCGTACCACTGGAACCCGGCATCAAGCCGAGTTTCACTTCCGGCAAGCCTAATTTAGCAGATGGCACAGCACAGCGATAATGCGCTGCCATCGACAGCTCTAAACCGCCGCCCAGCGCCGTGCCATGCAAAGCGGCGACTACCGGCTTGTTCGACGCTTCAACCGTCGCAATAACTTCCGGCAACAAAGGTTCTTGCATGGGTTTACCGAATTCGCTGATATCAGCCCCGGCAACGAAGGTACGCCCTTCACAGAGCAAAAGAATGACTTTACTGGCATCCTGTTGTGCTTGGTTGATCGCCTCTACGATCCCCAAACGAACAGCAAAAGACAGTGCGTTTACCGGGGGGTTATTAATACGGATGATGCCAAGATCGCCTTCCAGCGAATAGTTAACGGGGCTGGTCACTTTATTCTCTCCAAACTGGTTTTTGCGTTCATAGTTGTATCGTTTGTCTGGTTGCATACCCAAAATGAGGGCATACCCTTCGAACCTACAATCCACCAAAACGTTGATAGTAACTCGGAATAACTTCCTTTAAATAACCATCAACGGTTTTCATTTCAGTACGCAAAAATGTCTTGGCTTTTTTGTGTACAGCGCGGTAGATATTAGCCGTCATTTCATGGGCAATATGGCCAGCCCAGTTTTTCGGTAATGTGCCTTCAGGCAAGTCCGTGTGTTTGAGCAGAATACGACGGTATTCATGTATCAGCAAGGTTCTGACCTGAAACGATTCTTCCGGTGTCAAGGCTGTCGCAACGGCGGAGGTGATAGGCGAAAAACGCTCGATAAACTCTCTATAACGTTGGCCAAGTTCATCAATATTCCAACACTCCCGCATTAACGCCTGTAGCGATTTGCTTGAAGCGACCTCCTCAGAACGGGCCGTCATGATCGCAACCTTATCTTGCATTTTTAGCGCACGCAGGCTCTTATCCAACGACACTCGATCATTCCCAGGGTAACCCAAAATACCACCGCCGAAGTTGGCATAACCAAGCCAGGAAAGCTCTTTCACAAGCTGATCTCGTTCTCCGGTTTCGACTAAAGTAGGAATTACCAAGGTCCACTTGCCATCCCAGCTCACCGGTTCTGGGGCATAGATTCTTTTTGCTGCTGCTTCGAAATGCAGCAGCCCGGTTTCCGTCAAGCTATAAAAGCTACATCGCCCGACTCTTTCACTATGCAGCCATTCGTCCTGTACCAAACGAAAGGCTGCAGTTCTAACTAGCCGCGAATCCAAGCCAAAGGGTGATAAAGCTTTAATCAGACTACTCAGCCATACGCTATTGCCATGCTGCGAAATAGCGTCGCCAAAAACCGAAACAATCAATGAGCCACTGCGAATTGGCCGCTGCTGCTGAAAGTCATCCATGAGCTTTCGCACTACAGGGTTTGATCGCGTTCTAACTAGGGTATCCACCTGTCACTCAAGCTCGCTATGAAAATACTTATTTTTGGTCAAAGTCAACCACGACAGACTCACTCACGGGGTGCGCCTGACAAGTCAAAATAAACCCGTTCGCTATTTCGCTTTCCTCTAAGCCATGAGTGATATCCATTTCAACTTCACCGGAAACCAATTTAGCCTTACAGGTCGAACAAACACCGCCTTTACAGGAATAGGGTAATTCAAAGCCGTGCGCCATGCCCGCATCAAGAATGTTTTCACCGTCGGCAGTCAACTCAAACTCGCTGGAACGACCATCGGCAACAATGGTAACGCGGCTGGATTTACCCGCCATTTTAATGGCACGAGCATGGTGCCGTTCGATGATAGCTCTGGCGTCTTCCGCAGAAGAGGCAAACAGCTCATAGTGGATCGTTGACTCATCAGCGCCGGTCGCACGCAAACCTCTGGAAACCTCTGAAATCATAGACTCCGGGCCACAGATAAAATATTCGTCATACTCAGCAATCGTAATTAACCGCTTGTTCAGCTCGCCACCTTTGCGGTTATTGATACGGCCCGACAACAGGTCAGAACCCTGATCTTCCTTACTCAGGATATTTACCCATTGAAAACGCGTCATGTAGCGATTTTTTAAAAAGCTGAGCTGATCGCGAAACATAATGGTACTACTGCGCTGGTTTCCCAGCAGTAAAGTCACGAGACTATTCGGTTCCGCCTGCAAAATGGTTTTGATATTGGAAATAATCGGCGTGATGCCGCTTCCAGCCGCAATAAACAGATATTTACGCGCCTTTTCCGGTGCAACCGGCACGAAAAAATTTCCCTGCGGTGGCATCACCTTGATGGTATCACCGGCTTTTAAGTGTTCGTTGGCGTAATTTGAAAACACTCCTCCTTCAACTCTCTTGATAGCGACACTGAGGCGCTTGTCAAAAACACCAGAACAGATACTGTAGGAACGACGCACCGGCTCATTATTGATTTCCGTTTCCAGGGTAATATATTGCCCCTGTTTGAACCGAAAAGTATCTGCCAAATCTTCAGGTACTTCGAAAGATACGCACACAGCCTTATCGGTTTCGGGCCTGACATCGGCAATTTGTAAAGAGAAAAATCCAGTATTAGAAGACATGGCTATACTCTATATTTGTTTAAAGTAATCAAAAGGTTCTGCGCAATCGAGGCAGCGATATAATGCTTTACAAGCGGTAGAACCAAACTCGCTGACTTGTTCAACCCGGTCAGATTTGCAATGTGGGCACGAAACCGCATCTAAATTTTGTTGCGGCGGTGCGATACCATAGTTATGCAGTTTTTCACGAGCTTCGCTGCTCATCCAGTCAGTGGTCCAAGCAGGCGACAAACTCATCTCTATAGTCACCTGGGTAAATCCCGCCTGCGTTAACACTGTGTGAATATCCGCGCTCATGGTTTCCATCGCCGGACAGCCCGAATAGGTGGGTGTAATCACCACCTTGATGCTGTCGCCCTGACGTTGGATATCACGTAATACACCCAGCTCCCACAGGCTGATAGCGGGGATTTCTGGATCTTTGACCTGATCCAACAGATCCCACAAGGAGCTATCAGCAGAATTTGCCCTGCGCTTTTGTAGCTCGGCTTGCTCCGGGCTCACCAGCGGAATTTGCTCCGCGAAAGACATCATGGTGTTACCACTCCAACCCAGGATAGGCACGCTGCATAAACTGTAAATCAGACAGCAAGTGGCCGAGATGCTCGGTATGCATACCTTCCCTGCCACCCGTTACCGTCCAGTCATCCTCAGGCACACTGAGAGTCGCTTCGGCAAGAAGCGCTGAGACATTCGCTTTCCACGCATCTTTCAACTGGCTGCGATCAACCGCGATACCGGCACCGGCTAGAGTTGTCTCCAACTCGTCCATTTCGAACAACTCATGGGTAAAACCCCAGAGATCGTCCAATGCCTTTTGTGAACGCTGATGACTATCTTCAGTACCATCACCTAATCGCAAAACCCAATCTTTGCTACGACGCAGGTGATAAACCGACTCCTTGATGGCTTTCGCAGCAATGGCGGCCAATTGCTTGTCCTTTGACTGACAGAGTTGCGATAAAAACTCGACATTAA
The DNA here is from genome assembly GCA_024234615.1 of Pseudomonadales bacterium. NCBI lineage: Bacteria > Pseudomonadati > Pseudomonadota > Gammaproteobacteria > Pseudomonadales > Pseudomonadales bacterium. The sequence goes on from JACKNY010000001.1 coordinate 1,736,164, forward strand.
AGGCATCCACCAAATACTGGCGCATCATACTGAAGGCGTAATCACCACGGGGTAGTTCCAGAATCAAAAAATTACGGAATTCACGACAATCACGCAGGTAGGCAAAATCGTCCTCTGTCGCGCCATTCCCTTTTAAGGTTGCTGCATAACTGTAGAGCATCCGGGCGCGACCGATAAAATCCAAGGCAACGTTGCTGACTGCGAGATCTTCTTCTAAAAAAGGGGCGTTACGACACCATTCTGATAATCTGTGGCCGATAATCAGGGCATCGTCGCCAAGACGCACCGCGTATTCCAATAGCTGTTGTTCATTGCTCATTCTGCTGTCCCTCCAATTACATGTTGTTCACTTCGTCGGGAAGCTGGTAATGAGTCGCGTGACGATAGGGTTTGTCGTCCATCGGATCATAAAAACTTTCGCTATCCTCTTCCTGCGAAGAAACGATATCGGAAGATTTGACGACCCAAATGCTGACGCCTTCGCTACGACGGGTATATACATCACGCGCATACTCAAGTGCCTGTTCATGGTCGTCCGCATGTAAACTGCCCACGTGCTTGTGATCCAAACCACGCTTAGAACGGATAAAAACTTCAAATAAATCTAAACTGTCTGTTGCCATTTTATTCACCATTAACTGTCCATTAAGGTCATGATTCAAAGTAATCTAAGCGACGGCTTTAGTCTTTTGTGCTTTTTTCTTTTCATTATAGGCATGCATCGCCTCGCGCACCCAACGCCCCTCTTCATGGGCTTTGACATGGTGCTGCATGCGCTGACGGTTACAAGGGCCGTTGCCCATCAGTACGCGATGAAACTCATCCCAATCGATTTCTCCAAAATCGTAATGCCCGGTGGCTTCGTTCCACTTCAAATCAGGATCGGGCACAGTCAAACCTAAAAACTCTGCCTGTGGCACGGTTTGATCAACAAATTTCTGGCGTAGCTCGTCGTTGCTTTGACGTTTGATTTTCCAAATCATCGAACGCGCTGAATGCGCCGATTCCGCATCGTGCGGGCCGAACATCATCAATGATGGCCACCAGAAACGATTCAGCGAATCCTGTGCCATTTGCTTTTGCTCTGCACTGCCCCGCGCCAATACCAGCATAATTTCGTAACCCTGGCGTTGATGGAAACTTTCCTCTTTACAGATGCGCACCATGCCGCGCGCATAAGGGCCGTAGGAAGTGCGTTGCAAAGACACTTGGTTGACGATAGCCGCGCCATCCACCAACCAACCAATTGCGCCGATATCTCCCCAGGTCAGGGTCGGATAATTAAAGATAGAGGCGTATTTAGCAGTGCCGTTTTGTAGTGCCTCAATCATCTCTTCGCGCGATGTGCCCAGCGTTTCCGCCGTGCTGTACAGATAAAGGCCGTGCCCGCCTTCATCCTGCACCTTGGACAACAAGACCGCTTTACGACGCAAGCTGGGCGCACGCGTGATCCAATTACCTTCTGGTTGCATGCCGATCACTTCGGAATGGGCGTGTTGGGAAATCTGACGAATCAAATTTTTCCGGTACGCATCCGGCATCCAGTCCTTGGGTTCAATTTTTTGTTCTGAGTCAATACGCTCTTGAAAGCGCTGCTCTAATTCCTGTTCACTCAAAGCTGTCTTCATTGCTGCCTCCTCACTAAACTCGTTCGATAATCATGGCGATCCCCTGCCCAACGCCAATACACATTGTACATAAGGCATAGCGGCCACCCGTTCTCTGCAACTGATGGGTTGCGGTGGTGACCAAACGCGCACCGCTCATTCCCAAGGGATGGCCCAATGCGATGGCTCCACCGTTGGGGTTTACCTGTGGGGCATCGTCGGGCAAACCTAATTCGCGCATTACGGCCAAACCCTGCGCGGCGAAGGCTTCATTCAATTCGATTACGTCCATATCGGCGATATTCAAACCGGCGAGCTTTAATACTTTCTGGACGGCGGGCACTGGTCCTATACCCATGATACGGGGATCGACACCGGCAACTGCCATTGCCACGACACGTGCCTTTGGCGTTAGTTGATAGTCACTTATCGCCTGCTCCGATGCCACCAGTAACGCACAAGCACCATCGTTAATACCAGAGGCATTGCCCGCCGTGACCGTACCACCTTCTCGAAAAGGCGTCGGCAATTTAGCTAACGCTTCTAAGGTGGTGCCAGCACGAGGATGTTCGTCCTTATCAAAGATCAATGGCTCTTGTTTACGCCGAGGAATTTCAACGGCGACGATTTCGTCGTTAAAATTACCGTTGTCCTGCGCAGCACAAGCCTTCTGCTGACTTCGGAGCGCAAAAGCATCCTGGTCTTCACGATTAACGCCATACTGTTCAGCCACATTTTCCGCCGTTTCCGGCATTGAATCGATGCCATACTGCGCCTTCATGAGCTTGTTCACGAAACGCCAACCCATGGTGGTATCGTAGATCTGCGCGTTACGGCTGAAAGCACTTTCAGCCTTACCCATAACAAAAGGCGAGCGTGACATATTCTCGACACCACCAGCAATTGCCAGAGAAATTTCACCTGCTTTAATGCCTCTAGCCGCTGTACCGACTGCATCGATACCGGAACCACAAAGACGATTTAGGGTAACCGCCGCAGTCGCCGCAGGTAGACCCGCAAGTAACGCACTCATGCGACCCACATTGCGGTTATCTTCACCCGCTTGATTGGCGCAGCCGTAAAATACATCGTCTAATTTTTCCCAATTCACATTGGGGTAGCGCTGCATCAGCGCACGAATCGGCACAGCACCAAGATCATCGGTACGCACTGAAGCCAACGCACCCGCATAACGACCAATCGCTGTTCGCACCCCATCACAAATATAGGCCTCTGTCATTTTGACTCTCCGTCTTCATCTAAAATGGCGCCACCAAGCCGGTAAGATTTGCCGCGAAAATGGGCAACCTTTACACCCTCTTGATTGGTAATACTCACGTCGTAATAACCAACGCGTTTACCCTGATCAATCTGCTTTGCTCGCGCTGTTAACAGATCATTTAATTTGCCGGGTTTTACGTAGTCGATCATGCAATCTGTTGCTACCGATGAAAAATTCTCGCTGTTACTGGCAAAGGCAAAGGTGGAATCCGCCAAGGCAAAAATATAACCACCATGACAAATTTTATGGCCGTTAAGCATCTTTTCAGTAATCTTCATCTCCATCACTACCTGTCCCGGTGCGATGGAGATTAGTTTCATGCCTAAATCCTGTGATGCCACATCACGCTGGTAAAGCGTGTTGACGCAGGCCTCCGCCAACGCCTGTTGTGTTTGTGTAGAGGTTTGCATATCCATCGCGGCGCTCACTCGCCTTTAAAATTCGGCTGTCGTTTTTGGGTGAATGCGGCAACACCCTCTTGATAATCGTGGGTTCTGCCAGCAGTGCGCATGAGTTCTTTCTCGACTTCGAGTTGCTCATGCAGCGATTTGTTTGCCGAACCCAACAATGCTTGTTTGATAAGGCCCAAACCCTTAGTGGGCTGAGTTGCCAAATGTTTCGCCAAGGCTCTGGCTTCTGTCATTAGCGCTTCATCATCGACACAGCGCCAAATCATGCCCCAGGATTCCGCCTTTTCGGCGCTGATCTTTTCTCCGGTTAGTGCCAAACCACGTGCTCGAGCTAAGCCGACCAAACGCGGCAAATTCCAAGTGCCACCAGAATCCGGAATAACACCAATCTTACAAAAGGACTCGATAAAACTGGCCGAACGCGCCGCCAAAACAATATCGCAGGCCAGCGCAATATTGGCTCCCGCACCCGCCGCAACACCATTTACCGCACAAACAACAGGCTTGGGCATGCCTGTTAAACTGCGTACTAAGGGGTTGTAATAGGCTTCGACCGATGCGCCCAAATCAGGCGCCTCTCCACCCGGTGCGACAGCGCGATCATTGAGATCCTGACCGGCACAAAAACCACGTCCGTTCGCCGTCAGTAGTAAGCAGCGAATGGATTTATCATTTTCCACCTGATCAATGACTGTGCGAATTTCCTGGTGCATTTGAACATTAAAGCTATTAAGCATTTGCGGACGATTTAGCCGTAATTCGGCAACGCCATCGCTGAGACTGTATTTGATAGTTTCAAAGGTCATGTTTTAATTCCTGTTCAAATTTTACCTTGCTGTTATGCTTCGCGGCGTGCGACAAGTGTCAGAATATCGTAAAGCGCTACGGTCACTTGCTCTTGATTCACCACTGCCACCGCCCAAACGACAACTCCGTTTGGCTGTTCCTCCGGTGTTCTTGGATCTTTTTTAATTTTACGCTTAACGGTAATGCTCACCTGAATGGTATCACCAATCTTCACTGGCTCGACAAACCGCAGATTATCCATGCCGTAGTTGGCCAAAACCGGGCCCGGTGAGGGTTCGACAAACATACCGGCGGCAGCGGATATGACAAAATAACCGTGCGCGACACGCTCGCCAAAGAGAGAATCCTTGGCAGCTATCGCATCAAAATGCGCGTAGAAATGATCGCCGCTGACACAACCAAAATTAACAACATCGGCTTCGGTGACGGTACGCCGATGAGTCTTAAGGGTTTCACCAATCTGTAAATCTTCGAAGTATTTTTTGAAGGGGTGAGTGGCATCGCTAATCGTCGCCCCGCCCGCATGGTATTCCTGAGTAAGAGCGGTAAGAATGGTCGGTGAACTCTGTAATGCTGTGCGCTGCATGTAATGTTTAATGGCGCGATCACCACCCAACTCTTCACCTCCACCGGCACGGCCAGGGCCACCATGCACTAGCATCGGCAGGGGTGAACCATGTCCGGTTGATTCTGCCGCACAGTCTCGATTAACGATAAGAATACGGCCATGATAAGCCGCCATATCCAGCACCAAATCTCTGGCTTCCTGGTTATCGTAGGTAAATACGGAACCGGCCAAACTACCTTTGCCCATTTTAGCAATGGCCGTGGCTTCTTCTAAGCTATTGTATGGCATTAGCGTACTGACAGGACCAAATACTTCAACATCATGAGGCGTGCCCGGCTGTAACGGATTCGCATAATGTAAGAGTGTGGTTGGGAAAAAAGCGCCCTTGTCTTTGTCACCACCGGTTACTTCAAAATCCCGGTTGCCGCCATAGATGACGTCACAGCTACGTTGTAAAGTTTCCAGACCTTGCCAGACATCCTCCATCTGGTCGCGACCAACCAGAGGTCCCATGCGCACACCTTCAACGCTGGGGTCACCGATGCTAATTTTGCTCAGGCGTTGTGATAAAGCCTGTGCAACCGCTTCCACTCTATCCTGCGGGACAATCGCGCGCCGAATAGCGGTGCACTTCTGCCCCGCTTTGACTGTCATTTCACGCGCAACTTCTTTGATATAAAGATCGAATTCTTCACTGCCAACCTCAACACTTTTACCAAGAATGGAGCAATTCAGTGAATCGGCTTCCATATTGAAAGGTATCGAATTGGCAACGATGTTGGGGTGTGTTTTCAGTTTGCGCCCGGTCGCTGCAGAGCCGGTAAAGGTCACTACGTCCTGTTCTTGCAGATGTTCAAATATATCACCAACGCCACCACAGATCAGCTGAATAGCACCTTCCGGGAAAAACCCACCGGCAATCATTTCACGTACCATGGCTTCCGTCAGATAGGCTGAGTTAGTCGCTGGCTTAACGATTACCGCCATACCGGCCAGCAAACTCGGCGCTACTTTTTCTAACATTCCCCAACAGGGGAAGTTAAAGGCATTAATATGCAAAGCGATGCCTTGCTTGGAGGTTAAAATATGCCGCCCGGAAAACGTCCCTTTGGCGGAAAGCCGCTCAGCCGCACCTTCTACTAATACTGTGTCATTAGGGAACTCGCGGCGCACTAAGCTAGAGTACGCAAAGCAGGTACCGACGCCACCTTCAATGTCTACCCAGCTATCCGCCTTAGTGGCTCCAGTCCAACTTGATATTCGGTAAAATTCATCCTTTTTTGCCATCAAATGCTTGGCCATCGCTTTCAGGCGGTTGGCTCGATCATGAAAGGTAAGCGCTCTTAACGCCGTTGAACCTTTCTCACGACCATGCTTGAGCACCTGTTGGAAATCAATACCATCACTATTGACCTCGCAAACGGAGTCGCCATTAACGGCGTTAAATACCTGCTTACCGCCGCCAACACCCTCGTGCCACGCCCCGTTCACATAGCTTTGTAACTTCATTATTGCCCCTCTTTTTTCTACTTGGGATGAGTCTTCTTGATTTAGATCATATTGTAAATGATACACTATTGCAAAAGATACAGAATTTTTGTAATATTTTGAAGAACTATAATTGCTATAAAACTCTGGCAAAAATATTTCCAATGGCTTACAAATAGCCACAAAAAAAGAACTATAAAAAGTCATTGTGAGCGCACCAACCGCTATTCAGTCGATTGCCTTAAGGATCTGGCCACGAGCGAATTACCCTATTCGCTTTGGTTTACATTGATTTAAGGGCTCCACAAAGACAATCAGGGTTTCCGTAAAATTGGCGTAATACAGGAATAATTATGAACAAAGCGAACACTGCCGGTGAAGCTATTGAAACCGCAAGCGTTGATGAACTTCAGGGGCTACAGCTTGAACGCATGCGCAAATCACTTCAGCACGCGTATGATAATGTACCTTTCTATAAACAAAGCTTTGATGACAAAGGTGTTCACCCATCGGATTTGCGTGAACTATCCGATTTAGCCAAGTTTCCTTTTACCACCAAAAAAGATTTACGTGATAACTATCCCTTTGGCATGTTCGCCACCCCAATGGATGACGTTGTTCGTATTCACGCGTCAAGCGGAACGACGGGCAAACCAACAGTGGTTGGCTATACGCGCAAAGACATTGATACTTGGGCCTCCGTGGTTGCTCGCTCAATCCGCGCTGCAGGTGGCAGCAAAAAAGACATAGTCCATGTAGCCTATGGTTATGGTCTCTTCACTGGCGGTCTGGGTGCTCATTATGGCGCTGAATATTTAGGCTGCACCGTAATTCCGATGTCGGGTGGTAATACCGAAAAACAAATTCAGCTGATTCAAGATTTCAATCCAGACATCATCATGGTCACCCCGTCTTACATGCTCAATATTGCCGATGAGCTGGAACGACGTAATGTCGACATAAACAAGCTCAAACTCCGCGTCGGTATTTTTGGCGCTGAGCCCTGGACCGACGCCATGCGTAAAGAAATCGAAAGCCGCATGGGTATTGATGCTGTCGATATCTACGGTTTATCGGAAGTCATGGGGCCTGGCGTTGCTCAGGAATGTATCGAAACCAAAGACGGCCCGACTATTTGGGAAGATCATTTCTACCCGGAAATCATTCACCCGGAAACTGGCGAAGTCTTGCCCGATGGCGAAGAAGGCGAACTGGTATTTACCAGCCTGACCAAAGAAGCATTACCTATTATTCGTTATCGCACACGCGACCTCACCCGCTTGCTGCCAGGCACTGCGCGCACTATGCGTCGCATGGACAAAATCACCGGTCGTAGCGATGACATGCTAATTATTCGTGGCGTGAATGTTTTCCCAAGTCAAATCGAGGAACAGCTTTTATCCCTTAAAGTCCTGGCGCCACATTACCAGATTGAGGTGACACGCGAAGGCCGTATGGACTCAGTGACTATTAATGTTGAATCCAGCGCCAGTCTGGATGAAAACCAAAAGATTGATACCGCCAAACTGCTAATCCATAAAGTGAAGTCAAATATCGGTATTTCAGCTCGAGTACAAGTCGGCAATCCTGGCACCATCCCTCGCTCCGAAGGCAAGGCACAACGCGTTATCGATAAGCGCAATAGTTAAAATTAATCATGACATTGTAGATGCGGCCGTTGTCGCATCTACCTCTTTTTCCGGTCACAAAGGTAATTTTGTATCGAACTTTATTTCCCGTAGTGAAATGCTTGATTTCACCTGCAATATCCCTGGCAAACCAAACATAAACTCTTCTAAAAATTGATCGTAGGCTTCAATATCCGAGGCCACAACCCTGAGAATAAAATCTGAGTCCCCCGTCGTGGCATAACACTCCAATACTTCCGGTCGCTTTTTAATGGCCAGCTCAAACTTCTCCACGTCCTCTTTAATGTGTCTTGATAACGAGACATGAACAAAAATACAGAAATTAAAGCCCGCCTGTTTGCGATCCAAAATTGCGGCGTAGTTTTGAATTACCCCGCGCTCTTCCAGCTGTTTCACGCGACGCCAACAAGCTGCCGGTGACATCTTAACGCGTTCTGCGAGCAGTTGATTTGTTAGCCGCCCTTCCGCTTGCAACACACTAAGAATCTGACGATCAATCTTATCCATCCCATCTAAAGTTTTATTCATGTTATTTCACTTAATTAAAATAATCTTTCCTTATATAACACTTTTTGTATTTTTTATCTCTATATATGCCTATCAATAAAAATAATTAGAAAGCCTATTTCTTCCGATGCATAGTAAAATTGTTTTTTGCCAACTGAGTTACATACAAACAACTCAATAGCTGAGCGAACTGCCAGAAGTGAGATTCCAATGATGCCGACCAACACAGCAAAACCCATCAAGCCAATCGATGATTACCAATTGCAAGACCGTTATCGTCGATCCAGCGGCAGAGTTTTTCTGACTGGCACTCAGGCACTGGTGCGTTTACCGCTAGTTCAGCGCGAACTCGATCGCCAAGCAAGCTTGAACACCGCTGGCTACATCACTGGCTATCGTGGTTCGCCGCTGGGCGGCTACGATCAGGCGCTATGGGCCGCCAAAGAATATCTCGATACCAACAACATCACCTTTGTTCCCGCTGTGAACGAAGATCTGGCCGCCACCGCAGTCATTGGCACCCAGCAGGTGGAAGTGGATCCCAACCGGGAAGTGGATGGTGTTTTTTCCATTTGGTACGGCAAAGGCCCAGGCGTAGACCGCGCCGGTGATGCGCTAAAGCACGGTAATGGTTACGGCAGCTCCGCCAACGGCGGCGTATTGGTGGTAGCTGGCGATGATCATGGTTGCGTTTCATCCAGCATGTCACATCAGTCTGATGTTGCCTTTATGGCCTGGTATATGCCGACGTTGAATCCCGCTAATATTGCGGAGTATATTGATTTTGGTCTTTATGGTATTGCCCTTTCCCGTTACTCAGGAATGTGGGTGGGTTTTAAGGCTATCTCTGAAGCGGTCGAAAGTGCCGCTTCGGTTGAGTTAACCCCGAGCCCAAGCTTCCGCATTCCCGAGGATTACCAAGCACCAGAAGGTGGCCTTAATTTCCGCTGGCCGGATTTACCGGGACCACAGATCGAAGCCCGGATGGTGGACAAAATTAAGGCTGTGCATGCCTTCGCCAGAGCCAACCCGATCGATAAAAAAATCTATGATATTCCTAATGCGCGCATGGGTATCATTACCACCGGCAAAGCGCATCTCGATCTCATGGAAACCCTTTCCCTGCTGGGCGTTGATGAAGCGAGCGCTCGCGAGCTTGGTATTGATATCTATAAGATTGGTTTAGTCTGGCCCATCGAACCATTAGGCGTGCGCCAGTTTCTACAGGGTAAAGAAGAAGTCCTCGTCATCGAAGAAAAGCGTGGCATCATCGAAAGCCAGCTCAAGGAATTGCTCTACGATTATCCCGGCGACAAACCAAAGCGCATGGTGGGCAAATACGATGAATATTTCCAGCCACTGGTAACCTGGACTGCAGAACTCAGTCCCTCTTACTTGGCGCCTATAGTCGCAGGCCGCATCAGTTACGAATTTCAGAGCATCAAATTTGATAAACAACTTGAACACATTCGCAATTCCGGCGTGACCGTTAAAGCCCCCGGTGGAGTGCGCCGCCTACCCTACTTCTGTTCTGGTTGTCCGCACAATACCTCAACCAAAGTGCCCGAAGGCAGTCAGGCTTTAGCCGGTATTGGCTGCCACTTTATGGCCTCCTGGATGAACCGTAATACTTCATCGCTAATTCAGATGGGCGGCGAAGGCGTCAACTGGGTGGGCAAATCCCGCTTTACCGGAAATCAGCATGTGTTCCAAAACTTAGGCGAAGGCACCTATTTCCATTCCGGCTATATGGCGATTCGCCAAGCCATCGCGGCCAATATCAATATCACCTATAAAATACTGTTTAATGATGCCGTGGCTATGACCGGTGGCCAGCCCGTTGACGGCACTATTAGTGTTCCGGCTATCGCCAACCAAGTGCATTCGGAGGGGGTCAACCGGCTTGCCGTCATTAGCGATGAACCTGAGAAATACTCCGATAAAAGCATTTTCCCTGTCGAGACCACCTTCCATCATCGTGATGAACTGGATAGCGTACAACGAGAGTTAAGGGATATTAAAGGCGTCACTGCGCTGATCTACGATCAAACCTGTGCCGCGGAAAAACGTCGCCGCCGCAAACGCGGCACTTTCCCCGATCCAGCGAAGCGCATCTTCATTAACGAGCTGGTATGCGAAGGCTGCGGCGACTGTTCTAAACAATCCAACTGCCTGTCGATATTCCCTCTGGAAACTGAATTCGGGCGCAAGCGTAAAATCGACCAATCCTCCTGCAACAAGGACTACTCCTGCGTTAAAGGTTTCTGCCCAAGCTTTGTCACCGTCGAAGGCGGCGCATTACGCAAACCCGTAGCAGTCGGCAAAAATGAAGAATTTGAACATCGCGTCAAAGCGCTGCCGGAACCGGAGCCATCACCCCTGACAAAACCCTTTGATCTGCTGGTCGGCGGTGTGGGAGGCACCGGTGTGGTCACCGTCGGCGCGTTAATTACCATGGCCGCGCACTTGGAAGGCAAAGGCGCGTCGGTTCTCGACTTTATGGGCTTCGCACAAAAAGGCGGCTCGGTGTTGAGCTATGTGCGCTTGGCGGCTGCTCCCGATCAACTCAACCAGGTGCGCATAGATCATGGTATGGCCGATGCTTTGATCGCCTGCGATATGGTGGTAGGTACCGACCCGCGAGCAATTAATGTCCTGCGTAACCAACATACGCGGGTTATCGTCAATATGTCGGAATTGCCATCGGGTGATTTTGTGCTCGAACGTGACGCCAATATGCAGGCCGACTTAAGGGTCAAAACATTAGCGGAGGCGGTTGGGCCAAATCTGGTCAACACTTTGGATGCTAACAGCCTTGCCGAACGCCTGCTTGGCAACACAGTATTCTCGAATATTTTCCTTTTGGGCTACTCCTGGCAATTGGGTTTAGTGCCAGTTAGTTTACAAGCGCTGCTCAAAGCCATCGAAATTAATGGTGTCGCCGTGGAGGCTAATAAACAAGGCTTTCATTGGGGACGCCTGGCGGCCGTAGAGTTTGATTTTGTTAAGGCAATCGCTGGCGAAAAACCTGTGGAAATTGCCACCGATTTAGACTCAATCATAGAGAAGCGATACCGCTTTTTAGTCGACTATCAAAACCACAGCTATGCGGATCGCTACCGCGATTTTGTGGATCAGGTCAAAGCCAAAGAAGCCTCGCTGGGCGCTGATGGTTTTGCTCTCACAGAAGCCGTCGCCTGCTATCTGTTCAAATTGATGGCCTACAAAGACGAGTACGAGGTCGCCAGACTCTATACCGACGGACAGTTTCTGAATAAACTCGCCAACACCTTCGAAGGTGATTATCGGCTGACATTTAACATGGCCCCGCCATTGCTCGCACGCAAACTCGACGAACAGGGTCGCCCAAAAAAACTCACCTTCGGCCCGTGGATGTTATCCGCGCTAAAACTAACCGCTAAATTGAAAGTTTTGCGCGGCTCGGCTTTTGACCCCTTCGGTCGCAGCACAGAACGCAAGGCAGAGCGCGATTTGATCGAGCAGTACCGAGCCACTATCTCAGAGCTGCTCGGACGGTTAACAAAAGACAACCTGGCTACCGCCGTAGACGTAGCAAAAGTTCCCGACCAAATCAGGGGTTATGGACCCATCAAGGAAACGGCAATGAAGGCCGCCAAGCAACAAACCGAAGCGTTACTTGGCCAGTTTTACGGCAGAGCAGAGCCAGTGAAATTTGTGGAAGTTGCATGATGCGATTGATTGCCAAGCTTAGCTAAAAATGCTTTTATGATGCTCAATATACAAGTCGAAGATGAAGGGCAATATGCAAGTATATAGTATCGATGGCGTAACCCCGGTGGTCGACCCGACCGCCTTTGTACACCCGTCAGCAGTGTTGATTGGCGATGTAATAATTGGCCCCGGCGTTTATGTCGGCCCCTGTGCTTCACTGCGTGGTGATTTCGGTCGATTGATCATCAAAGCAGGTGCCAACATCCAGGATACCTGTGTGATGCACGGATTTCCTGACCGGGATACCATCGTCGAGGAAAATGGACACATCGGCCACGGTGCCGTACTGCATTGTTGCCGTATTGGCCGCAATGCGCTGGTAGGAATGAACGCGGTGGTGATGGATGGTGCAGTGATAGCAGAGAACTCCATTGTCGCCGCCTGCTCCTTCGTCAAAGCCGCCTTTGAATGCCCACCGCAAAGCCTGATTGCCGGCACACCCGCCAAGGTGATACGTGCCGTTACCGATGACGAATTAAAATGGAAAACGCGCGGAACCGCTGAATATCATACTCTGGTCACTCGATCTCTTGGCAGCCTCAAACAAGTGGCTCCACTGACGAAGGTTGAACCTAATCGGAAAAAAATTGAGGGTAGTGATATTAAGCCGTTGTATGAGACAAGGAGCGATTGGGAGTAGTTGGTTTTCTAATTTTTACTCGGGCCCCGATTTCCGAATAAAAATGTACCGTTATCAATACCCCTGTGTTCAAACGAAGACACCAATCATGCTGGCCCCAAATGTTAAAAACCATCTCTCAAGTACAATCAGCTTTAATCATCCCTTAACCAGCAAAACCGACTAAGCTAACACCAATGTAACAGCCATAGCCTGCCAGGAGTATACCTCCTTCCAACCGACTTAAACGACGCCCGGTATATAGAAATATCAACAACAGTATTGCTGTACTCAGCATCACCCACTGATCAAATTCGAGAATTCGTGCCGGTATCGAAAATGGCTGTAATAAAGCGGAGATACCTAAAATTCCCAGCAAATTAAATATGTTGCTGCCAAGAACATTACCCACGGCAACATCGGCATGACGCCGCAATGCAGCAATAACGGAGATAGTTAACTCTGGTAATGAGGTACCAACCGCAACAACGGTCAGACCAATTAAGGCTTCAGAAACGTCTAGATAATGAGCGATACCTACCGCGCCTTTAATCAGTAAATCCGAACCACCAATTAAAAACAGCAGCCCAAAAATAACATAGCTTAATGTCACCACATCCGGTTTTGCTGCAGTACTAACTTCTTTGGCTTCAGCAAGATGAACTTCAGCTGCTGGCGCCCCCTGATAGCTTTCGCTCCAGTATGCCCAGAGCAGGTAGAGAGCCAAGCAGGCTAACAAAATTATTGCAGCCGATCTTCCCAGCGTCGCTCCGTCACCCAGCAAAATTAACAATAAACTGGCAGCGACTACTGTAATCGCATCCCGCCTTAATGCTAAAGGTTTAACCACCATCGGCATTATCAAAGAACAGAGGCCCAGGATCAGTAAAATATTTGCAATATTGCTACCAACCACGTTGCCAACAGCAATATCTGGCCGCCCATTAAGCGCCGCATCAACCGAAACGACCAGTTCCGGTGCGGAAGTGCCAAAACCAACAATAACCAAACCACTGAGTAATGGTGAGATACCCAGACGCTGTGCTGCACTGAGTGCGCCGCGAATGAGCAATTCACCACCAAAGGTAAGCAACGCGATACCAAGTAACAATAAAAGTAAATCTAGCATGACTTGAACCTCTTAAATGGCAAGTCAACAAAATTTATACGTTGAATACGCAAGGACTAGCAGCTCATACATAAATAGCAACTGATTAGGCCACTGATTGAGTCTTCAAAACCAATTGCGATGGCGGAAAAACGCAACCATAACACCAGCTATTGCAACCATTGCCAGCCAGACTAACAGATAACCGTAGGGCCACCCCAGTTCCGGCATACTCCAAGGGCCAGCAGCTCGATCAAAGTTCATTCCGTAAACACCGACAATAAAGGTCAGCGGGATAAAAATGGTCGCAATCACCGTTAAAACCCGCATCACTTCGTTCATCCGGTTGCTGATACTGGATAGGTAAATATCCAGCATACTGCCACTCATATCGCGGTAGGTTTCCAGCAGGTCCATCACCTGAATGGTATGATCGTAACAGTCGCGCAGATAAACCAGCGTACCTTGCTGAATCAACTCATGCTCATCACGCAGCAACTGATTGATTACCTCCCGCTGTGGCCACAGCATACGCCGCAACAGAATCAACTCGCGCTTAACGACATGAATGGTCTCCAGAGTGTCAGCATTTGCGCCATCGAGAATCTGTACCTCCAGCTCTTCCAGTTGGAAGCCGAAACTTTCTAGTAATGGAAAACCCTGGTCAATGACCACATCAAGCAAACTGTACAACAGAAAATCCGCACCCCTTGAACGCAATCGGCTACCTTTGTCCTGTAAACGTTTGAGAATAGCGTCAAAAGGAGCCGCGTCCCCACCACAAAAACTAACTAAAAAATTCCTGCCTAGAAAACAGCTGACCTGTTGAATATTGACCAGCCCCTCCTCCATGGTAGGAAGGTTCATCACCACAAAAAGTTGATCGTCAAAGGGCTCAATTTTAGGACGTTGGCCACTATTAAAAATATCCTCTAAGGCCAGTGAATGCAGTTGGAAAGTCGCTTCCAAGCTCAGTAATGCCGCCTCCGTTGGATAACCCTGTACATGCACCCAGGTAATGGTATCTGACTTTAAATTTGGGCGACATTCAGTCACTGCCACGGCATCCCTAACGCTAATGTCGTGGATGCCATATTCGATCAAGCGAATGCGCAGTGGCGTTTCAGCACTGACGGGCATCTCCGTGAACGTACCGGGAGGAGTCCCTGGCGGGTGATAGCGTTTATTAAAGTAGGTCATAGGACGTTATTTTAGTTTACAAAGATTAGAATCGCTCGGATTGGGGTGCTAGGCTCTGGTTAATTAAGCATGGTTCGGCTTACCCAGCAACAGTTTCACCACATCAAATCATCGGGAATCGGGTAGTCCGCATAGGGATCACTCTCATCAACTAGCTCTGTCTTATTGTTAACCAAGAGTACATAGGAAGCATCACGCTGGGCGATTTTTTCTGCGATCTTCGCTGGCATTAACTCATAGCTCTTACCAAACTTTACAATCGCCAGACGCCCTTTATTTAAATCGTCCTGAATTTTGCTGTTGATATAAATCTTTTTAACCTTCCCGGCATCGACAAAATTAAAGCCGATGTCTCCTTCATGCATAATAATATTATTGGCTATAAGCTGTTTAATCTGGGCCGAAATCGCAGCAGCTTGCAGTTGCAATTCCCGCTGTTGATTGAGTTCGCGGGACTTGTTTTGCTTCTCAGCTAAAGCACGCTGCACTGCCAGCTTAGTTTCATCCGGCGCAACCTCTTTACTTTTAAACTGTTGTTTTTGTTGTTTCTTTTTTTCCTTTTTGGCTTGGTTCGCCTTTTTTGCATCAATCAGACCGGATTTTAATAATTGATCTGCTAGAGAGTTTGCCATAGTTAAACCGTTTAATTTCCTGATAAATGAATTTCTGTACTGCTAATTGGACTTTCGACCAGCACCTCACGCCGCATCAGGCATAAGCGACAAGTTGTTCGTAGACGGGCAGCAATACGCCATGAGGTGTCGATTCCCAATATCGTGGTCACATATTGGCTGATACTTAACGCATACTCTTGACAACGAGTGTTCCGGCCAGCTTATCGTGCCACCCCTGCTTACGCTGGTCGATACCCACCCAAATAATGCCTAGCATCAACGGCAGCATCGATACATAGTACCCCAAATAACGACCTATTAATTGCCCTACTGACGGTTTACCGCCAGTCTTTTCATCAATGATAATAAGTTTGAATAGCATTTTTCCTGGCGTAGCGGATTTAGCAATCCAAAATAAAATAACTACCGTAGCCGGGAGAACATAATTGAACAGCAAGTCCCAGAAACCTAAAAACAAAGACTCTCCCAGCCAATAATTTTTCCCGTAGATAAGTGTTAAAACGGGAAATATCACCGTCAGCATTAAAATAGTATCGATAAGCGCTGCCGCTGTACGAATCCAAAATCCTGCGTATTCTAAATTATTATCCATAATCTTCTCTCTAACGTGGCAAAGAGGTCATCTATTCGCCATCGAATTAGTGCTAACAACGACCAGGAGTCAAGCCGTTAAAATGCTTAATTTGAATTTCTTTTTTTCTCGAACATTAACTCACCCGCTTTCTTCAAAACATCATCAACCCAACGATCGTGCCCATGGTTAACGGCCAAGACGCTATCACTAAAGGTTATGTTA
This sequence comes from Pseudomonadales bacterium, assembly GCA_024234615.1. Taxonomy (NCBI): domain Bacteria; kingdom Pseudomonadati; phylum Pseudomonadota; class Gammaproteobacteria; order Pseudomonadales; species Pseudomonadales bacterium. Next base: position 1,752,593 of record JACKNY010000001.1, read on the forward strand.
TAGCCGCGCTGTGCTTCTTGATTATGGGCATCAATAGCTTTGCGGAACCGGGCTATAACTTTCTCCGCCACCTCAAAAGGGGTATCGGTTAATAGTACCGCGAACTTATCGCTGTCGATACGCGCAAAAACATCCGAATTTCTAAAGGATTTTTTCATGTGGTCCGCGAAAACCTTCAGCACCATGTCCCCCTCAGCATGACCAAAATTGTCATTGATCAGTTTGAATTTATCCAGGTCAAAAAACGCCAGTGAAGTCCGCACCCCCTGCCGTGCGCAGATATCCAAACTCTTCTGCGCTAAGACGATAAAGCCTCTTCGGTTCGATATTTTCGTCAACTCATCCAAAGTGGCTAGCTGTGATGTAATCAATTCCTGCTCCACCAACTGAGCAAGATCCTTAAAAACTTCGACATCCTCTGCATCAAGACTACGGGGTTTTCTATCGATGATACACAACGTGCCCAGCTTGCTGCCATCCATATGCTTGAGTGGGTAACCCGCATAAAAACGCACATTGGGCGTATCGATGACCAAAGGATTATCCGCAAATCGCTCGTCCTTTTTAGTATCGTGAATGACAAACAATTTATCCCCCAAAATGGTATGTCCACAAAAGGAAATATCACGCGGCGTTTCCCGCACACCGAAACCATGACAGGATTTAAACCATTGACGGCTTTCATCAACCAGACTCACCAGCGCAATCGGCACACCAAACATACGTTTAGCAAGCCGCGTCAGGCGATCAAAGCGCTCTTCCTCCGGAGTATCCAAAATATTGAGTGAACGCAGAGCGATGAGACGAGACTTTTCATCTTCGGGGATTCCAGGCGCTTTCATGTCACCTCCTAGCTCTTAAATTCGGCGGGCTAAGTTTTTATCTTGATGCTTACAATAGGTTATAGCTGTCTTTCTACGTCAGGGGTTATGCCTGATTACAGCATAAAATATGCGTTCCGAGTTTTCTCTTGACGATCAAACCACTAATAACACCCCAATTATGTAACCCCCAACTATCTCATCCTAACTACAACAGCCTCCCTGCCCGTCCACGACACGCTCTACCAGCTGGCTAAGCTGACTATCGTCCAGTATTTGATGGTAGGGAAATGTGAAGGGGATAAACATGGGGCTTCCATCCGGCAACAGATAGTCAACCACGACAATCTGTATACCCTCTTGCCAATGGGTAGGCTGAATCGCTTGCCAGGCATCACTACAAGCCGCTATCGCCAATAAAGACGCACGGAGCTCATCTAAACTCCTTGCTTCATCAACCTTAGCATCGAGATGCTCTAACGCCTGCTTGGCGGCGGATTCGGCCAATTCAAGCGGCTCAACGCCGCATTCGTTAGCCTCCTTATCCTTATCGAGCAGCGGCCAACTGGCACGAAGCGCACCCACGCTGGTAGCGCTATATAACCAAGCTTTCATATTTTTCCCTTTCGGATCAAACCGAACGATAGCCTAACTAGCACAACAGCTAACGCCCGCTATCTCATATCCACTCTAGTAACAGACTATCCGCCGTGGCAAAAAAAGTTTAACTTATTACCGTCAGGGTCGCGAAAGTAAGCACAATAAAAACCTCCATCGCGCAAGCCGGGGGCACCCTCATCCTTCGCGCCAAGTGCTAAGGCTTTCGCATGCAACGCATCGACGGCTACAGTGTTCTTTGCCGCCAGGGCAATCATTACACCATTGCCAACGCTCGCCGGATTACCGTCAAAAGGTTTCATCACCGCTAGCATCGGTGTACCGGAGTCGGCTCCCCAAGCGACAGCGCGCTCACTATCAAAGACACGAGCAGCGCCGAGCTCTTTGAGCAAATTATCATAGAATTCAGCCGCTTTACTTAAATTGTTGGTGCCTAGGGTAACGTAACCAATCATGATCATTCTCCAAAAAATCTTTGCGTACAGAATATATGCTTGAGTTTAGAAATTATCCTACCGCAATGCCGTTAAAATTGCTTTCCATTTTCTTTGGCTATTATCGTCAGAGAGGTCGCCACACGTGATACATGAACCGAAAACATTGCTCAATGCTACTAGTAATGAACCAGATTTTAACGAAAGCTGAGTATTTTTATACCCACCCCTCAACCGTCCTGCTGAGTCTTAATGGAGAAGTCCTTATTCATCATTCGGACCTCACGTTGTGGGAAAGGAATTTCAAAGCCATTTTCTTGCAATGCCTCTAAAATCATTAATAGCAGGTCGCCGCCGACACGATTTTTACCATCGTCAACACCTTCCATCCAAAACTCGACGAACATATTGATACCGGAATCGCCAAAACTATCAATTTCGCAGTCAGGTCGTTCTTCAAATGGAACCTCTTCGCCGCTAAAAACCTGTGGGTGGCTGGCAACAACTTGCTTGATGATCTCCACCAGCTTTCTGACATCGCTGTGATAGGCTACTGAAAAATCGACCCTATAACGCTGGCTTTTGTTCTTGTGCGTCCAATTGGTAAAGGTATCGACGATGAACTTTTCGTTCGGCACCATGATGTCTTTGCCATCGAATGTTTCCAGTGTGGTAGAGCGCATATTTAACTCGCGAACTACACCCGTTCGGCCATCCTCTAGCTCGATATAGTCTCCAATAGTGAGAGAGCGATCCAACAGGAGTATGACTCCGGAGATAAAATTGGAAGCTATCGCCTGTAAGCCAAACCCCAAGCCAACACCTAAAGCCCCGCCAAATACGGCCAATGCCGTTAAATTAATTCCCATCACTTGCAGTAACAGCAGGAAGATAAGGAAAAATATCCCTACCTCAAGCAATTTGGAGGCGACTTCACGTGTGCGTTGGTCAAGGTTTTCTTGTCGGCTAATAATATCCCGGCCCGTTCGATTGGAAACGCGACCGAGCCAGAACAATAATGAGCCAAAAATAGTCACACGGGCAATGCCGTAGGCAGAGATATCGATATTGCCTACCGAGATAGAAATCGACTCCAGTATTTCGATTAAAGCATTCAAAACACCCAGCAAATGCAGAAATAACAGGGGCATCCCAACCCATCTGAACGCTTTCGCCACTAGTTGATTGGTGATGAAATTTTTAATGACAGAATTAAACAACAGCAATATAGCGATAGTGAGCGCAGTCTGAACAAGCCAGCCCTGCTTAATGGTGCTTGCAGTGATTTCGATAGAAATCCGCAACATAAGAATAGCAAGTGCCGGAAAAATCAAAATGCCTAACTTGCTGACAAAATTTCGTAGCGGATAAGTTGCTGTTACTTCCTTTTTGGCATCGAGGCTTGGAGCAAGTTTTCGAATTCGGTTGGCAAGCACAAAGGCGAGAAAATAGATCGTAAAAATAATCCCTATCTGTGTATAGGTTTCTGGCTGCGCGAGCGCTTCATTTACCTTCACACCAATTTCTGTCGCAAATTGATCCAGCGTATCTAAAGCCATTTTATTAACCCTTTTCAGTCCCTGTTATTCACCTGATTCGGTTGATAATACTGCAGTTATCGCAACTTTGTATAAGTGTTTCATAGGCAAAATTCAGAATAGATACTATCCACTCTTAATTCCGTCATTGGTTTTTCATCAATAAAGATATGAATCAGTGAAGCGAGACAAGCGTAATTTCCATACCCAGCTAAGGCCCATTTGACCTGCCCCCAGTATTACTACCACAGCATCTGAGCTCAGTCTGCATGTTGGTTTAATTCTTCAGCCATTTCAACTGGGGTTTTATATCCCAGCATTGAGTGTGGCCGACACTCGTTATAATCTCTTCTCCATTCACGAATAATCGCTCTTGCATGCGCCAAAGAATGGAACCAGTGTTCGTTCAAACATTCATCTCTAAACTTGCCATTGAATGATTCGATAAAGGCATTCTGTGTCGGCTTACCAGCCTGGATAAGTTTTAATTCAACTCCGTTTTCATAAGCCCATTGATCCAATGCTTTTCCGGTAAACTCTGGACCTTGATCTGTCCTTATGGCTTTCGGATAGCCCCTGAATCGAGCGGCTTGATCCAGTATCCGGGTGACATATCGACTCGATATACCAAAGTCCACAATCAGATCAACCGACTCCTTGGTGCAATCATCGACAATCGTCAGGATATTTATCCGTCGACCACTAGCTAAAGCATCCATGACGAAATCCATTGACCAGACCTCATTACGCCGTGTCGGTAACATCAACGACTCTCTGGGAACGACCAAGGTTTTACGCCGCTTTCGGCGCTTTACCGCCAGCTTGGCTTCCGTATAAAGTCGGTACACTTTCTTGTGGTTCACCTCTTGGCCTTCCCGACGTAATAGGGCATGAATGCGCCGGTAACCGAATCTGCGCCTTTGTTGCGCCAGCTCAATGATTCGGTACGATAGCCTCTCATCCTTTTCGATCCGCTTTAACTGATAGCGATAGGTACTACGACAAATCCCCACCAGCTGACAGGCTTGGCGCTCTGAAACGGCAGTATACGCCAGCATTTCATCCACGGCTTCACGCTTTGCTGTTGGGGTTAGTACTTTTTTCTTAACGCTACCTCCAGCGCTTCCTTGTCCAGCATTGTATCGGCTAGTAACTTCTTTAGCCGAGCATTCTCATCCTCCAGGGTCTTGAGGCGTTTAACTTCTGAGACATCCATGCCGCCGTATTTGCTGCGCCAAGTATAAAATGAACCATTGCTAAAACCGTGTTTGCGACATAATTCCTTGACCGGGATCCCTGACTCCGCCTCTCTCAAAAAACCGATAATCTGCTCTTCGCTATAACGCTTTTTCATTGCTGCTTTCTCCTCTTGAAAGCAGACTTTACTTAGATCAACCTGGTAGTCAATTCGGGGAGCAGGTCACATTACACTTGATACCCGGAGCCATTTCGTATAATTTACGACACAGTATATCCTCAGGGGGACTATTGAAATGCCTTCTAAATCCAGTGCTTCCAGTACACTCAGATTACACAGCATCAACCTCGTGCTAGCGATTTCTATATCCTTTTCAGTGAATACTCAGGCCGACTGGTTGGAACGTATTAAATCAGAAATCAACAATGTCGTCGATCAGACCATCGATGAAGTAACGGAGCAGAAAGAGAGTCAGCAAGTAAAGATTGAAGATTCCGTCAAAAACAGCCCTGACAAACCCGCTAGCACATCGTATAGAGCACCCGCCGCCGAAACCACACAGACCTATTCAGACGATGCCGCTAAACTTATCGACTTGGACGAGGCGCCTGCCGGCAGCCCCAGTGTACTTGATATTCCACTTAAGGGAATTCGCCTAGGCATGCCTGCCCGTACCGCGCACGATATCCTCACAAAAGCCGGATTCGGATATCTCAGTTATGCCGACCAATATATGATGGAAGTACACAATATCAACGGTCAGATCGGCAATTATCAGCAGGAAGATTTACGAAATTTATCTACTGCACAAAAAAGTCATATGATTAAGCGTTATATCGTCAAGTTTTTGGCCTATGAAGTTTCTGACGAAATGCTGAGCGAGATGGATGCTCAGCGCCAAACCATGATCCAACAAGCCCGCGCCACTGCTGAAAAGGAGAAAGCCCAACAAGCTCAAGCCGCAACGGACCGAATGAGTCGCAGGCGTGACCGAAGTGGCAATTCTAATCAGACATTTAACCGTTTCGCCGGGCAACCGATAAAATTGATTTATTACATCGAATATGAGCAATTTTTTGGCAATACCCAGAGCTTTGACTATAAGACTGCACTTGATCAGGCAAGACAAACCTTTGGTGAACCCAACTACAACCCTAAAAGTAATCACGCCCGCCAAGGCGCGGCCTACCAAACATCTCCCGAAAATAATCTAGTTTATGCTGATGTTCTGCTAACCAGTGCGGCTGAAAAAGAAGCTATGGTGCAACGAGCAGATCCCAAGCAACACTATGTCATGAAACAAGGGTTTAGCCATCCCTGTTCGGGCATTATGCGCGGTCGCTGCGTCAACGGTGCACATCCCGCAAGCGCTTTCCCCGGCAACTTGGAGTTGCAGCTAAAATTAGCCCGTTTGCAAGGCGCACCCTTCATGCTGGTGTCACCCGAAACCTCGAAAGGGATGAAAATTATTCAGGAATGGCAATATCTGCTGGGCGGGGATACCGTGCGCAAGGCTTTTCGCCAGAAAAATGCCGAAGCCGCAAAACCCAAAGCGAGCGTAGACTTTTAAAACGCAAAGCCCAACAATATAGATTCTTGACCCCGGTATTCGAATAGCTTCTATACCTGCGGCTCAGTTTCTTTTATTAAAACAACGGCCGCACTTTCCGGTAATTCGGGTGAACAATAAAATTCATCAGCCCACAATGCTTTGATACTTTGGTATAAAATCGCGACCAGACCCCAGGCCAAGCCGATCAGCACTCCCGCATCGATGATCCCTCGCCAGGGCTGTTGAAAATGACTCACGACGACAATTAACAGAATAATCATACTGGTTAAAATATAACGAGCAATCAATCGCCGCCGCGTTGTATGGAAATAACTACTACAGAAGAAGGGACTGAAAATGACGTGTAGCACCGTCGGATTTTGATAGAGGTACCGAACTCTGGCGCCGAGTCGTGGTGCGGCACCTTGCTGGAATCCTTTGTATCCCTCGGTATAGGCCATAAACACTACGTTAAGAACCAATAAAAGCCAGTGATACCACTGCAACTCCAGGTAAAATATTTCCAGCATATAGGGCGTCAAACGGAATACGGCCCAGGCAAGGAAGGCGGACACCCCAAAAATACCCCATATTGCACCAATAAAACCAAACACCTTTTTACCCATATTTAACTGTCACTCATTATTCTGTAAAAGTCGATATCGCCTGATTTAAGCTACCCATTAACAAAACAATATACTTTTATGTGTTTTACACTTTCTGTTCAATAGCAACGCCTATCCGTTGAATGCGTCCTGCCAAGCGGTTAACCAAATTCGATTCAGGGATGCAACGGCAATAGCCGAAGCACCCCGAACACTTCTATTCTACTCAAATTATATCGCCGATGGTTTTTAATGATGAGATAAAGCCTTAACCATTTCACCAAAATTCGGCAGTTCCTGAATATAGATAGGTATATTGAGTTTTCGTGTAATTTCAGTTGTCGATATAATGCCCCTGATGTGATGTTTGGATCTATCTACAACCAGACAATCCAGTTGACCAAACTTGGTCATAGTCTTTATCACATCCCTGACGCTAGCATAAGCCAACTCAGAGTATTCAAACACCTTAATCAGTTGTCTTTTCCTCATCAAATCCGACACCATCAAAGATGGCCGATCATAACCCTCGGCTACTTTTTCCATTATTTTCTGTTCCGACAAATCATCCCGACTAACAATACCCAAAAAAGCACCATTGTGATCAACCACCAACTTTAACCACACATCAGCATTAAGCATCATTTTTACTGCCGCCACGGCTTTTGCGTTGGCATCAATAACCAATGGTTCGTTCAATTTAAAATCAGTCAATACGGATAATGCGGGGGATTCCTCAGTAACTTGACGATAGATATCCGGCCAAACTAGCGTGTCCACTTTTTCTTCACTGTATAACTCAATATTTTTCATCTCAATACCTCTTAAGCAATTTCAAACTAAGCTTGTTTCCCACCTAATCCAATGCATATAACATCTGCTAATGGTATGGCAGGGTCTTAGGGCGATCCCTTAACGGCCTATTAGGCCTGGAATAGCGTTATGGCGGAAATATTAAATGACGACTGTATTAGGAGATGAAAGGGGGTGACCGGATATGATGTAGTTTATATTCGCTGTTCTTTGCCGGGAGAGAGGGATATACGCGTGGCGACGAACTCAGGCAGTACTGTATGGCTGCAAAGGGTGTAGTTGAGGTAAATTTTTCACCACCATTCGAGCTGCTGCTTTTGATGTTGCCATAATCCTTTTCATCCAGGTCAGCAACGATGGATGTGTCGGGAGTGAGCCCTAGCTCCCTATCAGTAGCTGCGACAAAATTGTGGCAGCTAAATAGTGCGAAGGTGAAATATAAGAAAAGGCGAATCATTTAAATCGGCTATAAATAAGTTGTACGACTAGTTGTAGTGATTCGAAGCTGTTTTCGAGTATTCCATTCAGTTAAAGTTCCAAATGGGCTCATTAAAGGTCAATTGCAGAACCTGCCCAGGCCCATCCAAATAAATTTTACTGATGTTTTTATCATAAAATGAATGAATCCCATTGCACCAGTAAGCCTTTTAATAGGTTTTCCTTCGAAATTTTGGAGCCATCGTTAGCGCAATCGACAGTATCAATATTAAACCTTGCGCCAGTACCCCTTGCCAAGTTGAATAGATACCTAACCATTCTATTTTGAAGTTAATGGGAAAAGCTGAAATACCGATAAGCGCAGCCTCTTGCAGCGCGCAGATGGCCTTTCCCATTAATACAAATGCCAGTGCTAACAGCAAGTAAGTGGTCGAAGCAAAGAAACGGGATATAGGGAGATTGACGGAATAGCGAATAAATGCCCATGCCACAGCCACCAACAGTCCAACAGCCACAGCAAAGCCGGCAATGACAGACGAATAAGTAGAACTATCAGCCTGTGTCAGCAGCGATTCGTAGAATAGTACTGTCTCAAAGATTTCTCGATAGACAGCAACAAAGGAAAGTGCCGCAATCCCCCATAAAGTCCCTGTTTTTAAATGTGAATCTATCTGCCGTTGAATGTAAGCCTGCCAGTTCGCCGCATGGGATTTGTTATGCATCCAGAAGCCCACATAAAATAATACAATCGCAGCGAGCAGAGCACCGACACCTTCCATAATTTCTCTACTGGTTCCACTGATGGAAATCAGGGTATGAGCTGCTACCCAAGTAGCTCCTCCAGCAAAGAGTGCTGAAACCCAGCCTAAATGCAAATACTTCAAAGCGTCTTTACGATTGGTACGAAGCAATACCGTCGTCAACGCGATTACCACCAACAAGGCTTCTAACCCCTCTCTCAAGAGGATCACCAAACTCGCGCTAAATAACTCTCCGCTTGAGAGTGATGACTGCGTAAGCAAACTTTCCGCTTGCGTCAGCTTCTGGAAAGTTGCTGGTAGGACGGTATCTAATTTTTGGTCGTTTCCGCTCCGGCTGAATATTTGCCGAAGAGAAATTAAAAACGATTCAAGCTCATCTTTAAGTTCCTTGTCTTTGGCCGACAAGCTCACTTCAACCTGTTCAAAACCATCCAGATAGGCGCTCACCGCCAAATCATGGGCCTTGCTGTAAGCACCAGCTCGGTATGCAATAACGGCAGCTTCAAGTTGTTTTCGGGTAATAGATATAGGATTAGTTTCAGTGATAAATAATTGCTGTGGGTTAGCTCGCAGCCACTCCACTTGGCTGCGTTGCTCGGCAGGCAGCTCTTTGGATAGAAAGTTCGGGCTGTAGTTTATTAATTGTTGCAAAGAAATAACCGACTCAGTTTGCTGCCATGATGCGGTGGCAGACTGGAAGGCAAGGCTGCCAGTATAAAAAGCCAGCGACCATTTTTGCTTCTCTGTTAGCTGACTGAAAGCAGCCATCCCTGTACCATCAATGCCGTTAGCAATAGCATCATACAACCCCAGAACAGACCGGTTAGCTGCGCGTTCTCTGTCCGTAAAATTGGTAGGGGGCGGTGCTAAGGTCGCTGCTAAAGCGCCATCCCCTTGCCCCGTTTCACCATGACAACCGGCACAGCTCTGTTGAAATAAAGCTTGGCTTTCGGCATTAGATATTAAACTGTCTGGAACAGAAGCCTGTGGCGCCAATGTCAATAACGATCCTCGTAAGTCCGCCGCTAGTGCCTGAACCATTTCAACTGATTGCTTGCTGATAATGGCCAGTTGCAGTGATTTAGCTTTATCTGTAACCGTTCTATTCCCATCCGGCACTCCAGCAAGGAGCACACTTTTACTAAGAATCAGTCCAGAAAACTCAATCATTTCCTGATGTTCGCCAGCATTAATGACCTCACCATCTTGCACTGCAGCAGGGTAGTCAACGCTAATATATTCTGCGAGTTGGACGAGTTGGCGTAGCTCAGAAAAATAATTCATATTTGAAGCGATAGCTGTGCTAGCACCAAAAACAATCAGAAACAGCAACAAACCACTATGGTTGGTTTTCCACACAAAAATTTGCTGCAAGTAATTACAAAAAGCCAAACAAGGACTTGTCATCGTTAATATTTCAAATGTGTTAATGAGAATAATTCGCAATTATAAAGGCTGTAGTGACTAGAGAGTCAAGCTGGATGATCAATAAAATTGATTTATGGTATCTCTACAGCTAACTAGACTCTATCTAAAAAGTTATTGTTTTTATACACAGTTTTAGCTACTACTCGTTTAAAGTCGACCAAAGGGTTATTGTCATCGGTAGGTGAAGGGTCGTTAAATGACACCAACGTACCATGCAAAATTTCTAGAGTCGATGGGTGACGAACAGCGTTGAGCAAATTATGAGTTTTGAAAAACTGGACAAGAAAAAAGGGGTTAGTGACTAACATTATCACTAACCCCCCTTTTAAATGGCGGTGGGCCAGGGATTCGAACCCCGGGAGGGTTGCCCCTCAACGGTTTTCAAGACCGCCGCTTTCGACCACTCAGCCAGCCCACCAAAGAGGCCAGCATATTACCCTATCGAATAAAAGTGTCAATCCCGAATACGGGATTTAAATGGATTTGATTGCAGCCTATCGGCCTGCATTTAGCAGTAAAGCTATTAGTCTACGCATTCTCTTGATTTTGCAGTGATTGTCAGTATGATCGCTACAGGATATATTTGTGAGTCCATTAGTTTGAACTCTCACCAAGCTTTAATATCATAGTCAATTGAATTTATAGCAATCTGGAGTAATCGTTATGCCAACTAAACCCTATAGTATTTCAGCATCACAAGATTCAAACGCTGAGGTCAGTAAGGTTCTTAGAAACACCTACACCCTGCTAGCAGCCACACTTTTGCTGAGTGCTGTGACAGCAGGCATCTCTATGGCGGTCAACCTTAGCCACGGTGTTGGCATGATTATGAGTCTCGTCGCCATCGGTCTGGTCTGGTTTGTTCTACCTCGTACGGCAAACTCTGAGAAAGGTTTGCTCGTAGTCTTCGCTTTCACGGCACTTCTCGGAGCCTCGCTTGGCCCAATATTGAATCATTACTTGCAGATGACTAACGGCAGCATGTTAATAATGCAGGCGCTAGGCACCACTGCAGTGGTTTTCTTCGGGCTTTCCGGCTATGTATTAACAACCCGTAAAGATTTTTCTTTCATGGGTGGCTTCTTGATGACGGGTCTAATCATCGCTGTTGTTGCCATGCTTGCTTTGATGGTGGCTGGAATATTCGGTGTTCATATTGCTGGCGCTCATTTGGCTCTCAGTGGTGTGATTGCACTAGTCATGTCGGGCTTTATTCTATTCGATACCAGCCGCATTATTAACGGTGGTGAGCGTAACTACATTATGGCGACAGTTGCTCTCTACCTGGATATCTATAACCTCTTCGTCAGCTTACTCCATATTATGGGCGCCCTGGGCGGTGATGATTAATTTTTAAAACGATAAAAACCAGCCCCGTTGACAATCGTCACGGGGCTTTTTTTTAGCTACACTAACGCCATGAAATTTTCTCTCGCCATATACGGCGCACCCTATTCTTCTCAGGCACCGGACACGGCTTATCAATTTGCCAAAGCAGCTCTCGCAGCAGGGCACGAGATATATCGTCTGTTTTTCTACATGGACGGGGTGCAAAATGCCTCTCAGTTGGCAACGCCACCGCAGGATGAACAGAATATCCCACAACGTTGGAACGAGCTCATTAAAGCGCATAATATTGATGCCGTTGTTTGTATCGCGGCGGCATTAAGGCGTGGCCTGTTGGACAAGACCGAAGCTGCGCGTTATGAAAAAGAAGCCGATAACCTCGCTGAAGGATTCAGCCTATCGGGGCTCGGCCAGTTGGTTGACGCGGGTATTGAGTCTGACCGCCTCATCACTTTTGGTTGCTAGGCGGCGCAATGGCTGAATCAAAATCATTCTTGGTGCTAAACCGTCGGCCACCCTACTCCTCAAATTTTGCCAAAGAGGCGTTGGATGTGGCGCTGATGTGTGCTGTCTTCAACCAAAACACGAGCATTCTGTATATGGACGACGGGGTATTTCAATTGGTGCGTGAGCAGGACCCTGCCGATATCCAGCAGAAAAATAGTTCCCAAACTTTACCCATGTTAGAGATGTATGAAGTAAAACATGTTTACGTCGACGCAGAATCACTCCTACAAAGAGGTCTGCAAAAAGAGGATTTGGTGATTCCTGTTGAGCTGGTCGATAGCCCTAAGATCACGCAATTATTGTCCCAACAACAAGTAATATTAAACTTTTGACTTTTTATGATCTTACATACTGTCAACAAATCTCCTCAAAACCCGGCTCTTAAAACCTGCCTAAGGGTAGCAGCAAAAGACAGCGCGATTCTCTTGATCGAGGATGGTGTTTATGCCGCACTTGAGGGCACAGAACTTGAGGGATTACGTGATCATCAAGTATACGCATTAGCGCCCGATGTTAAGGCCAGAGGCATACTCGACAAACTTTCCTCACAGATCACTCTGGTAGATTATGCCGGTTTTGTTGTACTTACCGAGCAGTACGATTGTGTACAAAGCTGGTATTAAGCCCGACCGCCCGCGCCAATGTCTAAGCTAAAGGTTCCCACAGATAAAGAAGGTTACCTTAAACATCTCAGTGATTGGTCTGAAACCGCCGCTTGCGTAATCGCGCAAGAAGAAGGCATTGATCTCAGCGTCGAACACTGGGACATCATTTGGCTGCTGCGCGATGTCTATCAAGAATACCAGCACACCCCTGTGACACGGGTTTTCGTTAAATTGATGGCAGAAAAATTGGGGCCGGATAAGGGCCGCAGTATCTATCTACTACGTCTATTCCCCGAAACCCCAATGCGCAAAGCCTGTAAAATAGCTGGTTTACCAAAACCGACTAATTGTATTTAGGCTAAGCGTTAATTACCTTGAGCCCACCCATATAGGGCTGCAACGCATCAGGAACAACAATACTGCCATCAGCCTGCTGGTAATTTTCCATAACCGCGACCAATGTTCTACCAACCGCCAAACCCGAGCCGTTGATGGTATGCAATAATTCCGGTTTTCCAGTTTCCGGATTACGCCAACGCGCCTGCATACGTCGTGCTTGGAAATCCAAAAAATTACTACAGGATGAAATTTCGCGGTATTTTTGCTGACCGGGTAACCAAACTTCCAAGTCGTAGGTTTTGGTTGCTGAAAATCCCAGATCTCCACCACAAAGGTTCACTAACCGATAGGGTAATTTAAGCTTTTGTAGTATGGCTTCCGCATTGCCGGTTAATGCTTCTAGTGCGGCCATAGAATCACTCGGTTTAACCATCTGCACCAGTTCTACTTTTTCAAACTGGTGCTGGCGAATCATGCCACGAGTATCTCGACCATAGCTGCCAGCTTCGCTGCGAAAACAGGGGGTATGGGCGACAAACTTCAACGGTAATTGTTGCGCGTCAAGAATTTCATCCCGCACCATGTTCGTGACAGGCACTTCGGCGGTTGGAATCAGATACCAATCCTGCTCATGGCTGACTTTAAAAAGGTCTTCTTCGAACTTCGGCAATTGGCCGGTGCCACGTAAACTATCTGCATTAACGATATAGGGTACGTAGATTTCTTGGTAACCATGCTCCTGAGTGTGGGTATCCAACATCAGTTGTATTAAAGCACGATGCATTCTGGCGATAGCACCCTGCATGGTAACAAATCGAGCGCCGGTAATTTTCGTCGCTACCTCAAAGTTAACGCCACCCAGCGCGGTAGATAGATCAACATGATCCTTGGGCTCAAAATCAAATGGTGTTGGTTCGCCCCAATGACGCTCCACCAGGTTATCTTCATCAGAGATTCCTTCTGGCACTGAATCATCAGGCAGGTTAGGCACGTCCATTAGGATGGCCTCCAGCTTTTCCTGAACCTCCTGCAAATTCGTTTTGGCTTGTTCCAGCTGACCACCCATCTGGTTTACTTCGGCCAAAAGTGGTGTGATATCTTCTCCTGCTGCCTTGGCTTTACCGATATTTTTAGAGCGCAAATTACGCTCACTTTGTAACTGCTCAGTCTCGACCTGTATCTGCTTGCGCTGCGCTTCCAACTCATTTAATTGCGCCACATCCAAACGATAACCTTTCTTTAATAATTTCTCGGCGATTTCCTGCGGGTTCTGGCGAACTAGCTTGGGATCCAACATTGAACCGTAATACTCCTGTTAATTTAAAATAGTTGTTTCGTGCCCCACATCCCGAGAGCAACCGCTAACAGGCAGACACAGACACTGGAAAAAATATAGGTTAATGCGGCGGTAACTCGACCTTCCTGTAGCAATATTAAGGTCTCCAGCGAAAAGGTGGAAAACGTCGTAAATGCACCGATAAAACCTACCATTAGGATAGCGTGCCATTCAGCCGCAACATCCAGTTTTTCGATAATAAGCACATAAAGAATACCTATTAGCAGCGAGCCGAGAATATTAACCACGAGGGTACCAAATGGAAAGCTACGCTCAAACAGACTGGTAATCACACCTACCACCCAATAACGCGATAGTGCACCCAACGCACCGCCGACGGCAATTGCTAATATCTTAGTCATAATTCATCTTTATTTATTGGCAGCCTTTATTGGTAGCGTTTGTTCGCCGCACTTTTATTTAAGCCTTCCAAATAATCTAATTTTTCCTTAATTTTAACCTCTAACCCACGCTCAACTGGATAATAATAGCGTCGATCCTTTAGCGCCTCCGGCAGATAGTTTTCGCCCGCTGAAAAGCCTTCGGACTCGTCGTGAGCATAGCGATATTCAGCACCATACGCCATGTCTTTCATCAGTTGCGTCGGGGCATTACGGATATGTATCGGCACCTCGTAGCTCGGGCTATTTTGAATATCGGCTTTTACCGAATTAAAAGCTGTGTACACGGCATTGCTTTTGGCCGCACAGGCAAGATACAAAACGGCTTGCCCAATGGCCAATTCACCTTCAGGACTACCCAAACGTTCGAAAGCATGCCAAGCATTCAGTGCAATTTCCAGCGCGCGCGGATCGGCATTACCAATATCTTCACTCGCCATGCGTACCACGCGCCGCGCAATATAGAGCGGGTCACAGCCGCCATCGAGCATGCGCATCAGCCAATATATGGCGGCATCCGGCGCAGAACCTCTAACCGCCTTATGCAGCGCCGATATCTGCTCGTAAAATAAATCACCGCCTTTATCGAAACGACGGCTGCTTTCCTGTAAAACTTCATCCAGGGTAGTTTCCGAAACATGAACTTGTTGTCCTTGTTGTTCACCCAGATCAATTGCAATTTCGAGTATATTCAACGCCCGACGGGCATCTCCATCAGCGGCGCGCGCAATCTTCTGCTGCATCGCTTCACTAATCACCACCTGATCTTCGCCATAGCCATTTTGGACATCGGACAAAGCACGTTTTAGCAGCCCCAATAAGTCCTCTTCCAATAATGCTCGTAATACATAAACCCGCACTCTGGACAATAGCGCATTGTTCAGTTCGAACGAGGGATTCTCCGTAGTGGCACCTATGAATATAACGGTACCATCCTCGACATAGGGCAAAAACGCATCCTGCTGCGCTTTATTGAAGCGGTGAACCTCGTCAATAAACAGAATGGTTTTACGATTGTGCTGTGCCTGTGACTGTTTAGCCCGCTCAATCGCCGCACGAATATCCTTCACCCCAGACATAACCGCTGAGAGTGCTTGAAAATCTGCCTGTGACAGTTCGGCTATCAGCCTCGCCAAAGTTGTCTTACCGACGCCCGGAGGCCCCCACAGCACCATCGAATGGGGCGCGCCCTCTTCTATTGCCGAGCGCAGCGCTTTTCCCTCTCCCAAAATATGCGTTTGCCCAACAAAATCAGTCAGCCTTCTAGGGCGCATGCGCGCCGCCAGAGGCTGATAGCTTTTTGCTTCAAATAAATCAGGCATCTCGAATGGAACTACTGCGTAATAACATCAACGCCTTCCGGCGGCGTAAAATGAAACAGCTCTGGGGCAATTTCTACATCCGTCTGGGTTTCAAAGAACTCAAAGCTGGAACGTTGGCCAAGAGAATCCTTTATATGCATTTGTGCCAGCTCACCATCAGAGAAGGTAAGCTTCAGCTGCTCAAAGAGGCTTTCAGGTTCCTTAGGGATTAACACAAACACCCATAAATTATTTATTTGCTCTCCGCTGATTTGATAGGAAGCCTGAAGAGTCGACACCTCACCACTGAGCAAAAGTGCAGGCGTTTGCGTAATGCGCGGATCTAGTTTCTGTACGGTCACTTGCTCAAGATCCGGATCGTAAAACCAGAGTTGATGGCCATCAGAAATCACCAGCTGCTCAAAGGGTGGATTGGTTTTCCAATACAACATTCCCGGCCGCTGTACTGCTAACTCACCTGCCATTTCCTGAATGCTGTTGCCACTGCCATCAAGTGTAATTTGCTTAAATTTTGCTTTGAAAGACTGCATGTCAATCAGTAATTTTGTCAGTTTTTCTGTGCTATTTTCTGCGGCAAAGGTGGCTTCAATGCAGGCTAGCCAAATAACGAAAAAGCCAATCAACAGCCGCTTAAGGTGACCTGTATTCTTCATAAACATCCCTAATTAACTTCAGAAAAACTCTTAAGCAAACCACTTATCTAACTGAAATAAAATAAAAAATAAGTAACGAAATAAAACTTAATCCTCAATAGGCGGAGGCGCTATAACTTCACGACTGCCATTGGAACTCATTTCTGTCACCACTCCTGCTATTTCCATCGCCTCAATCATGCGCGCTGCACGGTTATAGCCTATTTTTAATTTACGCTGCACCGCTGAAATAGAAGCTCGTCGTGATTGTGTGACGAACTGTACGGCCTCATCATAAAGCTCATCTTGCTCCGCATCGTCGCCACCATTGTTCGAGCCTGACATCAGCGCCGACTCCGATGGCCCTTCTAAGACTTCATGGATGTACTGCGGTTCACCTCTTCTGACTAGGTCTTTCACTACTCGGTGTACTTCGTCATCAGCAACGAAAGCACCATGCACGCGGATAGGCACACCCGAACCTGGCGGTAGATAAAGCATATCGCCATGCCCCAATAATTGTTCCGCGCCGCCCTGGTCAAGAATCGTGCGTGAATCAATCTTTGAGGATACTTGGAATGCTATACGCGTCGGCACGTTAGCCTTAATCAACCCAGTAATCACATCTACGGATGGACGCTGCGTCGCCAAGATCATATGAATACCTGCAGCCCGTGCCTTTTGCGCGATACGAGCAATTAGTTCTTCGACCTTTTTGCCGACGATCATCATCATGTCGGCGAACTCATCAATCACCACCACGATATAGGGCAAGGTCGACAAATTAGGACGCTCCTCGACTAATAAATCATCTTCCGGTTTCCACAGCGGATCTGGCAATGGTGTCCCCGCTTTTTCAGCATCTTTTACCTTACGGTTGTAACCGCTTAGGTTGCGCACACCTAAAGTCGCCATCAAACGGTAGCGACGTTCCATTTCAGCGACACACCAGCGCAACCCATTAGCCGCTTCCTTCATATCGGTAATGACAGGAGCCAGCAAATGGGGAATACCATCATATACTGACAATTCCAACATTTTGGGGTCAATCATGATGAGTCGAACATCTTCCGGCGTAGCTTTATAGAGCAAGCTCAGCAGCATCGCATTAACACCCACGGATTTACCTGAACCGGTGGTTCCGGCCACCAGCAAGTGAGGCATTTTCGCCAAATCCGCAACGACTGGAACGCCCCCAATATCATGCCCTAAGGCTAAGGTCAGAGGCGATGAGCGAGAGTCATACTGCGGCGACGATAGCACTTCCCCCAAACGTACAATTTGACGATCTTCATTGGGTATCTCGATTCCAACCACAGATTTGCCGGGGATCACTTCAACCACTCGCACGCTAATCACAGCTAGCGAACGCGCTAAATCCTTGACCAAATTACTAATGCGGCTAACCTTTACACCAGGAGCCGGCTGAATTTCAAAACGCGTAATAACCGGCCCGGGCTGTACCGCCACCACCTCAATTTCTACACCAAAATCTTTGAGTTTGATTTCTAAGAGCCGCGACATGGCTTCCAAGGTTTCCTTGGAGTAGCCCTTATGCTTGCTGGCATCTGGCTTATCCAATAAAGACAAAGGTGGTAACGTTCCGGTCACTTCTGCTTCAAAGAGGTTCGTCTGGCGTTCCTCTTGTACACGTTTACTGGGTTCCTGTTTTTGCAGCAACGCTGTTATTTTGGGTGGCTCACGTTTGATTTCCTTTTCGATATGCACTTCAAATGCACGTTTGCGCACTTCCTGTGCTTTTTGGGTAGTTTTCCTCTCCTCAAAGTGCTTGCGAATACGACGTATTGAAGAAATAAGGAAATCAAATGTCTTTAACACAAACAGACCGATCCCATCCATCACTCTGAGCCAAGAAATCCCCGTAAAAATGGTTAGCCCAATGAGGAAAAGCGAGAGCAACAGTAGCGTACTACCCACCTCATTAAACCCGCCCAAGAATAGACTTTGTACTAGCTGCCCAAGAATTCCACCGGACGTTTCACGCAACTCCCAGACATATTCATTGAAATGAAAGGTCGCAAGCCCGGTGCCTGCGATCATGACCAAAACAAAACCCAGACTATGTAAGCCGAACAACGGCCAATTCCATGGTTTATCTTGGCTACTTTCTCGAAAGATTAACCAAGCGCGGTAAGCAAGCATCACAGGGAACAAATAGGCAAGGTAGCCTAAGGTAGATAAGAGCACATCAGCAAACCAGGCACCTATTCGGCCTGCATTATTCAACACTTGTGCGTCCACAGCGCCAGTATAGGTCCAACCCGGATCTTGGGGGTTGTAACTAAAAAGTGCTAACAGCAAATAAGCACAAAGAGCCACCGAGCCAATTAATGCCCCCTCCTTTAAGCCATGAGCTAAATGAGTTGAAAATTGGCTCTCTTTTAGTTTTTCTTTCTCGGCTTGTTTTAACTTTTTATTCAACGCTATTCCCGACGAAATCTTGTGGCACCCGAACTTCGTACCTCTAAAAATAGACCGAGTTTAGCGGATTAGAGGCTTTTACGCATTGCCTTTTTTTGATCCGCTTATGATTGACGACAACCGTTTGAAAACCCTGAAAATTTCACATTTTAGCTAATCCTAAAAAACCGGTGCTTCTAAAAAAAACATCTGTAATAAATATTTAGACTAAAGATAACATCTTCCAATAATTCATGGGCTTATAAAACTTTCTAATAAAGCACCGTGAAGTGTGAATTTGTATAAACTTAGTGATCGAGTTATATAAGTAACTAACTGTTCAGGAAAGCTTCCTCCTTGAACATGGAGAGGTACAAAAGACCATGTCGATAAGAGCAAGGAGACATCTATTATCCAGTATTACGATGCTTTTAGCCGGAGCATCTTTGTTTTCACTTCCGTGTTACGCAGGGGAAGATGAAAAGCCTAACCTTAATTTACACATAGCTTCCAGCCCAATACTCCCGCCAATTTTGAATAGTTATGCGTCAGATGACTATATGTCCTTGTACGCCAATGAACCAAGCCCCGCCATTCAATCAAAAGGACACTACGCGCTGGGATTAGTGCGCTTTAAGGCTGATAAAACCATGCGTATTCGCGGTTGGGAAATTGGCCAAAATATATATTTTGGCCAAGCAAAGATTGGTAAAAAGTGGGGTGTCGGGCTGGTTGTTGACCGAGGCGGCCATTATTACGGGCTCAACAACCACGGTATATCTTATCTGAAAAAGTTTTAGCCAAGCACTACCATAAAGAGCGTTGCTATACAGGCCACAACACTAAACGACCGCGCATCGGCGGCTCTTACCAACTCAGCCAATCACTCTTTGAAAATCAGGTAATGCATCCAACATTGCTTTGCCATAACTTTTCGTCAGTATGCGCTTGTCTAATAGCGTAATCCTTCCTTTGTCCTCTTCTGAGCGCAGCAGGCGTCCACAGGCCTGCTTCAGGCGTATGGCCGCGTCAGGCACACTGATTTCCCAGAACGGATTACGCCCCAGATCCGTTAGCCATTCGTTTAGTGCTGCTTCGACCGGGTCACTGGGAACGGTGAAAGGCAGTTTAGCCATAATGACGTGGCTTAGATAATTTCCCGGCAAATCGATACCCTCAGTAAGACTTGCTAAACCAAAGATAATACTTCCTTTTCCCGCATCAATTTTTTCGCAATGACGCTTAACCAGCATCTGTTTGGAATAATCATCCTGCATAATCACCAATGGCTTGAGCGATTCATCCAATTCCTTGAGGACGGCATGCATTTGCTGTCTGGCTGTAAAAATAACCAATGTAGCTTTTTGCGGTTCAATGATTTTATTAAGCTGCCCAACTAAGACTTGTGTGAATTGATCTGCATCCCGAGGATCAGCTGCACCCTGAGGCACCTCAAAGGTAGCGTTCTGATTATAATTAAATGGGCTTGGCACTATTTTATAGCGGGTTCCTTCTGGCAAGCCCATCCGCATTTTGGTACGTTCAAACTGATCGACAGAAGTCAGTGTTGCTGACGTCAGCACAGCGCCAAAACAGGCAGACCACAGCATATTTGACAATAAATCCGCAGCCATAATTGGACTACTCCAAAGCTCATAATCTGGTTGCCCCAGAGTATCCACTTTCATAATCCAGCGAGCTGTAGGGGCTGTCGCGGATGTCGCCGTACTCTCATCCTGCGCGTAGGATTGCCAAAGCATATTGGCAGCATGGCAGCGCCCTAACATAAGCGCTAAGCGTGGATACTGGCGATCGACTACCGACCTGACCTCTAGGTCGTTCTTACTTTTTTCCAACAGACAATCACTGACCGCTTCCAAGGCAACACATACTCTCCCATATTGAAGCGCCAGATTTTTCGCTATTATCCGTAATCCATCAGGCACCTCGCCCCGTTTAAAACGCCATTGCAGATTATCTGTTGCATCTGAATTTTCGACGATACTGCTGACTATTTCCAAAGCAAAAATAAGATTTTCTTCAATTGCTTTTTGAGTCTCCGGTAGTTTTTTCAGCTGCTCATCTAATTCTGCGGAATAACCAACTTGCCCCGTCAGTTGAGCCAAAAGTTTGGGGATTTGTTCCAACCACTGTTTGCTGGCTTTGATGCGAATCTGATAATTAAAATGGGATAGCGCTTTATCCGGCAAGTGGTGTGCTTCGTCAAAAACATAAATGGTTTCCGCCGGCACTGAAAGCAGTGCACCTCCACCCAGTGCTAAATCCGAAAGCACTAAGTCGTGATTCGCCACAATCACATCCGCTTCAACAATTTCTTTGCGCGCTAAAAAATAACTGCAATCTTTAAAGTAGGCACATTGCCTGTTGGTACACTGACGGTGGTCCGTCGTCACGGGTTGCCATTGCTTACCACTGAGAGCATCATTCCAACCGTCTCGATCACCATTCCAGGTATTCGCCTCAATGGCAGCAAGCATCTGCTGATAGAGCTTTAGCGTCGGTTCATCAAGCTTTGCAGCCAATTCGTCTTCAAATAGCGTCAGTTCTGGACCGAGTGAGGCATTGATATCGAGAAGAATGTCTAATTTCGACCGGCAAATGTACCTGCCACGCCCCTTTGCGATCGCAAAACTGAAGGATAAACCACTGTGCCGAAGTAAATCCGGTAGATCCTTCTGCACCAGTTGCTCTTGCAGCATTACCGTTGCGGTAGAAACCACCAGTTTCTTCTCTTTAGCCAGCGCAACCGGCAATGCGGAAAGCATGTAGGACAGAGTTTTACCCGTACCCGTACCCGCCTCGATGACACAGATATGCGACTCACCCAAGCGCACCCCGGCTGCATCCTCCTGAATACAACCCAGTGTTCTCGCAATTTCAGCAATCATCAGCCGTTGTCCCGTACGCGGCTTAAACCCTTTATTTTTTAGCACTACCCGGTAAGCGTCCTGGATAGCATTTTTAAGATCAGCTGAGAGCATTCGAACCAATCACCCCACCGGAAGGAACACCGCAGTGGCGATGCGATGAACAATTTTATTAATAGTACGCTCGGTGCGATCAGCAGTAATTTTAGCTATCATGTCCTGCAACATAATGAGCTTGCCAAATAACCGTTCAAAACTCAGATTAGCCGGTTCGTCCATGCTATTCGTCAACAAATAAAGCTCCCCTCTCGCATCGCGGCGATGCGCTAAACGCCAAGCAACGATTTCTATATTTCTGGCGCAGTTGTAAAGCTTTTGCGAATCCAATTTGTCGAGCATAAAGAGTTCCGCATTTTCATTATAGGCACGATAAAACATCCCCCTGAGTCCAACACCTAAGGCAAACACACGATCTCCTTCAAAACTATCGTCAAAACTGAGCAACATCGCATCAATACTTTCCCTGTAATTCAGCTCGGCAAAACGCAAATTTTTAGGATCAGAAAAAATTTGCTCGATCCGCTCGGCAATAGTGTGCATACCATTTTTTTGCAATTCTCTAGGGTTTCGTTTATAGAGCTTATACACCAAACTCTTGAGTAATATATTGGTCTGTTGAATATGGCTATCGCCCACCATATTGATATCGGACTTCGCCAGATTTTGAATAAGCCCTGAATTTGAACCACAACTGGAAATCGCCATCAAACAAGCAATTAAGCAACTTAAACGAATCAGTTTACTGTAAACTCTAGATAACATTCCGGATGCTCTGCTAATAACGAACACGCATGATATAGGACTGTAAAAGATGGAACAACTGGATCACATTATAGCCATACTTGCAATTACCATGGGGGTCGGCTGGGCCAGCGGTATCAATCTGTACGCCACCCTACTGATGCTTGGCATCATGGCCAACACCGGCCATATGGCCTTGCCAGCCAATCTTGAAATATTAGCTGACCCTTTGGTGATGTCGGCAGCAGGCCTAATGTACATGGTTGAATTTACCGCCGACAAAATCCCTGGCGTCGATACCGGTTGGGATAGCATCCACAGCTTTATCCGTATACCAGCTGGTGCTGTATTGGCAGCAACGCTAATTGGCGATACTAGCCCTGCTATTGAGTTAGCGGCAGCTATCGTTGGCGGGAGCCTGGCTACAGCCTCGCATGCCGCTAAAGCGGGCAGTAGAATCATCGTCAATACTTCTCCTGAACCCTTCAGTAACTGGCTGGTTTCGCTGGGGGAAGATATCGCGGTATTTATAGGATTATGGACAGCCATTCAACATCCTTGGATATTTCTAGTGTTGTTGCTGGCTTTTCTCATTCTTCTCATTTGGCTGCTGCCAAAAATTTGGACTGGGGTTAAAAGGGTTTTTTGCGCGATCTCACGGTTTTTCAAAAGCTCAGTAACAAATCAAGGCTCCAAACCTGCTATTCCCGTAATCAAAAGCAATAAAGACTCATTTTAAAAAAGAGTTTACCGAAATAGCGGTTAGAAACCTCTGACTAATTCAAATACCTCAATGGAAGAAACTTCAGCTTAGTCCTATACTTTCAGCCTAAAGCTTTACCGCACCAGGATTGTAAATCGAATGATAATATCTTTACCCTTAGGTCTTCGTACTCTGATTCGTCAGATAATACCCGCCTTCATCACATTTTTTTTGATCATGCCCGTCTTTGCCGATAACGATAAAATGGCAAATAGTTTCTATGAAGACGCTGTAACACAATTTAATGAACAAAAATATGAAGCGGCCATTATTCAGCTTAAGAATGCATTACAAAAAAATCCACGCTTACTCCCCGCTTTGGTTCTTCTAGGGCAAGCTCACCTAAAAGCCGGCAATTACGCTGCAGCCGAAACAACACTTAAAGACGCCGGTGAATTAGGCGCAGATCCCTCCCTATTAGCAATACCACTGGCAAAAAGCTACATGGCGCAATTTAAGCATGATATTTTTTTAGCCCAGTCTCTACCTAAACTACCGAAAAAAATACTTGCCGAACTTCTCGTACTACGCGCCCAAGCCGCGCTGGAAATTGGTAATGATAAGGCGTTTCTTGACGCCTTGAGCGAAGCGGAAAACATAGATCCTAATGCGGCTGAATTACTCGCCACAAAGGCCACACGGGCAATGCAATTAGGTGAGCTGGCAGAAGCGGAAAAAATCATTGATAGATTGCTTGATCTTTACCCGCGCAGCCCAGATAGCTGGATTGCACAAGCATCGCTCAAGCAACTTCAAGGAGATGCGGAAAGTGCGCTGAAAAACTATGACCTAGCGCTTTCCCTTGACCCAGAGCGCAGTGAAGCTCGTATAGCCAAGGTAAGCCTACTGCTCGACCTTGGTAGAGACAATGAAACCACACCGGAACTCAAAAAATTATCGGAAACGCGTAACTCAGATCCCCGCGTATCCTATCTACGTTCTATCAAGCTCGCGCGTGCCGGAGACGAACATGGCAGTCGTGATGCCCTCAACAGGGCTCTTAATGTCATCGAAGTGATGGGGCCAGATATCGTAGACCGAAATCAGCAACTGATACTGATCTCCGCCATTGCCAACCTCAACCTGGGTAACAAGGATTTCGCTCTACATAACTTTGAAAAATACGTAAAAATGGGGGGCAACGAAGTTGGGCCGCTCATATCATTGGCTAAACTCTATGTCGGTAGAGGTGACTATCTTAACGCCACTGATATTTTAGAAAAACTAATGGAGCAGATTCGATTTACCCCCGACCTGATATCACTGCTGACAGAGGCCTATCACGGCGCAGGTCAGCATCAAAAAGCCGTTAACCTACTCGAATACGCGACATCCAATGCATACGATTCCCCCAAACTGAATACTAGGTTGGCTATTTCCCGGCTCCAAGCCGGCTATATTGATCGGGGTATGCAGGATCTAGAGAAGATTTTCAATAAAACTGAAACGAAAGTACTCGCGGGTCTGCCACTCGTGCTGATGTATTTAAACAGAGGAGACTTTAACCATGCACATCAAGCCTCCGAACAGCTCTTAAAGTTAGAACCTGAAAATCTGACTTACATCAGTTTACTTGCCATCAGCAAAGTCAGCCTGGGTGATCTTAAGCTGGCACGACAGCTATTTGAAAAACTGCTAACCAATGACGCCTCACGTACTACGGCAGAAATAAATCTCGCTAAAATCAACACCTTGGAACACAACTTCACCGAGGCCAAATCGCTATTATCTGCAGTACTCATACGAGAGCCGAAAAATAGTCAAGCGATGCTAGAAATGTCGCGGATTTCAATGCGTGAAAACAACACTCGCGATGCCCTTAAATGGGCTACCGACGCAACTGCCGCTAACCCCGAGTCATTCAATACCAAGCGCTATTTAATTGAACTCTTAATTCAAACTGGCGAACTAGCCGAAGCGGCCAAATACGCCACAGAGCAAGCGGAAAAATATCAACACAACCTGTATGTACTCGAAACTCAACTAAAGGTACTGATAGCGCAAAATGAGACTAAGCAGGCGCTGGGACTGCTTAGTAAAATGGCCAGCTTAGCGGCATCCAATCCTGACTGGCTCCTGCGCATTGCGCGCTATCAAATCGCTTTAGATGCTCAGGAACAAGCAAGCTACGCACTTTTTAAAGCGCTTCAGAGCAACCCAATGCACTCCGAGTCCAGAGTCTTGTTGACAGAAACACAGCTATCGCTTGGCCGAATAGATGAAGCAATGGACAATGCTAAATTTCTAGTAAATAAATTTCCACAAATGAGTATCGGCTTTCGTCTTCTTGGCGATCTGATGATGCAGCAAAAAAAGTACCCGGAGGCAGAACAGCAATATAAAAAAGCACTTTCGCGGCAGTCACTATCAGAACTGACTTTACGGCTGCATATCGCGCAGCGGCGCGCCAAAGAATTGAACTCAGCAGAAACAACGTTAACCAGTTGGTTAAGTAATAACCCAGAAGACCTGCTTATTAAAAACGCATTAGCGGAGTTTTATGTTGCCCAAAATAAATACACAGATGCGGCCAAGGTCTACTCCCAACTCATCGCACTACAACCCCAAAACCCCTACTTGCATAATAATTTAGCCAATACGCTACTTTACCTAGAAAAGCACAATGAGGCGATGGCATCGGCGCGGCGTGCTTATGAGATACTGCCCAAAAACCCTTCAATAAACGACACTCTGGGCTGGCTGCTTATTCTCAGTGGTGACTTTGAACAAGGCTTGTCCTACTTACGTGAAGCATTAACTCGTGCAGCAGACAATGCAGAAATACGTTACCATATTGCTGTTGCACTACACCGTTTGGGGCGCGACCAAGAGGCTTTATTAGAACTCAACCGGATTCTTAAGCGGCCTCAAAATTTTAATGGCCGTAAAGAGGCAGAAGCACTGAAAATTCAGCTCGATGGCTAGGCACAGCACCAAGTGTCAGTTTTTTTTACACATCCATCAAGGCAATTCTGTTTTTTTAAACAGAGATTAACTATCTTGTTGATTTTAAAGATATATTTAATATTGGTTCGAATATTGCTTTGGTATCGATAGTACAAATTTAGTTATTACCATTTAAGGACTGCGGGTAGAACCCTTATGAAACAGATTGTAAATATCATAAAAATAGTAAGCGCAAGCATCTTGCTTTCTGGTACATGGTCAAGCGCTCATGCCGCATTTGAAATGTATCTTGTGGACAGCGACCTATATAACGAAAGCGCTACTGATAGCGTAACTGGTGATAATATCACTGCACAGTTATCTGGGTGGGCTAATACTAGCGGCTATGCGACCGGTAACGGTGGTGGTAGCAGTGCCAACGATGAATTCGTTTCCTATAACCTCTCTTCATACAGCAGTGGCATTGTAATTAACCGCAACGAGAGCAGCCCCGAGCACGCCATTGATAACTATGGTCCAGAAGAATTTGTATTATTCGTGTTTAATCAGCCCGTTGTGTTGACTGATCTCTGGATCGGCTGGCCCGATAACACCTATGACACTGACATGACGGTTCTTGCATACACCGGCACCGATTCCTACAACTCCACTTATATGCCGAACTTGAATTCAGATCCTACAGATACAACGGGAACTACCCGTGGCTTGACAAATGCAGGATGGGATTTAGTGGGTGATCCAAACTATAGTGGCCACCTATCCAATGTAGACTCAGATAAGTATGTTTCAATTAAAAATACTGGTAATGTCGCATCAACCCATTGGTTAGTCGGTGCCTATAACAAATACCTTTCTGGTGCAGTATCCGGTATTACTAATGATGACGATTATGCCAAACTTAAAAAAATCAGAGGGTTTGTTAATGAAACCCCTGGCTGCCAACCCGGCGACCCCTGCAATGGAACAGTTCCCTCACCAGCAACAGCCGCGCTGTTAGGATTAGGGTTACTTTTACTGAGAAAACGCAAACTCATCTAAGCCCTCAAACTTGAAAAAAAAACGCCTTTAACTGGGCGTTTTTTATTTCTCCGAGAAAGGTTTTACCTCCCTTCCCCCATTTCATTTAATAGCTGCTTAGCGCTTTGCTCTTCAGAAAAACCTGGGTAATCCCGGAGCAAGCGTGTTAATTCTTTTTTCGCCTGTTCGTTTTGATTATTTTTATGCAAAGCAACGGCTAAATGATAGCGGATTTCCGGCATCGTCGGGGCCTTACTTGCCGCATCACGAATGATCTCTAAAGCCTTCTTTTTATCCCCCATATGTAACATTATCCAGCCGAGGGTATCAGCAATCTCTGCTTTATCCGGTGCGACGGCAAGCGCGCGTTCTGCATAGTCAAGACTACGTTGATCTTGCTTTAGCCAATAAAGCCAAGCTAAATTATTCAGCACCACGGGGTTATTTGGCACTTGCTCAATCAGCTGTTCGTATAGTTCTACCGCTTTCTGGTTTTGTTCTAATTTTTGGTACACAGACGCAAGGCGTAATCTGTTACCGGCATCCTGAGGTACCGCATCGACATAAGACTGTAATCTGTCAGCAGCAGTTTCCCAGTTACCCTGCGCACTGTATTGCTCAAATAACACGCTCACAAGATAGGCCGTTTTCGCTTGTGCAAATGCCTGCTCATATCGTGCCAACGCCTGTTCAGGTTGCTCCTTGGCAAGCATCAAATCTCCAGTTAACTGTTGACCTAAATAACTGCCAACGTACCATTTTTCAATCTTGGCAATCTCACTTTCCGCGTCTTTAAATTTCTTCTCGCTAATCAATAA
Organism: Pseudomonadales bacterium; assembly: GCA_024234615.1. Lineage (NCBI taxonomy): Bacteria > Pseudomonadati > Pseudomonadota > Gammaproteobacteria > Pseudomonadales > Pseudomonadales bacterium. Next base: position 1,780,903 of record JACKNY010000001.1, read on the forward strand.
TTGCGACTTCGCTAACAACGCTGGCAAATAGCGCTCATCAAGTTGCAATATTTCATCAATGAAGGTTAATGCTTGCCTTGGTTGCTTTTCTGTCATCAAAATTTGCACCATCTGCATACGATGCGACAAATCTTTCTGATTAAAATTAATCAGCTTCTGCAGTTGGTGTTTAGCTTCTTCGTTTTCACCCTTAGCGAGATGAACCCGTGACAGCGCGGATGCTATTTGCACATTGTCCAGGTGTTCAGTTTGAAATTTACGGGCTTCATTTAGGGCTTTATCAAGTTCGTTTTTGGAAAGATAGTAATTCACCAGAATTTCTACGGGCTGTAGGGCATTTGGGTTGCGCATTCTCGCCTGTTTAATCCAGTCAAGCATCTTGCTTTCATCACCATTGGCCTGCGCCAATTGGGCAAGCGCAAGCAGAGACTGCATATGATTAGGACTTATAGCTAAAACCTGTTGGTATTTTGCAGCTGATAAATCCAATTTATTTTCCCGAAAATCCAGCTTTGCCAACGAGAGTATTGCGGGAATAAATTTGTTATTAATCGCTAATGCTTTTTGATAGGCATCCCTGGCAGCCGCGCTATCGCCCTGCGCTTCATAGACTAAGCCTCTGAGATTATAAAAATTACTTTTCTGTGGTGAAATTTTAATCGCATTATCGATAGTTTTGAATGCCATATTAAACTGCCCCTGCTTGATATAAGACAAGGTCAACATAATGCTAGTCATTTCATCGGAGGCATCCTTACTATTGAGTTCTTCTAACTGCTTTATTGCTTCTTTGGTGTTTCCTGCGGCTAAATTTGCCAGCGCAATCTGAGCCTGCGCCCCTTCAATATTTGGCTCTATTTGTATCGCGCGATTCAGGGCGGCCGTTCCTTTTTCAAACTCCCCCATTTTCATATAAGCCCGACCAAGAACATTGAGTAACTGTGCGTCCTGATGTTCTTGCCCCTGATCCGCCGTCTCCAATATATCGACAGCACTCGAAGGATCCCCCAACTTGAGATAAGTCGCCCCTAATACCCGAGCAGCGGTTATATGCGTTGGTTTTAGCGCAATAAATTTTTCGAGATATATTTTGGCTTGCTCAAAATTATCCTGTGCATAATGGGCCGCACCTAATACAAAAAAACTGAGTTGATGGTTCGGACTCATACGCAACACCTTCTCTGCTGACGTCTGCGCCTGCGGATATTCCTGTGCGTCTAACTGTAACCTTGCCATAATGAAATTTGCATGGGGCTGCATCTCGTTTTGTTGCAATACATCTTGAACGTCTGCTCTGGCGGCATCTAATTGCTTTAACCGGATATAAGCTTCCGCGCGCGCGAGCCGAGCGCCCATATGATGCAGCTCTACCTTGATAATTTTGCTGAAAACCGCGATCGCTTCCGGAAATTTATCCTGCGATGCTAAGACCTGCCCTTTGGTGAAAAGCGCTTCGATAAAGGCCGGATCTTGTGTTAACGCCTTATCGATATCTACCAACCCCTCATCTATTTCTCCTTCCATAAGAGCGAGCCGGGCTCGTCCCAATAAAGCATATGCTTGTCCTCCCAATTCAATCGCCTGCTTGAAAGATGCCCTAGCGTCCTCCAGTTTATTTTTCGCTAGGTATAAATGACCCTGGATCGCCAGCGCCTCGGCATGCTCATCAGGATTGCTAAATACCTTATTTTCAAGTGTCGCTAATGCTTCATCCACCTTTCCTTGATTTAGCAATGCTTTCGCTAAAAGTATTTGTGTTTTGTCCTGCTCCGATCCAAGCGAAAGCGCAACCTTGAGTTCCTTTTCTGCATCAATAAAGCTACCACTTGCCAAATATACTTGGCCCAGTAAAAATCTTGCTTGTGTATTTTTTGAATTTTTCTGCAGCTCGTTCTTCAGCTGGATAATAGCGGACTGAAACTCCTTCTTTTCGTAATAGCTCTGCGCATCTGACAAATAATCCGCCGCGACGCCTAAAGACAACCCCAGTAGTCCGGGCAATAGCAGCTGGTTTCGAAAAAATTGACTGATGGGTTTACGACGATATTTCATTACCAATGATTCCTTTACGACGACCGCTACGGTCCGATTTGAGTGGCTGGCTGAAAACTAACCTGATATTAAAAACACGGCAAGAGTTTTAACTTTAGCTGAATTTTGTTAACTTGAATTTACCGCCTGGATATTCAATAAAACCCAGAGCGGGCGGCACTATTACTATAGCTAATAATCACAGATTTTCACTTGTTCATTATTTAAACACCTGGATTATCGATGCATTGGCAAACAGAATTTCCCTTACATCAAGATTTGATCTATCTAAACCACGCGGCAGTTGCTCCCTGGCCAGCGCGTACCCTCGCCGCAGTTAACCAATTTGCCAAGGAAAATGTGGAATATGGCGCACGCAACTACCCTTCCTGGCTAACCACTGAAAATAAGCTCCGAGAGCGGCTACGCAAATTTATCAATGCCCCCAGCGTAGATGATATCGCACTGCTAAAAAACACATCTGAGGCATTGTCTGTTATTGCCTACGGTATTGACTGGAAACCGGGTGACAACTTGATTATTAGCGATCAGGAATTTCCCTCTAACCGAATTGTATGGGAATCACTTTCCCGCTTTGGCGTAGAGGTGAAAGTGGCGACTTTAAGCGCATCAGACTCCCCTGAAGACGCTATTATTCATTTAATAGATAACCGTACTCGACTTATTTCGATCAGCTCCGTTCAATACGCTACAGGATTGCGGATGGATTGCGCCGTTTTGGGTGAAGCCTGCCAACAAAGAGATCTGCTGTTCTGTATTGATGCTATCCAAAGCATTGGAGCCGGGCCGTTCGACGTTCAGGCCTATCATGCTGACTTTGTAGTCGCCGACGGACATAAATGGATGCTCGGTCCGGAAGGTCTTGCGCTATTTTACACCAGCCCAAAAGCTAGAAAGTTATTAAGTATTCAGCAATTTGGCTGGCATATGGTAAAAAATCGTGGCGACTATGATCGCCTTAGCTGGGAGCCGGCCGATAACGCGCAGCGTTTTGAGTGCGGCAGCCCTAACATGCTGGGAGCACACGCGCTCAATGCTAGCTTGTCTTTGCTTGAAGAAGTCGGCAGCAAGGAGGTTGCTCGACTCATTGACGAGAAGGTCGATTACCTCATCAACCAGCTACAGCAACTACCAGAAATTCATCTGATTAGCGATCTTAGACCGGAAAGGCGTTCTGGCATAGTAACCTTTAAACATAGCTCAATCGCTGCACAGCAGCTACACCAGCAATTATTAGCGGCCAATATCGTCTGCGCCTGTCGTGGTGGCGGCATCCGGTTTTCTCCTCATTTTTATACTTCTACTGATAAGCTGAGCACGGCTATCGATTTTATCAGACGGATTTGCGGCCCTATTGTCTCCAGTTAAACAACTCGATAACATCATCCCGTTCAGTAACATGGCAATTTAGAGCGAACGCATGGGCCTCATTAGTCATTATTTTAGCAAACCAATTATTTCCTGGCTTAACCACAGAGAGGCGTTATCTGTCGACGAGGTGCCACTGAGTGATTTCCAAGAGATGTGCAAAAAAATCAGGCCCTGTGATGTTATCCTGGTTGAAGGACGTACTCGCATTAGCGAAGTGATTCGGCAAATCACACAAAGCTCTTGGACCCATGCAGCACTTTACATTGGTTGTGCACGGGATATTAAAAATCCTGAATTTCGCGCCAAACTCTCCCACTATTTTGATGGTGACCCAGACGAACCCTTGATCATTGAAAGTCTGCTCGGCTCCGGCACCGTTGTAAATCCTTTAAGCTATTATGAAAAGGAACACTTGCGAGTCTGTCGACCCAATGGCCTTTCCACAGAGGATAGCCAAGAGGTGATTAATTTTGTGATTTTGCGCTTAGGTTTAGACTATGATTTCAGACAGATACTAGACCTAGCAAGATTTATCTTCCCTTGGGCGCTCTGGCCACGTCGTTGGCGCTCCAGCTTGTTTGAACATAACTCTGGGCGCCCAACTAAAACGGTTTGTTCTACTATGATCGCGGAGGCCTTTCAGCATATCCAATTCCCCATATTACCCTTGGTACAAATAAACGAAGAACAGCAGATAAAGTTTTATCAACGCAACGCAAAACTTTACCTACCCCGGGATTTCGACTACTCGCCCTACTTTGCAATTGTCAAATATCCATTTTTCGACTGCTGTTCTCATGGCGCCTACCGATTACTACCCTGGCATGGACCCAATAGTTTTGCCGGCAGAGAGGGTGACATTCATTCTTGAGAGAGCTGAAACAGATTTAAATAATTTTCAGTTGTGGCCTCTGCTAGTTCCGCCTTGTTGATACCTCTCAGTTGTGCAATACAATCAGCTACATGGGCAACATACTTTGGCTCATTCGATTTGCCACGAAACGGCACTGGCGTCAAATAAGGCGCGTCGGTTTCTATTAACAACCGATTCAAGGGGATTTTTTTCGCCACATCCTGAAGCTGAGCGGCATTTTTAAAAGTGACAATACCCGAAAGCGAAATATAAAAATTCATATCTATCGCTCGCTGTGCCATATCCCAATCTTCCGTAAAGCAATGCATTACACCACCCGCCTCCAAATCCGCATGCTCGGCTAAGTATCTGAGGGTATCCTCTTTGGCATCGCGGCTATGGATAATCAGTGGTTTTTTACAGGTGCGCGCGGCTTTTATATGCGTTAGAAAGTTTTGCTTTTGTAATGCTATGTAGTCTTTTCCGTAAAAATAATCGAGTCCAGTCTCACCAATGGCGACCACCTTTGGATGCCTCGCCAGGCGAATAAGCTGCTCAACCTGCAAACTATTATCCTCCGGCTCTAAAGGATGCACCCCGACCGACGCATGCACTCCAGAAAATTGTTCTGCGATAGCTAGCACCTTGGGTAGATTTTCCAAATCAATGGCAACACAAAGAATGCGCTCGACACCGACATTACGCGCCGCGGTGATTGCGCCAGAAATTTCACCGGCATACTGACTTAAATCGAGACGGTCTAAATGACAATGAGAGTCAACCAGCATCATAACTTCCTGCTGTATGTTGATGTAAAATAAGAGAAATTAAAGCGTGTAGGTCGGACGATCAGATTGCAGCGACCCGGCAAGATAGGTTTCGATTTTATGGCGCACGGTATCGTCTTCGTTATTGAACTGAACACCAATACCAGCAGCTCGACTACCCTGAGCACCTTTCGGTGTGACCCAGACGACTTTACCCGCCACCGGTAGTTTTTCCGGCTCATCCATTAGGGTAAGCAACATAAACACTTCAGCACCCAGTTTGTACTTCTTGTTGGTGGGAATAAATAAACCACCATGCTTTACGAAAGGCATATAGGCAGCATATAGCACTGCTTTATCTTTAATTGTCAGCGACAATATGCCATTACGTGGGCCGCCATCAGCCATAAATATTGCCTTTCTTTTCTAGTGTGAAATACATCGAGACCATCTTATCAGCAAGTCTTCTAACAGCAGGATTTTATTAGGGTTATTGCCTGAGAGCAATCCTCGCTTCGCCTCAACCAGTCGATCTCTATATAAATATAGCTTATTCGCGTAAACTTGCTCGGCCATCGCCGATAAAAACAGCTTAGCATCTGAGTTCTTTAAAAATTGATCATCTTTCACGAGACAAAGCTTGATCAGATCAATAACATACTGATTCATCCAGTTCAGGATAGCTAACAAATCCAGGCTTTGCCATTGTTGCGCAATTTCCAGTGGACTAGCCTGCCCTTTTTGTAATGCCATGAACCCCTTGATTAATGTGTCCCGTTGCGACAGATAATCACTTTCTTGGTAACTCAGCGCAAGCAACGGGGCACCATTAGCAAGGTTAAGCAATAACGGCATTGAATCCGGGTCGCTCCCGTGCTGCCTAAGCCAAATAAGTGCGTCTTCCTTAGAGGGTAATGGTAACGCAATTTGGTGGCAACGGCTGCGAATAGTCGCAGGCAATCTACTTGGCTGATCTGTAAGCAACACAAAAAGACAGCGTCCGTTTGGTTCTTCCAGACTCTTCAACAAGGCGTTGGCGGCGCTAATATTTAACGCCTCAGCGGGATGAAGCAAAATAATTTTATAGCCGCCGAGCTGTGCCGTTTGTCCAACAAAGTGATTGATAGATCGAACCTGATCAACCTTAATTGCCTTGCCTTCATCTTCCGGCGAGAGCCGTAACAAATCGGGATGTGTCCCAGAGCGCATTAGACAGCAACTCTTACAGCTACCACAGGCGCGATCTCCTGCTGGATGAGAACATAACAGGAACAGTGCCAGTTGAAACCCGAAATGCGCTTTACCGATACCCTGAGGGCCTGTTAGTAGTAATGCGTGGGGCATACTGTCCTGTTCGTGCTGGCGTAGTAGATTATGCCAAGACGATTTTAACCAAGGATAAATTTCCGCGGCACTATTCTCTGACATCCGTTACCTGTTCACCTTATCAGGAGAAAGTATTTGATTGAGTATCACCACGATACTTTCTTGCACTTTTTCTAGCGTCTGGCTCGCATCAACAATGAATATTCGCTTTGGCTCCAACTTTGCCCGCTCCAGATAGTTCTGACGAATGCGTTCAAAAAAGGCGCTTTTTTCCGATTCAAAGCGGTCCGGGGCCCCTCTTTGTTCAACTCGGGACAGCCCTAGTTCAACCGGCACATCTAAAAGCAGGGTTACATCAGGCCTCAGATCACCTTGCACCCATTGTTCAAGTTGAGCGATACGAGGCATCGATAATTTCCGTCCCGCCCCTTGATAGGCATAAGTGGCATCAGTAAAGCGATCACAAAGCACACAGTCACCACGCGCTAACGCAGGCTTGATCAATCGATTAAGATGCTGTGCCCGCGCGGCAAATACCAATAGAAGTTCAGCATCTTCAGTTAGTGGTTCATTGTGATGGGACAACAGTAAATATCTGATTTGCTCTGCAATCTCAGTGCCCCCAGGCTCCCGCGTCAGCGTAACGCTAATGCCTTGCTGCTTTAAAAAACGGTTGATGAACTCAATATTGGTCGTTTTGCCGACACCCTCAATTCCCTCGACGGTGATAAAAAGGCCTTTATTATTTTGTGCCATGTGCTACTTAGCTTCTATTTTTGGTGACGATTGATACTGTTTCGTTCTTTGCTTAATCTGGAATTGTTGAACCGCTTTGGTATGTTCGGTCAGTGTATCAGAAAAAAAGTGGCTACCATCACCCCGTGCGACAAAATACAGGCTTGAGCCTGACGCCGGATGCAGAGCTGCCTGTATTGCCGCTCGTCCCGCCATTGCAATGGGTGTTGGCGGTAACCCTTTTATAAGATAAGTGTTATAGCGCGTCTTTTGAGCCAAATGCTGGCGTTGCAAATTACCCTGATACGCATCTCCCAGGCCATAAATAACAGTGGGGTCAGTCTGCAATCGCATGCCTTTCTGTAACCGTCTGACAAATACTCCTGCAATTTGCTCACGCTCATCCGCCACACCCGTTTCCTTCTCCACGATTGAAGCCATAATCAAGGCTTCATAAGGAGTTTCATAGGGTAAATTATCAGCACGCTGATGCCATTCCTCAGTCAACACTTGCTCAAGCCTAGCATAGGCGCGCTTAAGGATATCAATATCACTATTCCCAGCTACGTACTGATAGCTATCGGGGAAAAATCGTCCTTCTGGGTGCTCCCCCGGCTTTCCGAGCAAGACCATGACTTCTTGAGGGGAAAGCCCGGCGCTCAAATGCACTAACTTTTCCTGCTGCGCCAACTTATTGAGCACATCGACAAAGCGCCAACCTTCCACCAAGGTGAGCTGGTAGACAACAACCCTACCATTGATGAACATATCCAATATTTGCAGCGGCGAGCTACCGGGTTGAATTTGGTATTCACCGGCCTTCACTTTTTCCGCCTGTCCAGTCGCCACTGCGTAGGCAGTCCACCATTTTGGCTTCCTGATCACATTCTGGCCTTCCAGGTAATGTGCTAATTCGCTAAAGTGCGTGCCTGGTTTGATTTCGACCAGAATAGAAGCCTCAGCATAAAACGCTGAAGTTGTTAAATAGCGATAAAAAGCATAACTAACTGCTACTCCGGTGATACATAGAAAAATTACCATCCAGAGAAGATATTTGCTTAGACTTTTCATGATTGAACCACAAAAAGCTTTTTGACCAGCAGCTGTAGTCGACGTGTTATTTCGCCAACCGAATAATCATGTTGATCCCACTGCCGAATCGGCCAAATACCAATGAGACTGTTACAAACAAACAACTCCGGCATAGCTTTAAGCTGAGCACTGGAATAATCACCTTCCAAGACTTTAATATGGCAAAGAGCGGCCTGCTCAATCAAATACTGGCGCATAACGCCCATAACGCCACAACGACTCAATTGAGGCGTCAGCAAATCACCATTTTTATCCACAGCGAATAAATTGCTTCGCGTACCTTCGATCACCCTATCTTGCTGATCGAGCATGATACCTTCTTTATATTTTGACCCCCGCCATTCAGCACTAGCCAGCACCTGATCTAGACGATTAAGGTGCTTTAGACCCGCTAGCCTTGTTTGTTGGGCAAGGCGGTAGTCGCAAGTACAGACAGCTATTCCGGCGGTTGTGTATTCGAGAGGGTAGTCTGGCAATGGATAGCGTATCACAATACGCATCGGGGTTTGAGCTTCTGGTATTGCATAACCCAAACCACCGCTTCCCGCTGTAAAAATAATCTTAATCAACGCATTGGAGCGAGCACAAAGCTCCGCAACCTCTTGTGTTAACTTAGCTTCAATATCCTCTGGCCATTGGATAAAAAGCCGCTCACAACCTACTTTTAGACGCGCCAGATGCTGTTGCCAGAGTTGCGGCAAGCCATTATTTACGCGAATTGTCTCGAATAAACCATGACCATAGGCCAAACCTCGATCCAGAACAGAGACCTGCTGAACCGCTCGCCCATTAACCAGTATTACAGGGAAAGAAGAGTTCATCTAACTTTAACCTAGGAGCTTCTAAATAAGGTTTGACCTATTTAGAAGCCCCCTAACAAATGGAGGCCTTTGATACCGCTAATTGAATGCTATTTCAAACGTTGGAATATCAGGGTGCCATTGGTACCGCCAAAGCCAAAGGAGTTTGACATACTGACATCAATTCGTCGTTCTTGAGCGATATGGGGGACATAATTTAGATCGCAGCCTTCATCTGGATTATCCAAATTAATGGTTGGCGGAGCAACTTGATCCCGAATCGCCAACAGGGCAAAAATAGATTCAACAGCGCCCGCTGCCCCCAATAAGTGTCCAGTCATGGATTTGGTCGAGCTCACTGCGACTTTTTTTGCCGCATCACCCATGACCTTTTCCACAGCTAATGATTCAATACGGTCACCAGCGGGGGTCGAGGTACCGTGAGCGTTGATATAATCGATCTGTTCCGCGTTCAGGCCCGCATCGTTAATGGCGTTCTGCATTGAAGCAGCAGCACCGGATCCATCCTCGGAGGGCAACGTCATGTGATAAGCATCTCCGCTCATGCCAAACCCTGAGAGTTCAGCATATATCTGGGCACCGCGCTGTTTCGCGCGCTCGTATTCTTCCAAAATCAGCACACCAGCACCGTCACTTAGCACAAAACCATCACGGTCACGATCCCAGGGTCGGCTCGCAGCTTGCGGATTATCGTTCCTGGTCGATAGCGCTCGGGCGGCAGAAAAGCCAGCCAGCCCTAATTGGGATGTTGCCATTTCGGCACCACCGGCGATCATGACATCAGCATCACCCTGTTGAATCATGCGCGCGGAAAAGCCTATATTGTGCGTACCTGTCGTACAGGCCGTAACAATAGAAATATTAGGGCCTTTATACCCGTACTTAATAGAGAGATTGCCCGATATCATGTTGATAATGCTTCCAGGCACAAAAAAAGGCGACACTTTGCGTGGGCCCGATTGCTTGATGGCATCGTAGTTTTTCTCAATCATCGTTAAACCACCAATACCAGAACCGATGGCGACACCAATGCGATGGGCATTTTCTTCTGTACATTCAAGCCCTGCATCTGTAATGGCCTGCATTGCTGCAATCATGCCATACTGGATAAACAAATCCATTTTACGGGCATCCTTAGTAGAAAGGTATGCATCCGTATCCAAACCTCTGATTGAACCGCCAAACCGGGTTGTGTAGCTTGACACATCAAAGTGGTCGATGACAGCAATACCACTCTTACCCGCAACGATATTACTCCAACTATCCGTGATGTTGTTTCCTACCGGAGACAGGATGCCGAGCCCCGTCACTACTACTCGCCTACGTGACATGCTTATCCTCCAATTACCGAGCTATCTTTTTGAGCACAGGAAAACCAAGGCTCATTGATAATAAGAAAAACCAACCGACCTAAATAAAAAGCCGCACTAACTTTAGCCAGTGCGGCTTTTTATAAACATTTACAATGTTTTAAAGGTGTTCGTTGATGTAATCGACAGCTAATTGAACTGTAGTAATTTTCTCTGCTTCCTCATCAGGAATTTCCGTTTCAAACTCTTCTTCCAACGCCATTACTAACTCAACGGTATCTAATGAGTCCGCACCTAAATCTTCTACGAACGAGGATGCACTGGTTACTTCCTCTTCTTTTACACCCAGCTGTTCACAAACAATTTTTTTTACTCGCTCTTCAACGGTACTCATAGCCTTCGCTACTCCTATGGAAAATTTAAAGGTCGCAGCAAAATTGGCTGCTTAAAATTCTCTTTTAGTCTTGAAAACCCTGTTTTCGTATTTAGTTATTATGTCACTCATAAAACGAAGTCGCATATTATCAAAGTTTTCAGCTAATACAATACGGATTTTCTATAAAAACCCATTTTCTTATGCCTCTGTATAGCACCAAAAATGGGCGTTTTTCTCTCGATTACATATACATTCCACCATTGACCTGGATAGTCTCTCCCGTGATGTAGGCCGCCCCATCACTGGCTAAAAAAGCAACGGTAGCGGCGATCTCTTCAGCACGCCCCAATCTGTTTGCCGGAATTTGAGTCAGCAGCCCCTCCTTATGCGCTTCCGCTAGCCCCTTCGTCATATCGGTATCAATAAAACCAGGAGCAACGGCATTGACAGTAATGCCACGCGAAGCAACCTCTCTCGCCAATGCTCTGGTAAATCCTTCAATACCCGCTTTAGAAGCGGCATAGTTTGCCTGCCCGGCATTACCCATCGCGCCAACCACAGAGCTTATATTAATAATCCGACCCCAGCGCGCCTTGGTCATCGCACGTAATGCTGCTTTTGTCACTCGGTAAATGGAAGTCAGGTTAGTATTAATAACATCATCCCATTCCTCATCTTTCATGCGCAGCATAATATTGTCTTTGGTTATTCCCGCATTGTTAACAACAATGCTCGGTGCCTCATAGTTTTCAGTGATAAAATCGTAAGCCTTTTTGATCGATTCCGAGTCAGACACATTTAGAACAATACCAGTGCCGGTATTGCCTGCTGCTACCAAGGCGTTTTTTATGCTCGCAGCCCCTGACTCAGAGGTCGCTGTACCAACAACAATTGCTCCTTGAGCCGACAGTTCAGCGGCTATGGCTTTACCTATCCCTCTGGTAGCGCCGGTCACCAATGCTATTTTGCCTTCGATACTCATAACGCGTACTCCACCTTTATATTAATCCTTACAGCAATAAAGCCGCATTGAAATTAGCCAAATCGCCAATAGCGGCAAGCTCCAACTGCCGATTAATCCGTTTATTTAAACCAGTCAACACCTTGCCAGGGCCACACTCTATTACTCGCTCGACGCCGTTTGCCGTCAAGGTATTAACACAGTCAACCCATAGCACAGGCCGGTATAGCTGTTCTACTAAAGCTTGCTTTATCAATTCCGAATCAGTCAATGCCGCTGCAGAGACATTTTGCACCACGGGTATGAGTGGTTGTTTGATGGTAATATGCGACAACGCCTGTGCCAGTTGCTCTGCTGCCGGGCGCATTAACGCACAATGCGAGGGCACACTAACCGATAAAGGTAGCGCCCTTCTGGCGCCAGCCGCCTGACATAATTCAATCGCCCGCTCTACTGCCTCAACTTGCCCAGCAATCACCACCTGACCAGGTGCATTAAAGTTAACCGCTGAAACCACTTGGCCTTGAGACGCCTGTGCACAAACCGATACTAATGTTTCATCTTCCAGACCTAAAATGGCTGCCATTAAGCCTTTACCTTCCGGCACCGCAGCCTGCATGAAAAGACCTCTTTTATTGACTAGGCCAACAGCGTCACCAAATTCGATAGCTCCCGCTGCCACCAACGCTGAGTACTCACCCAGACTATGGCCAGAAACAAATTCCGGTTGCTGTCCACCCTGCTCACCCCAAAGTCGCCACAAGGCAATACTGGCTGTTAATAGTAAGGGTTGCGTTAAATCTGTCCGATTTAGATCGGCATCAGATCCCTCCTGAGCCAACTGCCAAAGATCTCGTTGCATAATTTCTGACGCTTCGGCGAAAGTTGTTTGGATAATACTGTATTGCGTGGCCAAATCCGCGAGCATACCCGGGAACTGCGATCCCTGCCCGGGAAAGACAAAAGCTAGTTTTTGATTCATAGCGGTATCCTGCTAGTAATTTGTCGGTAACGGCTTGCAAATGGCTTAAAGCCCTTCAAACCTGATCAAGTGTAAAATATAAATTACTTTAAATATTTATTTCAGAAATATCTTTCTGAATTAATTGTGGCAGACAGCTCGTCGCCTCATGTATAGCTCGCCGAATAGCCTGTTTATAGGCAGCGATATCAGCGTTACCATGACTTTTAACCAATGTACCCTGCAGACCCAACAAACTAGCGCCATTATGCCGTTTTGGGTCTATTTGTTTAACCAGCCTGTTTAATACAGGCTTGCTAAGCATTCCAATCAGCTTGGTATACATATTTTGATGAAAATTTTGGGTCAGTAAAAGGCTCACCATTTTCGCCAACCCTTCACTGGTTTTCAGTGCGACATTTCCGACAAATCCATCACAAACGATAACGTCCGCTGCGTCCGCAAAAATATGATCGCCTTCAACAAAACCAATATAATTGATCTGCGAGTTTCCTTGCAGCAAGCGAGCCGCCTCCTTAACCTGTTCAATACCCTTACTCGCCTCCTGCCCAACATTTAGCAAACCTACGCGTGGATTTGGATTTTTATCCACTACCCGCGCCACAATTGAGCCCATTACGCCAAATTGATACAAATGCTGGGCATCACAGCCAACATTCGCACCTAAGTCCAGCACGTGACAGTGTCCGGTAAGAGTCGGAATCTCCCTGATAAACGCTGGACGATCTATGCCTTCATGCATACCAAGCAGTGATCGACTCAGCACCATTAACGCGCCAGTGTTACCTGCGCTCACACAGGCATCAGCATTACCTTGAGCGACGGCATCAATAGCGAGATACATAGAAGACTGTTTTTTATTACGTAATGCGTGCACAGGTTTTTCATCCATAGTGACGACTTCACTACTATGGATAACCTGAATTCTATCTTGTTGCTGCTGCGGGAGCTTGCCTAGGTGTAAGCCGATTGCGTTTCTATCACCCACTAAGAGCAGGTAAATATCGGGGTAATCCGCTAAACACTGGGCGGCGGCGGGGACGGTAGCGCGGGGACCGAAATCCCCGCCCATCGCATCAATTGCAATAGTAACTGTTTGCAAAAGAGCCACTGAATAAGTCGTTAAACATTTTCCTGTGGCTTATTAAACTATTCTTCGTCGGTTTCTACTACTTTACGACCACGATAAAAGCCATCAGGGGTAACGTGATGACGACGGTGCACTTCACCCGTCATCGCATCAACTGACAAAGTAGCTGAAGTTAGCGCATCATGCGAACGGCGCATACCTCGGCGCGAACGTGACTTTTTATCCTGCTGTACTGCCATTTTTATTGCTCCACTAAAAACAAATCGTAAAAATATTGCCTATATAATAAGAGTCATCCAAATAACTACTTATCTTTTAACTGCGCCAATACCTGAAATGGATTTGGCGTTGCCGGGGCGTCAAGCGCCGCTTCATCGCCATAACTCAATTCAATACTGCATTCTCCCAAGGAGTGCTTAGCGGCGATGGGCAAGTTTAAAATCAGCTCTTCCTCGACCATTTGCCATAAAGACACTTCCGCTGAACTAAGTAGTAAGGGGTCATAATAACTCGGCAGATTCTTAACGCCATCCTCGTTAAACACTACCCCTAACTTAATTTCAGCCTCGATCTTTTCCGTCACCGGCTGCAAACATCGCTGACATTGCATAATCACTTCAGCCTGCAATGAACCCACAATGGTGCGTATTCCCTGCTCATCTTTACCAAACTGCAGCACAACCGATACTTCACCTGCATCGTCCAATAGTAAATCCCGTAAACGATGCAACTTACTCAGCGCAATCTTGCCCTGCAAATCAATGCGTTGTTCCGACATTTTTAGCGGTTCAACTGTCTTGGGAAAGGGTGCTACCGACATAGGCGCGCAATAATAGGGGCAGAGGCCCTATATGTCAAAGAAAATCAAGGGTTTTTATCGCCAAAGCTATCTTCGTTCAGAACGCTTAAACCCTCCCGGCAAACTATAAAACCTAGCCCACATCAACTAGTGGGTTGTAGTATTAAATTTCCTAAAATTCAGTAGTTTTTAATAAAATGCCTGACTGCGGTCCGTATGGTCGGTCATATCCCTAACACCTTTTAATTCAGGGATCTGCTCCAGCAATGTTTTCTCAACTCCATCCTTGAGCGTCATATCTACAGCGCTACAGCCCTGACAACCGCCCCCGAACTGCAAAATCGCAATATTATCTTCTACCACGTCGATTAAACTTACTTCGCCACCATGGGACGCTAACATTGGGTTAACTTCAGTCCATAGTACATAATTAATCTTTTCTTCTAATGTGCTGTTTTCATTAACCTTGGGCAGTTTCGAGTTTGGTGCTTTAATGGTCAATTGCCCACCCATGCTGTCGGCGGAAAAATCAATCACGGCATCTTCCAGGAAAGGAATACTGCTCTGCTGAATACGGACAGGGAAAGGCGTATCATCAAGCTGAATATCTCCTTCTTGCTCTTCGCCAGGACGACAATAAGCCAAACAAGTCTCAGCCTGTGGTGTGCCGGCCTGCTGTACAAAGACCCGCACGCCTATGCCCTCAGTTTCCTGTTTTGCCAACAAACCAACCAAGTAATCTTTGGCGCTTGGGGTAATATCAATAATTTTGTCCATCACAGCCTCTCAAAATGATAACCAATCTCATTGTACGCCATAGCTGGACTCGAATAAATAGTTAGCGTACATCCTTGCCCAGCCGTTGGCCGCATGCATCAGTGCTCCACTCTGGTAATTTTATCCAGCAGCCCCATGGCAAATGCAGAAACAACAAAGGTGATATGGATCACCACATACCAAAGCAATTTATCATTGTCGATAGACTCCGCATTCATGAAAAGCTTTAGCAGATGAATCGAAGAAATTGCCACAATTGAAGCTGCCACCTTATTCTTGAGGCTGGCGGTATCCAGCTTCCCCAGCCAGTTCAGCTTTTCACCACCATCTTCCAAGTCCAGCTGTGAGACAAAGTTTTCATAACCCGAAAACATAACCATCACAAGCAGACCCCCTACCAGAGAAATATCAACTAAGGAGAGCACCAGAAGAATCAGTTCCATTTCGGATACCACAAAAATATTAGGTAGCACATGCACCAATTCAGTAAAAAACTTAATACCTAAAGCCAATAAGGCAAAACTAAGACCCAGATATATCGGCGCTAACAACCACCGACTTGCATACATAGTGCGTTCAAAAATCTTTTCCATAATTTATCCAATGACCTTTTGTAATAATTGCTCTGTTTAGAATTCAGTTTGAAGGTCGCGATTCTATCGAACCTTGGCATCGGGATCGAGAGATCGAATCGCTTTCATTTGCTTTTAACCAGCATAACTTCCTTATCATCACAATCAAACCTATATCAAAATATTTTGATATAGGTTTGATTAACCTCTCCTCTAATGCTATAAAGTCTTCCTAGTTAAAAATGAAAGCTATGCTCTATCTATATTATTCAACAGCGCCCTTTTAGATTTGATAACATCATTTCTGCCAAACCCATTTATATATAAAGGATCTTCCATGCCTATCAACAACGATCGAATTACACTGCTAAAAAACGCATTGAAGGATCGTATTTTGATTCTTGATGGTGGCATGGGCACGATGATTCAAAGTCACAGCCTAGAAGAGGCCGATTATGCGGGCGAGCGTTTTCACGATTTTAGTCACTCACTCAAAGGCAATAACGACCTACTCTCTATTACTCAGCCGCAGATAATTAAAGATATCCACCGGGCTTACCTACAAGCGGGTGCAGATATTCTGGAGACCAACACCTTTAATTCTAGCCGTATTGCACAGGCCGATTATGCTCTGGAAGAGACCGTTTATGAACTGAATTTGCAAGGAGCACGCTTAGCTCGCTCCGTCGCCGATGAGTTCACTCAAAAGCAACCCAACAAACCGCGTTTTGTCGCTGGTGTTCTTGGGCCAACCAATCGCACCGCCACTTTATCGCCAGATGTTAATAATCCAGGGTTCCGCAATGTTTCTTTCGATGAGTTAGCGTCCAATTATCATGAAGCAACTGCAGCTCTAGTTGAGGGTGGCGTTGATATTATTCTAATCGAAACAGTGTTTGATACGCTTAACGCAAAAGCAGCTATTTATGCAGTACAGCAATACTTTGACGAGCAAGGTTTTAGATTACCAATCATGATTTCCGGTACTATCACTGACGCCAGCGGTCGTACCCTCTCAGGGCAGACTACCGAAGCCTTTTGGAATTCCGTGGTGCATGCAAAGCCACTCTCAATTGGCTTAAACTGCGCCTTAGGTGCAGAAGATTTGCGTCCATACTTGGAAGAACTCGCCAATAAAGCAGACACCTACGTCAGTGCTCACCCAAATGCCGGCCTACCAAATGAATTTGGCGAGTATGACCAAACCGATCAGGAAATGGCCGCTATCATTCTAGAGTTTGCACAATCAGGTTTTTTAAATATTGTCGGTGGTTGTTGCGGTACAACACCAGCGCACATTCGCGCAATTGCAATAGCATTAGATGGAAAGACACCACGAAAAATTCCTAAATTACCTGTTGCCTGCCGTCTAAGCGGCCTGGAAGCCTTTAATTTTGATAAATCCTCGCTATTCATTAATGTCGGCGAGCGCACCAATATCACCGGCTCAGCCAAATTTAAACGCCTAATCCTAGAGGAAGACTACGATACCGCCTTGGATGTTGCGCGAGAACAGGTTGAAAATGGTGCCCAAATTATCGACATCAACATGGATGAGGGCATGCTTGACTCCAAACAGGCCATGGTTAAATTTCTCCACCTGGTTGCAGCCGAACCAGATATCTCAAAAGTCCCCATTATGGTGGACTCATCCAAATGGGAAGTCATTGAAGCCGGATTGAAATGCATCCAGGGCAAGGCTGTAGTGAACTCCATTAGCATGAAAGAGGGCGAACAAGCCTTTATTGAACAAGCGCGCAAATGTTTGCACTATGGTGCAGCGGTGATTGTCATGGCCTTCGACGAACAAGGTCAGGCGGACACAGCACAGCGAAAAATAGATATTTGTAAAAAATCCTACGAGATACTGGTTAATCAGGTTGGGTTCGCACCACAAGATATTATTTTCGATCCCAATATTTTTGCCATCGCCACAGGTATCGAAGAACACAATAACTATGCTGTCGACTTTATTGAAGCAACCCGCTGGATCAAGCAAAACTTACCCTATGCGTCCGTATCCGGCGGCGTCAGCAACGTCTCTTTCTCCTTCCGTGGTAATAATCCGGTGCGCGAGGCCATTCACTCAGTATTTCTATACCACGCGATTCAAGCCGGTCTGAGTATGGGAATCGTCAACGCTGGTCAATTAGCAGTTTACGACGATCTCCCTAAGGAATTAAAAAAATGTGTGGAAGATGTGGTGCTGAACCGCTCACCCGATGCCACCGAAAATTTACTGAAAATTGCTGACGATTTCCGCGATGATGGCAGCATCAAGGAAGTACAGACCGAGGAATGGCGGGAATGGCCGGTAAACAAACGTCTCGAGCATGCTCTGATCAAAGGCATAACCAGCTACATCAATGAAGATACTGAAGAGGCGCGCCTACAAGCGGATAAGCCCATCAAGGTCATTGAAGGTCCGCTCATGGATGGTATGAATGTAGTCGGCGATTTGTTCGGCTCCGGCAAAATGTTTCTACCTCAGGTGGTGAAAAGCGCACGCGTGATGAAACAGTCAGTCGCCTATCTGTTACCTTTTATCGAGGCAGAAAAAGACACCTCATCAGTGCGGCGCAAGGGTAAAATTTTAATGGCCACCGTAAAGGGCGACGTCCACGATATCGGCAAAAATATTGTCGGCGTCGTATTGCAGTGCAACAACTATGAGGTGATTGATCTTGGTGTGATGGTGCCCTGCGAGAAAATACTGAAAACAGCACGCGAGGAACAGGTAGACATTATTGGGCTGAGCGGACTGATTACACCATCCTTGGATGAGATGGTCCATGTGACAAAAGAAATGCAACGACTGGCGTTTGATATACCACTGATGATCGGTGGCGCGACCACGTCAAAAGCGCATACCGCTGTTAAAATTGAACCCCAGTATCAAAATGATGCGACTGTCTATGTAGCGGATGCCTCACGTAGCGTAGGTATCGCCTCCCTGCTACTCAATCAGGAGCAAAAACCTGAGTTTGTACAAGCCCGTCGCAAAGAGTACGCAGAGGTGCGTGAACGCAACCAAAATCGTCGTCCTAAAACCAAGCTACTCAGCTATCAAGCCGCCTGTGAGAATTCGCTAAAGACCGACTGGGCAAGCTATCAACCACCACGGCCAAACTTCTTAGGTATCAAGGTATTCGATGATTATCCTTTAACCGAGCTGATCGATTATATTGATTGGACACCATTCTTTATTACCTGGGAGCTAGGTGGAAAATATCCCAAGATCTTTAAGGATGAGAAGATTGGCGAACAAGCTAAAGTTTTGTTTGACGACGCACAGCAATTACTCCGGCGCATGATTGATGAAAAACTCATTCAAGCCAAAGCGGTGATCGGTTTATGGCCTGCCAACCGTGTGAATAAGGATGACATCGAAGTTTATCAGGATGAATCACGCCAACAGACCGCCATAAAACTCCACCATTTGCGCCAGCAAACAGACAAACCCAACGATAACCCCAACTATTCCCTGGCCGATTTAATCGCACCCAAGGAAACAGGTATTTCCGATTTTATCGGAGGTTTTGTGGTCACCACTGGCATCGGAGTACCAGAGCTTGTTGCACAATTTGAAGCAGCCCATGATGACTATAATGCCATCATGGTTAAAGCCCTTGCCGATCGTCTGGCGGAAGCCTTTGCCGAAAGAATGCATGAACGGGTGCGCAAGGAATTTTGGGGCTATGGCGGCAACGAAAACTTAACAAATGACCAACTGATCAAAGAGAGTTACCAAGGTATCCGGCCAGCACCAGGCTATCCCGCCTGCCCTGATCATACCGAAAAAGCTACACTTTTTAATTTGTTGTCTGCAGAACAACACACTGGGGTGTCTCTTACCGAAAGCTTCGCCATGTCGCCTGCGGCATCGGTCAGTGGCTGGTACTTTTCACACCCAGAATCAAATTACTTTGGTGTCGGCAAAATTGACCGCGACCAGGTTGCGGACTTAGCCGCTCGCAAGAATATGGACGTAGAACAACTGGAACGGTGGCTTGCTGCCAACCTTGTTTATGAAAACTGAGCTGATGAAAGCTAAACCTAAAACCAGAACAGGCGAATGCAAATGAGCGTAAATAAAGATCCAGATAAATTAACATTATGGCAGGTTATTTCCAGTGTCTTAGCCGCCGCCATTGGCGTACAAAGCCATAAAAATCGCGAACGTGATTTCACCAAAGCCAAACCAGGTACCTATATTGCCGCTGGCATTGTGTTTACCCTGGTCTTTATCTTTACTTTAGTGATTATTGTGCGATTTGTATTGAGCTCAACTGGCGGCTAAGCAAGGCTAAACCGGAATCTCAACAAGACCTGTTCATTCTTCCGCTATCGCTACAAACTGGTTCTAAAGATATAAGAATTTGATGTTTTATAGAACAACTGGAACCAAGTATGATGCCCTCCCAGCGAGTAATTTACTTCTGACCATAGGAATTTTGTTAAGTCATGTATGTTTACGATGAATGCGATCAACAAATACTGAATGATCGCGTCGCCCAGTTTCGAGACCAAATGCAACGGTTTTTGGCTGGCAAAATAAGCGGTGATGAATTTCTCCCGCTACGCCTGCAAAATGGGCTTTATATTCAACGACATGCGCCGATGCTGCGTATCGCTGTCCCCTATGGCATGTTGTCAGCAAAGCAGATGCGCATGTTAGCGCACGTCGCCCGGACTTACGATAAAGGCTATGGCCATTTCAGTACGCGTCAAAATATGCAACTGCACTGGCCTAAGCTCGAACAGGTACCCGATATTTTGGCGGATCTGGCAAGCGTGCAGATGCATTCGATTCAGACCAGCGGTAATTGCATTCGAAATACCACGACTGACCAATTTGCCGGTGTTGCCCGGGATGAAATCGAAGATCCTCGCCCCTATTGCGAACTGATTCGTCAATGGTCAACCTTCCACCCGGAGTTCGCTTATCTCCCGCGCAAGTTTAAGATTGCGGTCAATGCGGTTCCAAGTGCTGATCGTGCAGCGACAATGGTGCACGATATCGGACTTCATATCGTCACTAATCAAGCCGATGAAAACGGCTTTAAAGTGTTTGTCGGCGGCGGCTTAGGCCGCACACCGGTAATCGCTAGCCAGGTACGCGACTTCTTACCGAAAGAGCATTTACTGACCTACCTGGAAGCGATTCTGCGGGTGTATAACCGCTACGGCCGACGCGATAACAAACACAAGGCACGTATTAAAATTCTGGTGCGCGCGCTGACACCTGAAAAGTTTACGGCAATGGTTGAGCAAGAGTGGGCGCAAATTAAAGACAGCCCAAGTACCGTCACCGTGGCCGAAATTGAACGTTTAAAATCGTTCTTTACGGAGCCTGATTACGAAACACTACCCGAAAATGATGCCTCTTTTGAAGCCCATAAATCTGAAAATAAGTTTTTTGCCAACTGGGCTAAGCGTAACGTTTATCCCCATAAAAAACCGGGCTATGCCGCTGTCACGCTGAGCCTTAAAAAAACTGGCATTGCCCCGGGTGACGCCACTCATGAGCAAATGGACACTATGGCCGATCTCGCCGAACGCTATAGCTTTGGTGAATTACGCGTCAGCCATGAGCAAAACATCGTTTTGGCTGATGTAAAGCAATCTGACCTTTATGATCTCTGGCAGGACGCCAAACGATATGGCTTCGCGACACCTAATTTGGGGTTGTTAACTGACATGATATGCTGTCCTGGCGGTGATTTTTGTGCCTTGGCAAATGCTAAATCCATCCCGATTGCCCAGCAAATTCAGGAACGCTTTAACGATCTTGATTATCTTTACGACATCGGCGATCTTGACCTCAATATTTCCGGTTGCATGAATGCCTGTGGCCACCACCATGTGGGCAATATCGGCATTCTCGGCGTCGATAAAAAGGGGGCTGAATTTTATCAAATCTCGTTGGGCGGCTCCTCTGGTATAGACGCCTCTCTCGGCAGTATCTTAGGTCCATCATTCAGCGAAGATGTCGTTGCAGATGTGATTGAAAAGATAGTCGATGTCTATATTGAAAACCGTGTTGAAGAAGAGTGTTTTATTGATACCTATCGTCGCATCGGGCTTGATCCTTTTAAGCAACAGGTTTACAACAATGCTTAGTGATATGACAAAACAGAGCATCATCAAAGATGGCGCAATTCAGCAAAATAGCTGGCAGTTAATAAACCCGTCAGAGTCAGGTGAATACCAACTTCCTAACAGCGGTGACATTATCGTCCCACTGAAACTTTGGCAAAATCAAGCCGAGCTTCTCGAACAACATTCAGGCAAAGTGGGGATCTGGATTAACAGCGACGAAGAGCCGGAATGGATTGCAGACAGGCTGCAAAAACTCCCATTAATTGCCATTAATTTCCCTATTTTTACTGATGGCAGAGGATACTCCTACGCGCGCCTGCTTAGAGAACGCTATGGTTTTCAAGGAGAAATTCGCGCCATCGGCGATGTCACGCAGGATCAATTGTTTTATATGCGTCGCTGCGGCTTTGATAGCTTTTCGTTAAAGGAGGGCAAAGAAATTGAGCCCGCTTTAAATAGCCTGACCTCAATCAGCCATTCTTACCAGGCCGCCGTTGATCAACCACAACCCCTTTTCAGACGCCGCTAAGCCAATTGGTCACACCGATTTGGCTGGATTACCAGCCAAATTAATTCATATCGCTTGAAATGCCCCTCACCCTATTTATACTGCGGATTAACGCCAAGCTATAAATGCGAGGCAGCAGCCAAATTGATCGATCCAACAACCCTATAGACTTCGCTAACCACGAGGAGAGCCCGCATGAAAATGAAAATCAATATCGATATTGACCTCTCACCCAAGGAAGCCCGTGAAATGCTGGGTTTGCCAGACATAGAGCCTATGCAAAAAGCGACAATGAAAAAAATTCAAGAAAAAATAGACCAGGGCATTGAGGAAATGAGCGATCCAGAATTATTACTAAAGCGCTACCTGCCACTGGGAATTCAGGGTATCGAACAGTTTCAGCAGTTCATGTCGATGGCGGCAAAAGCGGCCACAGGCAAAAGCAACAAAGACGACTAGTTCTGCCAGAAATTTCTGGTTAATCAGCACAGCATAACGACCAGACTATTTCGACCGCTTCCTTTTTTACTTTTGGAGAACAAATGTCGGCACCCCAATACCCCAACCTGCTAGCGCCGCTCGATCTCGGCTTTACTCAATTAAAAAATCGTGTCCTGATGGGTTCCATGCATACTGGCCTGGAAGAGTTACCGGATGGGCATATACGCATGGCAACTTTTTTTGCTGAACGCGCGCGTGGTGGTGCTGGGTTGATTGTCACAGGCGGTTTTGGCCCCAATAAAAATGGAGCGATTCACCCCAAAGCGAAGCACATGCAAACAGAAGCCGATATCGCTGACCATCGTGTCATTACCGATGCGGTGCACGAAGCGGACGGTAAAATATGTATGCAAATACTGCACACTGGTCGTTACGCTTACTCAAAAAATCTAGTGGCCCCCTCACCTATTCAGGCGCCGATCAATGTCTTCATTCCACACGAGCTGAGCGCCAAAGAAATCGAACAACAAATTCAGGACTTCGTCACTGCCGCCGAAATGGCGCAAAAAGCCGGTTATGACGGTGTTGAGGTGATGGGGTCAGAAGGTTACTTACTAAATCAGTTTATCGCGGCCCGTACCAATCACCGCCAAGATGAATGGGGGGGCAGCTTCGAAAACCGTATTCGCTTACCGCTCACCATTGTTAAACGCATTCGAGAACGCGTCAGCACCAACTTTATCATTATTTACCGACTGTCGATGCTTGATCTGGTTGAGGGTGGCAGTAGCTATGAGGAAACCGTGCTACTAGGACAAGCGGTTGCCGCAGCCGGAGCATCCATCATCAATACCGGTATCGGTTGGCACGAAGCGCGGATTCCCACTATTGCTGCCAAGGTGCCGCGGGCGGCCTACACCTGGGTCACAGCAAAATTTAGGAGCGCCCTGCCCGTTCCGGTGATTACTTCAAATCGTATTAATACACCAGATGTTGCCGAAGCGGTATTAGCGCGTGGCGATGCTGACATGGTGTCCATGGCGCGCCCGTTTTTAGCCGATCCCGATTTTGTCAATAAAGCGGCTGCCGGAAAAAGCGATGAAATTAACACCTGTATCGGTTGCAACCAAGCCTGTCTCGATCATATCTTTAATGAAAAAATCGCCACTTGTCTGGTCAATCCACGCGCTTGTCATGAAACAGACCTCGTCATTACCCCAGCGTTCACCAGCAAAAAAATAGCGGTTGTCGGCGCTGGGCCTGCTGGGCTCTCTTTTGCGGTGACGGCAGCGCAAAGAGGACATCAGGTCACTCTCTATGATGCTGAGAACGAAATTGGTGGGCAATTCAATATCGCAAAACGAGTCCCCGGAAAGAACGAATTTTATGAAACGCTGCGCTATTACCAGCGCCAAATTGAGCTATCGGGAGTTAACCTTCAACTCAATACGCGAATTAACGTCAATGATTTAAACGCTGCAGACTGGGACGAAGTGGTTATCGCCTCAGGCATTGTGCCACGCATTCCAAAAATCGAGGGAATCAATCACCCAAAAGTTTTGAGCTATTTGGATGTGTTGAAACTAGGCAAACCCGTCAGCAAAAAAGTTGCTGTGATAGGAGCAGGCGGTATTGGTTTTGACCTCTGCGAGTACCTAGTAGATGGCTCAGAAGATACCAGCCTGAATATACCTGCTTTTATGGCTAAATGGGGTGTGGATATGACCTTCTCCACCCGTGCGGGAGTCGAGGGTGTTAAACCCAAAGCCACACCTTCACCGCGTGAAATCTACTTGCTACAACGCAAAACCTCGAAAGTAGGTGAAGGCCTAGGCAAGAGCACTGGCTGGATTCATCGTACCGAACTCAAACATAAGGGTGTGAAGATGCTCTCCGGCTGCGATTATCAGCGTATTGATGATGAGGGCCTGCACCTAACGATTAATGGCGAACCCAGCGTGCTGGCGGTAGATAATGTCATCATTTGTTCCGGGCAGGAATCTTTGCGTGAATTGGTGGATGGACTAAATAAACCCTATCACCTCATTGGTGGCGCAGATCAAGCAACAGAGCTTGATGCCAAACGCGCAATCAACCAAGGTACGCGACTTGCAACTCAACTTTAGATGACACTTTAATTAACAATAAGAAGGTACCCGATGAAAACGACAGGCTTTGATATCATCGCAGCCCAACAGCTACTCAAAGAAGGGTTTGCGCCGTGGGTTCAAGAATTGGACATTCACTTCGACAAGGTCGCCGAAGGGCAGGCAATCCTCAGAGTGCCCGCAGCAGAGCAGCTTAACCGGATCGGTGGTACTGTGTGCGGACAAGCCATCATGGCATTAGCGGACACCGCCATGGTCTTTGCGGTTTGTTCGGCGGTAGATGCCTATGTGCCTATGACCACCGTATCGCAATCTTCTTCTTTCCTACGCCCCGCAGCAGATGCAGACCTCATTGCCCACGCTAAAATTATTAAACAAGGACGTAGCATCGTTTACGGAGAAGTGAACCTTTACACGGAACGACCGGACAAACCCATCGCGCATATTACCAGCACCTATATGCTGCTCTAGCGATATACAGGTTCTAAGAGGAATGTTCTAGCTCGAATGAGGCCGTTGCATTCGGCTCTTGGTTTTTACCCATGTTTTAAAGACACCAATTAACGACTTGATATCCTCCATAATACGGTAGTTCACAGGCACCAGAATCAACGTAATAAAGGTGGCAAAAATCACACCGAATCCCACCGAAATAGCCATCGGCATTAAAAATTTTGCCTGTGTTGAACGTTCAAACAGCAGTGGTAACAGACCAAAAAAAGTGGTTAACGATGTCAGCATAATGGGACGAAACCGGGATACTCCCGCACTGAGAATGGCATTATTGATCAACTCACTCCTATTTTGCGCACCCGTCACCGCTGCACTTTGTCTGCGTTTATTTATAAAATCTACCAACACCAGGCTATCATTCACTACCACGCCTATCAGCGCCATAATCCCCAGCACGCTCATAATAGAAAGGTCAACACCCATCAGCCAATGCCCCATCACAGCACCCACAGAGCCAAAAGGAATCACCGACATCACAATAAAGGGCTGAGAATAAGACTTAAAGGGTATCGCCAGTAAACAATAAATCACAAACAAAGCGACCAGCGCTCCGATCAAAATACTGGTCAAGGACTCCTGCTGCTCTCTGGCCTCACCTTCAAGTGAGTAAGTAATGCCAGGATATTGCAGTAACAACTCATCAAGAAAGACCTTCAGGTCCGCCTGCAATACCGTCATGTTAGTCACTTCTTTATTAATATCAGCCGTGACACTAGCCGTACGGTATTGGTCGATACGATTAATCGCCGCTGGCCCGCGGCCTGGCACCAAGGTCGCTACATGTAACAACGGAGCCTGCCCACCACTTGGCAAACTGATTAACATATTCTCTAGGTTGGCGACCGACTCTCTTTCGTTTATCGGGAAGCGCACCAACACTCTTATATCATCACGACCACGCTGAATCCTCTGCGCCTCAAAGCCTTTGAAGGCGCGCCCCACTTGGACAATCACATCTCGTCGGGTTAAGCCCAATGCATGTCCTTGCTCGGTCAACTCTACTTGTAATTCTTCCTTGCCATCCGACAAACTATCGGCGATATCAAACACCGCTGGGTAGGTAGCAAGACGTGCTTTTACCTTGTCGGCAATTTCACCCAATGTCGCCAGTGAGGTACCGCTGAACTGAATGTCAATGGGATCATGCGGACGGCCAAACTCAGCGCGAAACAGCAAGGATTCTGCACCTGGCACTGCCCCGATAAGGTCACGCCATTCTCGTACCAGGTCACCGGTAGTTACCGCAGATGACCGTGCTTCCGCAGCAATAGTTTCGAAACGCACCTGTCCTAAATGAGGACCGCTAGAGCCGCCACCCGCCGCACCGGAAATCGCCAAAATATTGGTGATTAAGGGCTTACCGAGCAAAGGATCCTCATACTTTTCCTGCAATTGTCTGGCGGCGTCAGCCATATGTACAACGTAACGATCAGTCACTTCTAACGGCGTACCCGCCGGAAAGGTGAGGGTTGCCGTTGCCGTTTCACTTTCAACACTGGAGAAAAACACAAAGCGCGTCCAGCCACTCATAATAATGGCGAGAATGAGAATTAACACGCCGACAAACCATGCCAGCGTTTGATAGCGATGCTCGACACAGCGAGCTAACAGCGGACGATAGTAACGAATGATGACCTGTTCAAACCCGTCAGCAAAACGCTGCTGCCATTGACTCAAACGTTTGGTCGGTCCCTCCTTGCCATTTTTCAACCGAATATGCTTGAGGTGCGCTGGCAGAATAAATTTGGACTCAATCAGCGAAAACAACAGTACCGGGATCACGACCAGCGCCAGCTGGGCAAAAAGAACGCCGCGTCGCCCTTCCACAAAGGTAAATGGCATAAAGGCTACAATGGTGGTCAACACACCAAAGGTCACCGGGATAGCAACTTCTTGCGTACCTCGAATCGCCGCCTCTAGTCCCGTCTCCGAAGTGCGTAGATGGGTATAGACATTTTCTCCCGTAACAATCGCATCATCGACAACTATACCGAGCACCAGAATGAAACCAAACAGACTGAGAATATTAAGCGAAACACCTAGTAGGGGCATAAAAATGAAGGCGCCCATAAAACTGATGGGAATACCAAGAAACACCCAAAACGCGATTGAAGGTCGCAGGAAAAGCGTCAATAACGCAAGCACTAAAATACCGCCCTGAACTGCATTTCGGATCAATGTACCCAGTCGATTCTTAACCACAACCGAGTCATCATCCCAATAGCTTAACTCCAAGCCCTGCGGCAATGTGCTTTGACGTTGATCGATATACTGTCGCACCGCCTCTGCCACGTCCAGCGCACTTTGATTACCGATACGATAGACATCTATCAGGGCGGCTGGCTTACCATTAAAACGTGTTTTTAGGGCATCCTCAGTAAAGCCATCGCGAACATCGGCGATATCACCCAAGCGCAATATACTGCCATCAGCGTTGGTCTTGACCACGATGGCTTCAAACTCATCGCGCTGATAGGCTTGGCCTTTGGAGCGGATCAATACATCACCACCCTCGGAGCGCACGTTACCTGCGGAAAAGTCTAAGGAGTGGTTCTGAATTGCGGCAGATACAGCCTCCAGGGTGAGCTGATAATTGCGCAGACGATCCTGCGGGATAGTGATATTGATTTCATAATCACGGACTGCGCTTAATTCCGCCTGGGTAATCTGCGGCAGCCGCAGCAAGTCATCACGCGTTTGCTCACCGATTTCTCGAATTTCCCGCTCACTCAAATTACCCGCCACCGCTACCGTGATCACCCCGAATTTGTGCTGCGATAGACTAATCACCGGATTTTCCGCTTCGCTCGGTAAGGTACTGATCGCATCAACGCGACTTTTTACATCGGCCAGAATTTCTCTAGGGTCATACCCCGGTTCTACTTCCACCGTCACCAGAGCAGTACCTTCCATTGAACGGCTGGTCAAACGCTCAATTCCTTCTAAGTCCTGCACCGCTTCTTCGATACGGATACTCACGCCCTGCTCAACATCTTCCGGTGTTGCCCCTCTTAAGGAAACGGCAATGCGTATCAAATCGGATTCGATGGAAGGAAATACTTCCAAAGGAATTTTACTGTTCAAAGACAATAAACCAGCCACGAAAATACTGACCATTAACAGATTTGCCGCTACATGGTTGCGTGCAAACCAGCTGATCATGGAGTTTTGCCCTTTTCAGGAACCAGCGCTAAAGGCTGAGCAACGTTGGACACGGATGGATTTAACACTTTTACCGGAATACCAGACGCGACTTGTCCTAGCGGTGTTAATACAAGCTGGTCTCCTGTGATAAGCCCTTGTTGAATAATAGCTTCATGGTCATTTTGCCAGGCAATTTCTATATTGCGACGCAACAACCTTCCCTGTTCCACTAAATAAACATAACTGCCTTGGTAAATGCTACTGTTGGGAATGACCAAAGCATTCTCCAGTCGTATCCCTTGAATCTGCGCCGTCACATATTCACCAATTTTTAGTGGCTGTTTGCCGGTTGCCTGAGCACCATAGGGGTCATCAATTTGCGCTACTACGTGCAACTGCCGACTGGTGCCATCGATCGCCCCTTCAGTACGCACTATTTTTCCCTGCCAAATTTGGTCGCCCACTAAGTCTGAATAAATAGTTACCGCGACTGGCTCATTGTTTTGGGTGGCATTAAAGCGATAACTTTCCGGCAAGCGAATGTAATCCAAATCACGGTTTTTTAACGGCAGCCGTATTTCCACATAATCAGTCGCATAAATCGAGGCCAGCGGCATATTGTTAGAGACCACCTCACCCACATCAACCTGCTTATTCAAAATCCGCCCGGCAAAGGGCGCCAGGATACGAGTGCGCTCTAAATTGAGCTGTACCTTGTCTAATGCCGATTGTGCCGAAATCACTTGTGCTTGCGCCGCTTGTAGCTGCGGTTTGCGCAGCACCAGATCTGATGCTTGCGTCGTGTTACCTAAGCGTCGCCAATCCTCCAACGCCTGTTCCGAACGCGCCTGCTCTTCCGCCAGCAACTGCTCGGCGCTAATTAACGCGGCCTTGGCAATATTGACTTCAGCCTCATAATCACGGCTATCAATCCTCACCAATTGGTCGCCACGCTCAAAAAAACCACCGTTGCGAAACTGTGGACTGACCTCAACAATTTGACCGCTAACCTGTGCCACCAACTGGCTTTCAATGCGCGGACGCACCGTCCCGTAACTCTGCAACCGAACCTGATAGGGTGCTTGCTTCAGCGCCAAAGTCTCTACCGTTAACTGAGGTTTGGAAGGTAAATGAGAGCGTTTCGCTTCCGGTGGATTATTAAAAATTAACAACGCCACAATAATAAACACAGCCAACACAATGAGAGGAATTATTGCTTTTTTAGTAACGACCATTTTTATCTTCCGTTATCACTCAGTACTGGAAGCAATACTGCCGCCAAGTGCCAAATTAAGGGCTATGCGATTTTGTAAGAGTTGATTACGTAAACCCAATACCGTGGTCTGAGCATCAAAAGCCCGCCGCTGCGCCTCCAGAACACTGGTATAGGGAATCAAACCGCGCTGATACTGTTCAAACGCCAATCTCTGTGCAGCTAACGCATTTTCCTGTGCCTTTAGAAAGCTTTGGTAGCGCTGACCGAGGGTTTGTTGTTTATACAATGAATTTTCCACTTCCCGGAAAGCGGTAAAAATGTGATCAAGATATTGTTGTTCCTGTTGCTTTAATTCCGCCTGTGCCTGCTTTTCTCTGGCCGCTAAGCGCCCACCAGCAAATAATGGCTGAGTAACACCACCTAATAGCGACCAGGCTAGCGGTCCACCATCAAAGAGTTTATTCAGTGTTCCCCCTGCATCGCCCACAGTGCCAGTCAAACGTAACGAAGGGAAGCGTGCTTTATGCGCTACTGCCAATTGCGCGTCGGCAGCCATAAGTTCAAGCCATGCCGCCTGAACACTGGGGCGATTTTTCAACAACTCTGATGGTACGCCCGCACTGATCGGTTCTGCGATAAAAGGGAGTGATGTCGAGAGCGTCATCGTTCCATTCGGGTAGCGCCCAAGCAGACGTTGCAATTTGCTCACGGCCTCTAACTGACTTTGACGCTGCTGAGCCAAACGCGCCCGTTCCTGTTCAACTTCATTACGTGCTAAATAGACATCTAAGGCCTCTGTAATGCCCTGGCGATAACTAAATTCGATAATCTCCAAGTTTCGTTCCAAATTCGCTAGGCGCTCTTCAAACAGTTCGATAAGCTGTCTGGCCTCCAGCACATCATACCAAGCAGCGCTGACATCACTGGCCAGTTGCAACTTGGCCTGTTCAAAAGAGGCCTCACGCGCTTTCAGAGCTAATACCGCCTGGCGTTTCGTATCACTTAACTGGCCCCACAAATCAAGTTCCCAGGTTAACGCCAACTCAATATTTGCATGGCTGCTGTGATCGCTAGTGTTCGCCGTTATCAGTCGATTACGACTCTGGCTTAAACCCAAATCAAGCTCAGGATAGAGCGACGCTCCCGCAATCACGACCTGCTGTTTTGCGGCATTCAGTTCAGCGGCCTGTCGTGCCAACATAAAATTATTTGCGAAGGCCTCAGCCACCAGTTGCGCTAAGGTTTCACCGCCCAGCTGCGCCAGCCAGTCAGACTCAACTGGCCCAACCTTTAACTCAGTGCGCCATTGAGCAGGTAACTCGGGAGGGATGCCTTTTATGGATATACCAGAACGGGCACAGGCCTCCAACAATAGGATAAGTACCAATACAGCCAACTTAGGCAGGTTAGATCTTAAACTATTGATTAGGTGCTCCTTAATTTTTATAACTGCAGGCTTTCATCATGGCACGACTCAATGGTTCATGCCCTGCAAAGACCGCCTATTCTACAATAATTCAATTTCGTCAAAAGTTTATTTACAAAGCTTTACACTCGTTAAAATCACACTATAAAAACGAGCCATAAGAAAGTAATATCTGACCTGCTGGCTGCGGCATTGTTTGAGATATCATGCAGCCTTCAGTGCTGTGATCGATTGCCATTTTACGTTGGATAACCTTATGCAATTTAAAGACTATTATCAGATACTCGGCGTTGAGCCGGATGCGGAAAGCAAAGATATCAAAATGGCTTACCGGCGGCTGGCACGCAAGTACCACCCTGACGTAAATCCCGAAGCCGGCGCTGAAGATAAATTTAAGGAGGTTGCAGAAGCTTATGAAGTACTGAAAGATGCCGAACGCCGGGCTGAGTACGACGAGCTGAGGCAGTATGGTGGTAAAGCTGGGGCAGGATTTGAACCTCCTCCCGGTTGGCACAACACAAACAAGACAAATTCATTCTCTGATCAGGAGTTTTCAGATTTCTTTAACTCCATCTTTGGTCGGGCGGGTGCTGAGCATCGCGGCGCGCAGTCTGAAGGCAATTTCGGCTTCAGAGGACGAGACCTGGAGCTTGAAATGCCGATTTTTCTGGAAGATACGCTGACAGAAGAATCCAAACAAGTTACCTATCATATACCTGTTTTCGAGGATGGCCAGGTCAGACAAATTAAAAAAAGTTTAAACGTGAAGATACCCAAAGGTGTCACGGATGGAGAACGAATTCGAATTAAAGGTCAAGGCGCACCGGGACAGGGAAACGCCACAAACGGAGACCTCTACCTACACATTCGCCTAGTCCCACACCCCCTTTTTGATATACAAGGCCATAACCTGCTCATTACTCTTCCCCTCTCACCTTGGGAAGCCGCATTGGGTGCCAAAGTCACGGTGCCGACCTTAACCGGCAAGATCAATCTGACTATTAAACCCAATGCCCAATCCGGCCAGAAGTTGCGTATCAAAGGCAAGGGGCTACCGACCAAAACGGGGATGGGTGACCTATATGCCATCGTAAAAATAGTGATGCCCCCGACTACCAATGAAGCGACTGAACAGCTCTGGAAAAAACTGGCAAGCTCAGCCAGCTTTGACCCCCGAGCAGCGTGGAGTAATTAAAATGACCGAGATATTATTAACTGTTTCAGCCAGCGAGCTGTGTCTGACTGAAAGCATAACAGAAGAAATGATTTTAGCCGCGGTCGAGTCAGGAGTAGCGGAACCGGTTGAAGGTGAAGACCTGGTAAACTGGGTGTTCGATTCCACCAGCGTCCACTGGCTAAAAAAGGCCATCCGCTTACATCAAGACTTGGAGATTGACTGGGTTGCCGTTGCTATGGTGATTGATTTGTTGCAACAAAAGGAGTCACTGCAAAGAGAAAACCAGTATATTCGCCAACAACTTAAACGCTTTTTATAGTTGTATTTTTATAGCCACGCAGGGGGTTTATGCACTGCTGATTAAATGATCGGCTGTTCCTTGAACCCTCCTTCATACCCATGATTCTTGCCTCCCCGTAACTGAGGAAACTCAAAAAATTGTCATATAATCTCAATAGAATACACCAAATAACTCAGCCAGCAATAACTGGCATCAAAGCGAGCAACAGATGAAAATAGTGGTATTCAACGCCGGTAGTTCTTCCCTCAAATTCGGTGTTTTTGATATGAGCAAAGAAGATAGTCGAGTATTTAAGGGGGAGTTCGAACGTTTTAAAGATGGTGGCTGTATCCTACACTATCGTGCCGGAGGTGAGCAGGGAAAGCCTGGGCACCGGAAGGAGTCGCTGGCAAACCTGGCAGATGCGATTGCTGCTGTTCCCAGCATTTTAAATGAGTTCGGTTTTGATGTTTTCGACGCGGTCGGCCATCGCGTCGCCCACGGAGGCGACCGTTTCCATGATGCCACCCTGATTGACGAAGAGGTATTAGCCTTTATCAAAGCATGTACGCCACTAGCCCCTTTGCACAATCCGGCAAACCTATTGGCAATCACCCGTAGCCGTGACCTTTGGCCTAACTTACCGCAAGTTGCCGTATTCGATACGGCGTTTCATCATACTATTCCTGACCGCGCTTACACCTATGCGGTGCCTAAAGAATGGCGAGATAAAGGTCTGCGCCGTTACGGTTTTCATGGTACTTCCCACAAGTACGTTGGCCTGCGAGTAGCAAAAGAACTGCATCGGCCGGTAACGGATTTACAAATCATTAGCTGCCATCTAGGCAACGGTGCCAGCGTTTGCGCAATCAACCGTGGCTTTTCAATTGACACGTCCATGGGTATGACACCACTGGAAGGTTTGGTCATGGGAACCCGTTCTGGCGATGTCGACCCAGGGCTCTTTGCCTATCTCTCGCGGGAATTAGGGCTAACTGCCGAAATGGTGGAAAAACAACTGTACTCAGCAAGTGGCTTGAAAGCGCTGGCCGGCACCGAAGACATGCGCGATGTCGAGCAAATGGCGGCCGAAGGCAATACCGATGCACAATTGGCATTGAACGTTTACGCCTACCGGGTCCGTAAATATATTGGCGCCTATGCCGCCGCCATGGGTGGCTTAGATGTCATCGCCTTTACCGGAGGGGTGGGGGAAAATTCTGCCTCGATGCGCCGCCGTATCTGCGACAAATTTGAATTCCTTGGCCTGCATTTGGATGACGACATCAACCAAGCAATCAAACTTAAAGGCTACGAAGCACCACAAATACAATCCTTTGATTCGCGTATTAAAGTCATTGTCACTCAAACCTGTGAGCAGAATATGATCGCTCAGGAAGTGAAACATATCCTCACCCGGGCGAAACCTAGCAACCCCCAACCCAATAGCTGGCATATTCCAGTCGCCGTATCCGCCCGGCATGTGCACCTTTCTGACGCAGCTGTTATCAAGCTGTTTGGCAAGGAATACCAACTCAGCAAAGCACGCACCCTGACCCAACCCGAGGCCTGGGCCGCTGAAGAAACTGTTGAGGTAATTGGCCCGAAGGGAACCCTGAAACATGTGCGAATCCTTGGGCCCACAAGGGATCAAACCCAAATAGAAGTTTCGAAAACCGACACGTTTACACTGGGACTCGAAGCCCCGGTGCGACCCTCCGGAAAACTGGAACACACCCCCATAGTCAAACTACGAGGCCCGGCCGGAGAACTGGAGACCAACGGGTTGATTATTGCCGCTCGGCATATCCACATGAGCCAGGAGGATGCTTTAAAAATGGGCCTCCAAGACGGCGATTACGTTGATGTTCAACTGGGCAACGGCGAACGGGGAGTCGCTTTTTCCAATACACTCATTCGTGTGAAAAATACCTACGTCACCGAAATGCATATCGACACCGATGAAGCCAATGCGGCGGGCATTACCTTTAGCACCAAAGGCCAGTTGGTGATCAATCAAACGCGCTCGCAAGCGGATATTGTAAGTAAACGCAACATGGCGCTGAACGGGATGGAGACGAGCGAGTAGCAGATTTTATTTTTGCCCGGTCTATGTAACCAAATATCCATGCAGAAAAAGTAATTATGGCTTGTATCCGGAAAATAAATACGCCCGAATATGAAGTGTGGTATTGACGATCGACTCGTTCTTAAGGATGGGTAAAGCAACCTGTTAGGCACCCAATAAACCCGATTGCAACACCATAGATTTGCGACCCATCACTTCTCGCGCAACTTCACGTAAATCTTTCAATGAGACCACGCGTTTTTTTATTAGCATTCGAGTTACATCATCGAGTGATTTTTCCTGTTTTGTCGTAATCTGGATTTCTTTATCCAGGTCTTGCAGTAGCAAAACAGCGGCAGCTGTGGTTTTTCCGCTGGATCGTGCTAGCCGTAATTTTTTTACACCCTGTGACCATTGTTCCAGCCAAGTACATATGCGTTGATAGCGTTCGTCGGTAATTCCACCCGATCGATAGAGTAATTCAATGGCGTAGAATTCCGCCAAACCTTCAGCAATCCAGTCATCCTTTTTATCGCCTCGAATGCGGGTGAAACTGTGTACCAGTTCATGCAACAAAGCACTGGTGCCGTTCTCGCTGACTAAGGGTCGGTCGGCATGTAGAAATAATGAATTAGGACCGGACAAGCCACCACGCCACATCGGGTCTTCTGCCCCGACAATCAAAAGTTTCTCTGGACTATCGCCAAATGCGCTTTTCAGTTCGGACCAAACCCATCCAAAAAAAGTAACTACATCCATGCGATGTAAGCGCTGTCCCTTCGGTGCGGCAACTACGACACGGGTTTCACCGAATTGCTCCGCGCGACTACCGAAATCACCGGCAATCATCCAACCCACTGGCCGATCAAATCGGCGCTCTGGGTTATCGATTAAATAGACATCTTTCGAAACGCGCGGCCATCCTGTTTCTGTTCTTTGCCAACCGGCAGGCAGTTTAAACTGCAATTTAGCGCTTGAATTCGCGCCTTTTTTGGCACGCATATTAACCGCAGGGATCAAATCATCACCACGAAAAATAGCCCAGCTTTCGGCCACCATCGCATCGAAGGCGCCATTACCACGATCATGCGTTATTTTGCTGGAGAAAACTATCGCGCCACCATTTTCCGGCGGAGTCCAAACGACGCTGTTTTTTGCTTTTGAAAATTTACCCTCAGCACTTAAAAAAGTGTGGATACCCGGCTTGAGTCGAAAGCGCAGCCGCGAAATTAACTCAGCACCGACACCGATTTTCACTGTGACTAGGGCTTGATCTTGCTTGGGTTGTAATTCAACCAGATAATCCAGATCAAACTGCGACTGGGCATACAGTACGTTTGGCAGCAAAAGTGCGAGAAATAATAGCCTTAGCATGGCCGACCTAATGGTAGTGTAGGGTTAACAATTTTCGATTCATGAACGACATATTAACGCTTCCCAGCACTATCAAATAGAAGAAATTACCAAGGTCGCCTAAAATCGTTACCTCCGACATCTGGCAGACAGAGCTAGCCTCCCAGATCATTATCTAGGCTGCATCCGCAACGCACCATCCAGGCGAATGGTTTCGGCATTCAGATAGGCATTCTCGGCAATATGTATCACCAACTTAGCAAATTCGTTGGGCAACCCCAAACGTTTTGGAAACTGCACATTCGCCACTAAGCTCTGCTGCACATTTTCCGGCATAGCGAGCAACATAGGTGTGCCCATAATGCCGGGAGCGATGGTGTTGACGCGAATACCCAGTGGCGCTAGATCGCGCGCCATTGGCAACCCAAGCCCGACGATACCTGCTTTACTGGCAGCATAGGCGCACTGCCCAACTTGACCTTCATAGGCTGCTACGGATGCGGTGTTGATAATCAAACCACGTTCAAGGGCTTCACCCATCGGTTCATTTTTAGCAAATTGTTGTGCCGATAATCTGGCCAGATTGAAACTACCAATCAGGTTAACCTGAATCACTTTGTTAAAATCCTCCAGCGGCATCGCCTGCCCTTCTCTATCCAGGATTTTTTTCGCAGGCGCAATTCCCGCACAGTTCACACAGATATGCAGTGCTCCAAATTTTGCTAGCGCCTGGTCGATACCGGCCTGCACTGATTCGACATCCGTTACATTGACGGCAACGTAGAGCGCTTTATCATCACCCTGAGCGGCAACAAATTTCTCGCCTTCGTCATTATTTAAATCAAATATCGCGACCTTTAAACCGGCTTTGATTAACGCCTCTGCTGTGGCACGACCCAAGCCCGATGCGCCACCCGTGACTATCGCCACTTTGTCTTTTATTTGCATTATCAACCTCGAAAATAATTTAATTAAACACTTATTAGGTATAAAACTTATAATTCCCGCAACAATTCCCGCGCAATAATAACGCGTTGTATTTCGCTAGTGCCTTCGTAAATTGTGGTGACACGCGCATCACGCGCATAACGTTCCAACGGATATTCCTGCGTATAACCGACACCACCCATCAATTGAAGCGCGGTATAGCAGGCTCGATTGGCCGCTTCCGTGGCATAAACTTTTGCCATCGCCGCCTGCTTCATAAAGGGTTTAGCTTGCTGCTTTGCAAAGGCAGCATTCATCAATAACAAACGGGCTGCTTCCAACTCTGTATAGGCGTCAGCCAGCATCCATTGAATACCTTGAAACTCGCTGATCGCTTTGCCAAACTGTTTGCGCTCGGCAATGTAGGCGCGGCTAAAATCCATTGCTGCTAGCGCAACACCTAACGCGAGCGAACCGATACCGATACGCCCACCGGCCAACTCTTGAATGGCGATTTGATAGCCATCATTCAATTTACCCATCAAAGCGCTTTCGGGAATTCGACAATCTTCAAAGGTTACGCTGTTGGTCGCGGAGCCACGCTGCCCCATTTTCGCTTCTGTTTTGCCAATGCTAATGCCGGGGGTAGTAGCTTCCACCAAAAAGCAGGAAATACCTTTGCCCTTCGGCTGGGACGGATCGGTCACAGCCCACACCACAAAAACACCGGCATATTCAGCGCTGGTGATCCACATTTTGGAACCATTCAACACCCAGTTTTTGCCCTCTTTAACCGCTCTTGTTTTCATACCAGCGGGGTCAGAACCAGCACCGCTTTCGGAAAGGCAAAACGCCGCAGCCGGATATTCACCACTGCATATTTTGGGGAGATAGGTTTGTTTCTGTTCGTCGCTGGCAATCGCCTGGATAACTTCTGCCACCATATTATTGACTGACATAGTGACAGCGGTCGAAGCACAAGCTTTGGCAATTTCTGTAATCGCCAAGCTAAACGCGATAGTACCGGTTTCCGCGCCGCCATAGTCTGCACGAATATTCAGCCCCATAAAGCCTAAAGCAGCCAGCTCCTTCAAGTTATGCAAAAAACTCGTTCGGTCGCCCTGTTGATCAATCTGTTCAGCCACAGGTGCCAGTTCCGCCTCGGCAAAGCGGCGCGCCATGTCCTGAATCATACTTTGTTCTTCAGTGAAATTGAGATCCATCAAAGCATCTCTATCGCAACGGCAGTCGCTTCACCGCCGCCAATACATAGGCTGGCAACCCCCTTTTGCTGCTGCAACCGCTTCAGCGCGTACATGAGCGTGACAATAATGCGCGCACCGGAAGCACCGACCGGGTGTCCGAGGGCACAAGCGCCACCATGAATATTGACCTTGCCCTGATCCAAGCTGAATTCGCGTATTGCCAGCAATGCAACCATAGCGAAAGCTTCATTGATCTCATAAAGGTCTACCTCTTGGGCGTCCCAACCAGCCCGATCCAGCACTTTTCGAATTGCACCACCGGGGGCAAGCGAAAACTCACTGGGGGCTTGGGCGTGGGTGGAATGCGCAACAATCCGCGCCATTGGCTGCAAGCCCAGTACCTTGGCATGGGATTCTGTGGTTAGCACGAGAGATGCCGCGCCATCAGAAATGGCGCTGGAATTGGCTGCGGTGATGGTACCGTCTTTCTTAAAGGCCGGTTTGAGTGTCGGAATCTTTTCAATGTTGGCAACTTTCGGTAATTCATCTTCAGCGACCACAACATCGCCTTTGCGTGAAGTGACCGTTACCGAGGCTATTTCGTCACCGAAATACCCATTAACTATCGCCGCCTGCGCTCGCTGCAACGAGACAACGGCGTAATCATCCATCTGTTGCCGAGTTAAACCCTCTTTATCGGCAACATCCTGGGCAAAACTGCCCATAAGACGCCCGCTATAAGCATCTTCCAGACCATCATAAAACATATGGTCTTTGAGTTCGCCATGACCGAGGCGTAAACCCCCGCGTGCTTTGGGAACCAGGTAAGGCGCCAAGGTCATATTCTCCATGCCGCCAGCAATCGCCACATTACAGCTGCCCACTTTAATTTGATCATGGGCCAACATCACCGCCTTCATGCCAGAACCACACATCTTATTGACAGTAGTGCATTGCGTGCTGATATCGAGACCAGCGCCCAGCGCCACCTGCCGAGCAGGCGCCTGAGCCAAGCCAGCGGGAAGCACGCAGCCAAAGATTAACTCTTCAATCTGCTCGGTGTTTAGCCCAGCTCGCGCCAAGGCTTCTTTGGTTGCGACAGCCCCCAGTTGCGGCGCGCTCATTTCGGAGAAAACGCCCTGAAAATTACCTATAGGTGTACGTGCGCCACTAACAATTACAACTGCTTCATCTGTCATGATTGATTCCTAAATTTGTCATTGTCCGGCTAAACAGCCGTTACATATTTCGCCTGTATTGACCGCCCACTTCAAATAACATTTCCGTAATCTGACCAAGGGAACAAAATTTTACCGCCTCCATTAACGCTTCGAAGCCGTTGCCACCATCCATCAGCACCTGCTTCAGACTGGCTAGCGCCTGCTCCGATTCCGTTTCATGAGACTGCTGAAATTCACCCAAGCGTTTTATCTGGTTTTGTTTTTCATCTTCGGTGGAGCGTGCCAATTCGATACTGACGCTCTCTGGCTGTGGTTTCCCTAAGAAAGTATTCACGCCAATAATGGGCAAGCTTCCATCATGCTTTTTATGCTCATAAAACATGGATTCCTCTTGAATTTTTCCACGCTGGTAGCCGGTTTCCATCGCTCCCAACACGCCACCGCGTTCGGAAATTTTATCGAACTCCACAAGCACAGCCTCTTCCACCAGATTAGTCAATTCATCCATGATAAAGGCGCCCTGGTTGGGGTTTTCATTATTAGCCAGCCCCCACTCTTTATTAATGATGAGCTGAATCGCCATTGCTCGTCGCACTGATTCTTCCGTGGGGGTAGTAATGGCCTCGTCGTAGGCGTTGGTGTGCAGACTATTACAGTTGTCATAAATAGCGATCAGCGCCTGTAGCGTGGTGCGAATATCGTTGAAATCCATTTCCTGTGCGTGCAACGAACGCCCGGAGGTTTGAATATGATATTTCAACCGTTGACTGCGGCTATTCGCGCCATACTTGAAACGCATGGCAACCGCCCAAATCCGTCGCGCCACACGACCCATTACAGTGTATTCAGGATCCATACCGTTGGAAAAAAAGAAGGACAGGTTGCCAGCAAAATCATCAATGTGCATGCCGCGCGCCAGATAGGTCTCTACATAGGTAAAACCATTAGCCAGTGTCAGCGCCAGTTGCGTGATAGGGTTCGCTCCCGCCTCTGCAATATGATAGCCGGAGATGGACACAGAGTAGAAATTATTAACCCGGTGATCGATAAAATACTGCTGAATATCGCCCATCATCCGCAGACTGAATTCGGTCGAGAAGATGCAGGTATTCTGGCCCTGATCTTCCTTCAAAATATCCGCCTGCACCGTTCCGCGCACCTGTTCCAAGGCCGTTGTCTTGAGCTGTGCTAATTCGGATTGATTAGGATCACGCTGATTCTCTTCTTTGAAACGCTCTATTTTTTGGTCAATGGCTGTATTCAAGAACATCGCCAATATAGTCGGCGCGGGCCCATTGATAGTCATGGAAACCGAGGTTCTCGGATCGCAGAGGTCAAAGCCGTCATAGAGTGCTTTCATATCATCCAGGGTTGCAATGGAAACGCCCGCATTACCGACTTTGCCGTAAATATCGGGGCGCTCTCCGGGGTCGCAACCATAGAGTGTCACGGAGTCAAACGCGGTCGATAGTCGTTTCGCCTCAGAATGTTCAGACAGTTTCTTAAAGCGTCGATTGGTACGAAATGCATCGCCCTCCCCCGCGAACATGCGCGCCGGATCTTCCCCCTCACGCTTAAAAGAAAAGACGCCGGCGGTGTAGGGAAAACGCCCCGGCAAATTTTCCAGTAGCAGCCATTTCAGCAACTCACCGTGATCTTCAAAATCTGGTACTGCCACCCGTGCAATTTTATTGCCCGACAAACTGGTGCGGGTTAACTGAAAACTGATCTCCCGACTACCGATTTTCTCCACATATGCCTCGGCTTTATAAGCCTGTTTTGTGGCGGGCCAGCTATCGATCAATTTGCGTGCGCGTGAATCCATTTCCTCTTCGCGAGCTTGAATCAGCGCCTCAAGACTGGTTGCCTGCCCGCCGGATTCGCGCAGCATACGGCTGGATTCCACGAGCTGCTGCCGCTCCCGCGCTAACTTCACCTGCTTCGCCACCGTGCCGTGATAACCACGCACGGACTCAGCGATTTCAGCCAGATAGCGTTGCCGATGGACCGGTACTATAGCGGATCG
Source organism: Pseudomonadales bacterium (assembly GCA_024234615.1). Classification (NCBI taxonomy): domain Bacteria; kingdom Pseudomonadati; phylum Pseudomonadota; class Gammaproteobacteria; order Pseudomonadales; species Pseudomonadales bacterium. Next base: position 1,822,462 of record JACKNY010000001.1, read on the forward strand.
TTCGGAGGATGTTTTAACCTTCACCTGAGGCAAGAGACTGTCAAATTCACGTATGCCTTTATTGCGCAAGACTGACAGCAACGACTGGTAGGCAGCAGTCACGCCGTCGTCATTAAAGTGCGCAGCGATAGTACCAAACACCGGCATTTCATCCGGTGTTTGCGAGAAAGCTTCGCGGTTGCGCTGCACCTGTTTTGATACGTCACGATAGGCATCTTCACTGCCTTTACGGTCAAACTTATTGATCACCACTAGCTCAGCAAAATCCAGCATGTCGATTTTTTCCAGCTGGCTCTGCGCCCCAAATTCCGGTGTCATAACGTAGAGTGGCACATCGACAAATGGGACAATACCAGCATCACCCTGGCCAATGCCGGGGGTTTCGACGATGATCAAATCAAACCCTGCCAATTTGGTGGCGTCGATAATTTGTACCAATGATTTTGGAATTTCACCAGAAGAAGAACGTGTGCCAATGGAGCGCATATAAAGGTTCGGATGATAAATGGCATTCATCCGAATGCGATCACCCAGCAGCGCACCACCGGTTTTACGACGGGTGGGATCAATCGCCAGCACGGCAATTTTAATCGCATCGCCCGTGTCCAAGCGAAAGCGACGAACCAACTCATCAGTCAAGGAGGATTTACCGGCACCACCGGTTCCGGTAATTCCCAGCACTGGCACTGTGGTCTTGGCGGCGCGCTGCGTCAGCGCCTGCGATTGAGCATCATTCAACTCGCCACGCTCGATAGCAGTAATAGTTCGTGCCAGCAAATTTCGATCGCCCTGTTCAAGCATTTCCAGTGAGGAGATAGCTTTGTCGTTACTACCCAAACAACAGCGCGACAACATATCATCGATCATACCGCGCAGACCCAGCTGCTGCCCGTCCTGCGGCGAGTAAATACGCGAAACACCATAGCTTTCCAGCTCTTTGATTTCTTCCGGCACGATCACACCACCACCGCCACCGAATACCTGAATATGGCTGGCGTCGTTTTGCTTGAGCAGGTCGATCATATATTTAAAGTATTCGACATGGCCGCCCTGGTAGGAACTGATGGCAATTCCCTGTACATCTTCCTGCAGTGCAGATTGCACTACTTCCGCCACCGAACGATTGTGTCCTAGGTGAATAACCTCAACACCTGCCGATTGCAGAATTCGGCGCATGATATTGATAGAAGCATCGTGACCATCAAACAGACTAGCCGCTGTGATAAACCGAAATGGTACAGTTTGTCGCCTTAAAGTATCGTTTGTCGTCACCGCTTTACTCTGTCCCATTGGCAATTCCTAGTGTTCCCCGTGATTGCGCGAAACTCATTGCAGCAAAGTATAAATCCACAACTAACGAGAAGACGCGCTTTCTAAACATACTTTGGTTGAAATTTTGCCAATATTGACATATTGTCTGACAATGTGTCAATACGATAACATTTCAATTGCTTATGGATTGCACTAAGATAGTCACTATTCAAAACTTGCATGTATCTGATGAACAAAATGACTGACACCTTAGCCGATGGCAAATTTCAAAAACTCAACCGTGCGCCCGCTTACCAAGCGGTGAGCCAAAAAATTCGTAGCGCCATAATCAACGGCGAATTAAAAGCTGGCGAATTACTCCCTACCGAAATGGATCTGGCCGAACAGTTCGGCGTCACCCGCACCACCATCCGCGAAGCCATACGGTTGCTTGAATATGGTGGCCTGATCGGCCGCGCTGACCGCAAACGCTTAGTCGTTTGCCTGCCCAGTAAGGAATCCGCCAGTAATTCGCTAAGCACTGCCATGCTCATGCACGAAGTCACTTTTAAAGAATTGTGGCAGATTGCGATGGGCCTCGAACCCTTGGCTGCAGGGCTAGCCTGCGAGAGCATTTCTACCGAACTAAAGGAAAAACTCGCCACCAATTTAGAACAAACTGCTGCGGCTAAATCGGACACCAAAGAGTTACTGGAGGCGGAAATCGAATTCCACAATTTGATCGCCCAGGCAACCTGCAACAACGCGTTGTTAATGGCGCGCGAACCCCTGAATCAACTCTTCTATCCCGCGTTCAAAGCCGTCATTGATCGCATGCACCCTGGCGGGCGTATTCTCGATTGCCATACCCGTATGTACGAAGCCATCTGCCAAGGCGATAAAAAAACCGCCGAAGAGTGGATGCGAAAACATATGGTTGATTTCGAGCGTGGCATTAAGATGGCTGGCCTAGACTTCAACGGACCGATTGATCACCAGAGCTTATAACTGCTAAGAGTTACAAACCAATATATTTTGAACTCTACCGCTACAAACGAAACATGCATCCATTATTCTATTGCCTGCCTATACAGGGTACCACTCTGCCAAACTATTTTTCCCGCACCTCTGATAAACGTATCCATTTTTATGGGGGCAAATTCCTACCCATGTTGCGGATGATCAATATGGGTACACATAATCGTAGCGGTCATTTTTATTCCTATTTGAGGAGTCGTCTCAATAATTTACAGCCATGTTCAGTGTTGGTTTTATCCGGGCAAAATTGCCAAGCCATCAGCCTTTAAACAAATCAAAAATTCCTCTATAGATACCCCTAACGTTCTCGCGATTGGCCAAACTTTCAAAGCGAAATATTCATGAGCACGCATTAACTGTGCTATCGATTTAACCACACAACAAATTTCGAGATATTTTTCACCGTATAGTCTGGGTGTACTCCCCCTTGTAGGCAAACCTCTGTAGCGCCTCTCTATCAAGCTTCATCTACCCTATGGACAATCTCACCATGTGCGAGGATATAAGGACGAACACATAAATTTTTACTCAACCTACCCTTCGGAAATCCGTAGAACTGGCATTAGAAATAACAGATGTTTGTATAATTAATATTGATCACGGATATCAAGCCAATGCTGCCCAGCCGTTCTCAGTTGTCAGGCTGCTGGTTCCAGCTTTTTTAATCCAAGCTGCCGCTCCAGTTTCCTGATGACTTGATGAAGGTTTTTTTCGGCAAAACCGCTATCAAAATTAAATCGCCACGCTTCCAAACAGAGCTGAAGAGCACCCCTGCCCTCGTATACGCTTTTTCTAAAAACAGCGGAATGATCTTTTGGTAACGCACCATATATTCCCCAAAAGCCCGGAGGTATTTCCAAAAAGGAAAAAATCCACTCAGCCAGTGGCTCCCCCCAAAAAGCACGTTCCGCATCCAATATCCCACTGATTTGCACTTCACCATGATGGCGAGTAATTAGGATATTTTTTTGCCAGAGATCGCCATGCACCAAGGTTGGACGCTTCACATCATCAAGTAAACCTCGCCCTAATATAACTAGCTCAAGAAATCTTTGTGCATCGGTGCTATTGAGTCGATAACGCTGCATATCCGTTACCATACCCGCAACCCAATCTATAACTGCGTCACTCCAGCATTGGTAATTACCTTTCAACAAGGGCGAGCCAAAAGACTCACCTTCCAGTTGATGGATAGCGCGAACAATTGGCGCAAGGCTTCTCCAGAGATGGTCATTTTGATCCGCAGTTAAATCGCATTTAACGGCGTCCCACAGTTCACCCTCCAGGCAATTCTGAAAGACATAGTTGCGTGCGATCAACTCCTGGCTAAAGTCCGCATACAAATTGACGGGCACTTTGTCAGATATCTTGTTCAGCTGTTGCTGAACCAAATTTTCTCGACGCAAAAGTAGCTTTTCATGCCGAAAAAGAACAACGTCAGAGGATGGGGCCACCCTAAGAATACAGGTAGGAAGATGCGCAAATTCAATCCGATAACTTGTATTAAACTTGCCTGTTGTCATCAGCTGCCAACTGAGCGGCATTTCACCAAAAGCATTTTGGGTAAGGCGCTGTATCTGAATATCGCTCAACGGAAGCTGAAAAGATCGGGTGTCACGGTTGACAGCAACATACTTCATTCAATATGGCCTTTGGTACGGACTGTCGCTTCAAAAACCACTACGACTAGACTGTCAAATCGACGTAGTCCGCACTTTATACATGCCCCACCCATCAACAAGAAGTCATCCATCGTAGCGCCTCGCATCACTGAGCCCCTGACTGGAACTGCTCAAATAGTGACAAAAATACTATAGGCGTTCGACATTAGAGTACATGGCCAAATTAGGCAATTTGTTTGCCGATTCCACCAGGAAATGTAGCCGTGAAAGATTTTGCACACGAATTGCAGGATTCCGCCATTTACCCTATTTAGCCTGATCGTTATGCTTTGCCGTAATCACTTTCATTTGGTGTGATTGCCCTTGAAAGGCTGGCTAGGCGTATACTGTCCATTGCACGAATTTTATCCTGTGGAGTAGTATTCGCTGGCACGAAACCTAGAACCAAAAAGAACTTTAGGCGCTTGCATAAAAAGTGGCGCATGATAGGAGAGAAATAATGAATTTTGAGCAAGTAATAGGTAACAGACGCTCCACCCGGTTTTTCGATCCAGATCGCCCGGTAGAAAGGGATAAAATCCAGAAAATTCTTGAAGCAATGCGCCTATCATCCTGTGCGATGAATGCCCACTGGCTTAGAGCTGTTGTTGTCTATCGCGATGAGCTTGATCCCGCGTTGTTTGAAAGACTGAAAGTACCAGTAACCGGTGTACTGATGGAGTTGGCTCCCGTTCATATCTATTGCTTTGCAGATCCGACAGTAGTCCCTGTAGACAAGGGTAATCGCGTCAAGGAATTGATCGATGTCCACGCCTGTAACCCCAGCCACGGCTGGACCTATAAATTTGTGGAAGAACACGCTTGGCCCGCAGTACTAAAACCGCTTTCTGAAAGCCCAACCTACCCGGCTATGATGGCCTGGGATGATGGCGGTGCCGCAATGCAAGGCCTGCTAATGGCTATCAACCAGGGCTTGGGAGCCTGCTATTCAGTGATGGTCGAAGACGTCGCTAAAGAAGCTTTCGGTGTACCTAAAGAATGGTTACCGCATTATGTCATGAATATAGGATATTCACTTGAAGACCCAGGTCAACGGCCTAGGCCACCCTTCGAAAATCTCTATTATGAACGCAACGTCAGTACGCCATTTGTGCGTGATGAAAAAGTCGTCAAAGAGCTGGAGAAAGCTGGCATGCTACAAGATCCTGAACCAAAACCAGGCAGGAAAGAAGAAGTACGCCGACTCTGCCAACAACTGGGGCTAGTAGAATAGAATTATGTCGATTTCTAAACCAATTGAATCCTATGAGACCGTGCAAATTTGGGCCAAGGGGTTAAAAGATCAATGGGGAGGCGACCCCCTTGTCGAAGACCCTGGAAAACTGGAAGCGTTGGAGTCTTTTTGCGCCTTTATGGAAAAAGATCCAGATGAACTTTATGCCTTCTGCTTTCTTCGCAAGCGCGATACCGGAGAACGCTTTGCCAGCAAAAAACGTCGTGAAGAGTTAACCGAAAAAGCACTGGAGTTTGTTGTTGCGTCTGGTTTAACCGGAGTTGAAAAGCGCCGCTTACGAAGCAGTGTCTACTCGTTTTTCACCCATAATGGGGTACTGGTATAGTTTTTTACTCCCTCCAACTATACCGGTTTTTCATGCTAAAAGGGCTGTCATCTTAAGACGACAGCCCTTTCCATTTGAATAATGGAATTTGGTTAATTCTATACCCCGTTACTTTTGCTAGTCCTTATAGGCCCTCTAGTAGTTCTTCTCCAGCAGTTGCGTCTTCTTCAATGCTCGTTCTAAGGAATTGGGGGAAAGCCAGGTAATCGTAGGTCGAACCTTAAGTAAGGAGTGCATCTTGCCAAGCACCTCCTCCTCCAACGCTGGCAATTCAGACTCTTTGATGCCTTGTGCATACTCAATCTTGAGCTTCAACGGCGGAACAACTCGCGGCGGTGGTTCATCCAGCACAATTCGAAAAGAGCCAGAAACACGCGGCACAAAGCCATTAATCACGCCCTGTATCGCTGCGGGGTAAACAGGTACACCCTTAACCTTGAGCATATCATCGGCCCTACCGACGATTTTGTATCGAAACCCGCTATTGCCACAGGGACAGGGTTCAGTAAACACCTGATGGATATCATTTAAAGTCACCCGAAGATTAGCAAAAAATATTGCCCCTTCAGGGTCTAGCGGCGTGAACACCGCCATACCGGTAGCACCATGCTCCATAGCAACCGGTTTGTGGGTCTCCGGATGCACCAATTCGTAATGACAAAAATCGTCGGCGATCCAGTGCATGCCCTGGTATTCATCACAATCGCAGGAAACGCCATAACCGGCGCCAACATCAAATACTTTAGCGCCATACTCATTCTCCAACCGGGCTCTCACCTCTGGGATGCCCGCTCCCGGCTCAGCACCAAGAATCAATCTATCTATACCGAGCGCCTTAATAGGTTTGCCCAGCACTTCGGGACAACGTTCTATAAGGTGTATTGCCAACGAGGGTGTACAGGTGATGACATTGACATTAAACAGTTTAACCATCTGCAAAAATCGCTCAGTACCCGCTTCCGCTCCGATGGGGATAATAGTGACACCTGGAATTTTTTTGTACCAGTATATTTGCGGCGTACCGGCGGCATGCATGCTTAAGCCAAAACCGATCGCCAAACGATCGCCACTGCGAATACCCGCGCGCCAACCCCAGCGCCCCATAATCTCGCCCATCGCTTCTGCCGACTTGTGGAATACCGGATAGGGCGTTGGTACCCCGGTGGTGCCGGAGGTCGTCGTCAGTAAATGCAAGTCTTGCATCCGTTTCTTACCGAACAGGATTTCATAGGCTTTGAACATGTCATTATCTACACGCTCAAAGGCCGCTCTGAAGTCTGCTTGCCCGCAAAAAGGCAACCGTCTCGCCAAATCATCCAGACTTTTAATGCTCTCTGGGGTGATACCGGCTAAATCCATTCTTTCACGATCAAAGGGCACATTGTCGTAGAAGTATTGCAATACAGACTTTAACCTGTCCTCCTGCATTAGCTTCATCTGAGGCGTGTTCAGTAAAGGCTCTACGTCCTGATTAAAATATTGTCGATTGTTATCCTGGCTGGCACTCATATACCCAATCTCTACGTTTTACTTTATTAAGGCGTTACTCTCGGATTAGCGCTTAAACAAATGCATCACCATTGCTGCGGGCTCTACGCCTAACAAACCTCCGCCGTTGTGAGTCATTCCTATTTTTGCATTGGCAACTTGCCGCTTTCCAGCTTGACCGCGCAGCTGCAATACCACCTCATAAATTTGCGCAACACCTGTGGCTGCGACCGGATGTCCTTTGGTCGTCAGCCCACCCGATGGATTAGAGGGAAGTTTACCATCAATATCAAAATATCCTTGCTCAATACAATTGACCGCATTTTCACCACCACAAAAACCAAGCTCTACCAAATACATAATTTCAGCGGAAGACGTCGTATCATGGATTTCCGCAAAACTGATGTCTTCAGGGCCAACGCCTGAAGTCTCATAAAGTTTGGTCGCGGTACGCTTGGTGATGGAGAGGTCAAGGTCTGACCTGATGCTCCCGCTAGACACCAAAGACCCCGCAACCCAGACCGGGTGCGATGTATATCTGGCCGCCATCGACGCCGAGCAAAGTATGGCTGCCGAACCTCCATCCCCTATCGGTGCGCACATCATGCGAGTCAGCGGGTAGGACACATCACCGGATTGTAGAACCTGTTCAACCGTGACCCTTTCTTGATACTGCGCTTTAGGATTTAGCGAGCCATTTTTATGTGCTTTTACGGCAAGCTGCGCTAAATGCTCCTGCTTTAAGCCATATTGATCCATAAACCTTCGCGCCAGAAACGAATAGACATCAAGAAAGCGACTACGGTTAACGCCGCCTTCCTTAAATATTTGTTCTTCAAGCCCGAGGCGTCGCTCCACATCTGCGAAATATGTTTGGTACTCCACCACATCTAAACCGGATTCGAGCGCTAGGAAAGATTTATTCTTATCCTCATCGTAGAGCTTTTCAAATCCTACCACCAGCACACAATCATGGACTCCCGTCGCGATTGCCTGCCAAGCTAAATTAAATGCCGTAGAGCTACTGGCACAGGCGTTTTCAATATTGTAAATCGGAATCTCATCTATCGACATGGGCGCTAAAGTCACCTGCCCACGAATCATATGCTGCCCCGTTATTGCTCCTGCAGCGGCGTTCCCCACATAGGCCGCCTGCAACTGTTTCTTCTCAATACCCGAATCCTTCAATGCTTCTTGCACCGACTCGCAAACCAATTCTTTGATACCGGTATTCTGATATTTTCCAAACTTGGTCATCCCGACGCCGACCACTGCCACGTCTCTCACATTCCGATCCTTATTTGTTTGCGCAACCCTCTAAAAAATTTATCCGACTCGATTGCAAGATAGTCAACCGGAAGCCGCGAACAATGGAACTCCCGTTATTGATAGCACTATATAGGTAGGTCCAAGTTCGGCGAATGGCAGCAAATGGCGAGTTGTTAGCAAAAAATACTATCGTCAAAACTAATGGCTCTAAGGCCTTATTTATTTCGAATGAGTCTTTGCCTTAGCTTCAACTACGATCTAAAAAAAGGGGGGCGCTGTTTCATCAAAGAGCGCGTGGAGCAAGTAGAAAATCCCTAAGTTAAGTCCCAATGGAAAATAGGTGAATTATTCGTACCGCACGGAAAAGAGTTTTTGGCGATAGCTGCGCTTAAATTTGAGAAATGATAATGAATCAATGCAAGGATTACGAAAACCAACCTGATCTATTGATTTTCTACGAGAGCCTCTTCACCCAGATCACGATAGGCCGTGGGCGGCAGCCCGGTCCAGGACTTAAAAGCCCGGGAAAAAGTGCTGGTTTCGGAAAAACCAACTGCATAGGCGACCTCAAACACAGACTTTGACGGATCGCAGAGCAGCTCAATCGCAACATCTCGTCTAATGCCATCCTTAAGGAGCTGGTATGAAGTATTATCTTCCTTTAACCGACGACGAAGCGTGCCAGCACTTACCCCCAATTTTTTAGCGACTTCTTCGAAGCTCGGAAATTCTAACTCATCTCCGCTGGAATCTAACAGAACTCTTCTTACTTTAATCACAAAGCTTTTATCCGTTTCCGGTCGTACTAGCATTCCCACAGGTGACTGCTTCAAGAAAGGGATCAATTCCTCTGAGGTACGAACAATAGACCAGTTTAAGCAGTGTTTAGGGAATACTAAGGCCAGTATCGGTTGATCGAACCGGTAGAGACAACCAAATAAGACATCATATTCTTTTACATAGTCAGGTTGAGGATAGTCAAAACAGGCTTGAGATAAGGGGATGTGTTGACCCGCCAACCACCCGGCAAACCGGTGTGTCATTGCCAATAAGTATTCGGTTAGTATATTGTCTGAGTTCGGCTCTGATTTATTGATTTTAAGGCTGAGCACAGCATCTTCTCCCCGCTGTTCCAAGTGCCATCTGATCCCCTCAGTCGCAAGTTTGAAACACTCTGCCTGTTTTTCTAAAGCGGCACCAACGCGCCCTTCCTTCATCGACAGCTCACAAAAGAGTGCAAAAGTACCAAAATGCACAGGCTTAACACTCAAACCAAAAAACTCGTCATCCAACTCTTTCCAGAGCGACCGCAATATGGCTGTGTACTGATCTAAAGTAAATCTCACCTTAGGCTCATGCATCACTTCCGGTGATAAATCTACCGATTGCAGTATCTTCTCGGGAGCCAGTCCTCTGCTGTGCGCATTGCGCAGCAATGGCAACACGAAATGGCTGTGAATGGTATTTCTAAGATTCATAGTCTGATCGTTGAAAACTGATTTTGCGGATAAGTTTATATGATTGCTTTACTACAGAGTAAAAGACTATAAAAATAAAGTGAATGGTTCCTCATAAAGCTTTTGAGACATGATTACCATTACATAAACTAAACTCACTTACTTTTTCATAGCATCTTTTACGCCTGAGACCTCTGATAACTGACTAAAATTCAGCTGTGCGGCAAAACTCTGTATCGCGATCTTACCATTTCGAATAACAAAGGTATCCGTGCCCAAGGGTATCTGATCACCCGCTCGCCAGAGAATATATGCCGTATCCTGGTATATATCCTGGCGCAAGACCTCAATACTTTGCAAAACATCCGCTGGTAAATTTGCTAGAAAGCTAGCAAACATAATTTTCAAATTAGATAACCCCTGCACCGGACCATTGGGTGTATAGATCAATGAGTCATCATCGTAATCGCTAAGAATTTCAGGCACATTGGTGCTGAGCAATGCATTGAGATGATGATCGAGTAATTGTGTAATTTCCTGCTCTTGATTCAAACCTGTTCTCCACTGGAGGCTATTATGATTGGATTAACTAGAGACCAATGACCATCGCGGCCACTGTCGTTAGCGTACCGCCGACATTAATCAGCATGGCATTTTTTGCACCCTCAACCTGATAGTCTCCAGCACTTTGCGTTACCTGCTTGTAGCAATCCAGTGCCATACGCACGCCCGTACAACCTATCGGATGACCAGCACCCAATAAACCACCACTCGGATTAACCGGAAAAGATCCACTCAGTCCAATCGTGTCATCTTCGATGACTTGCCATACCTCACCGGGAGCCGCTAAACCACAGTGATCTAAAATCATATACTCGGTAACGCTAAAGCAATCATGCAACTCCAGCACATCCATTTTTTTAATACTCGCCATACCAGCACGATCTACCGCGCTATCAATGGTTTTTTTTAGGTGTGGCATGTAATAGTCGCTTCCGGAGGCCTGCGAGAGCCGTCGTTTAACCGCCAGTTCCGTCGGCATCGTGCTATGAGCAAAGCTTTTGATCCAGGGTATCTGTTCAAATTTCAAGCCATGTTTGGTTGCATATTCCCTGGCGAAATCTTCGCTCGCTAAAAATAAAATCGCCGCTCCATCCGCCGTACGGCATACGTCATGCACACGAAAATCGCTCATTGCCACCGGGTTTACCTCATCGTTGGCTGTGAAGCAGGCATCGGTGAAGGGATAATTTTTCCCTCTGGCATTTGGGTTTCGCTTGGCGTTATTAAGATTAATACGGGATATTTCGCCAAGATGCGCGTAATCCAACCCATAACGGTCTATGTAATCGCGTTGAAACTGGCTGAACAGATAAGGCCAAACCCACTCTTCCTGGGTCCTTTCCGTCGGCCAAGCATGTGCACCAATCGCTTGATCCAAAGTGGCGAACTCTTTGATATCAGCGGTATCAACCCCCATCACCTCAACCCCGGCAACACAGACCAAATCATAAAACCCCGCGCCAATATCCGAGATTGCTCCCAGCATAGCCATCGAACCCGAACAACAAGCTGCCTCATGTCTACTGGCAGGCATGCCAGCAAATTTGTCATTCGCCATACCGAAGAAGCCACCCATTTGCGCGTAGTGCGTCAATACATCGCCCGAGGCATTACCAATGTGCCCTCTTTCTACCTTAGTCGGATCGATGCCAGTAGTTGCTAACGCCTGCTCCATGGTTTCACTAAAAAGATCAAATACAGTTTTACCTTCTTTGAACATATCACGGCTAAAGTCTGATTGGACGCCACCCAAGATATAGGTACGTGCGGACATATTTTCCTCTTATTAAATTTTCACACTCATGACTTAAAAGACCACTGTTTTCTATAACCCTAACCAGGTATTTGCATGGCTCAATCCACCATCGACCACCAACGATGCGCCATTGATATAACTGGCATTGGACGAAGCCAAAAACAGTATGGCTTGCGCGACATCGTCAGGACTTCCCACACGACCACATGGAACCTGCTCTTCCATTAACTGAAACAGCCCTGCCTTTTCTTGCGCAGTCGCCAAACGGTCGATAATGGCTGTATCGATAACCCCTGGTAAAATACAGTTAGCCCTCAGCCAGGGCAGGTCGCGCACCAAATGTTTGGTGTACTTCTCCACTCCGGCTTTCGCACAGGAATACAAAAAATGATTACCCCATTCAAGACGCGCTGCTACGGAGGCGATATTAACCACATTGGCAGACCGGCTTGCCCGCAACAGTTCAAGACTGTGCTTGATCAATAACATGGGGCCACGAAGATTAATGTGGAAATGCTGGTCAAAGTCAGCGGGGGTAAATTCCATCCCCACAAACCTACCTGCCCCAGCGTTATTGACTAGTACATCAACCCGATCAAAACGTGCCTTAATTTTCGCTAGCGCTTTTTCTATTGATACCTCAGTACCAAGATCACAACGCACAGCGGTGAGCCTGTCACCGCAATGTGCGCTAATTTCCCGTAAACCCGGTTCATTCACATCCAGCGCAATGACCAAGCCACCGTGGTCTATAAAGGCTTTGCTGGTGGCCGCTCCTATACCCGAAGCGGCGCCTGTCACCAGTATAACTTGTTCTGAAAAGCTCACCCTTTTCACCTATGGCGGTTATTCGTAACGGTAGGTAAAATCAAGGCCATAGCTGCGACGATCGCCATAGAACAGCGGAATAAATCCGAATACACCTGACAGATCGGTACTATCAACCACGTACTCCTCGTCGGCAAGATTCCGTCCCCAAAGGGAGATATCCCAAGCGCCACCTTCCGCCAACAAGGATACCCGTGCGCCGAGCAAGTCATGATCGCCTCTGGAGCTAATTGACTCTAGCTCGAATGAATTAAAGAAACGCTCATCAGTGTAGGAATAGTCACCTTGAAGACGCAATGTCATCCCATTCGATAACCCAATATCATAGGCAAGCGCCAGATTAATATTCCATTCCGGAGCGCCCGGCAGCACATTACCGGACAAATCACCGCCAACGGTGGATTCAAAGTCTTTGTACTGGGTATCTAGGTAACCAACACCGGCAGTAAGCTCAAGGCCATCCAAAGGGAAAGCTTTGATTTCCAATTCAACGCCATAAATCTCTGCGTCGGAGGCATTTTCCAAAGCAAACACCAGCGGATTAGCTGGGGTGCTACCGGAAACAAAGGTTAATACCTGTAATTCCGAATAATCGTAATAGAAAGTCGCCAGATTCAATTGCAAACGATTATCCATCAGGGTTGATTTCAAGCCCAGTTCATAGGCGATCAAATACTCCGGATCGACCGTGGTCAGCTCATTCGGATCAAAAAAAGCACCCAGGTTAAATCCGCCCGATTTGAAACCTCGGGAAACACTGGCATAAGCCATAACATCGTTATTGAACTTATAATCCACCGCCAAGCGTCCGGAGACTGCACTCCAATCATCCACGAGCTTGGTCATAGGAATAATGGGTACCGGAGCGATGTCAGGGGCGCTGGGGTTAAACAGATTAAGTACGACTGAACTGAACAAATCCGCATCTTTCTCTTCGTAGGTATAGCGAATGCCAGCATTAATTGACCAGCCATTACCCGCATCAAAGTTAAGTTCGGAAAATACGGCATAGGTTGTTGTTTCGCGCTCCGAACCAGCCAGCAAAGGCAGTGCTACACCGACAGGAAGTGCACCAAAGAGATTGGCGAAGGTGTCATACTGAATGTCCTCTGTCAGATAAAAAACACCTGCAACCAAGTCTGTTTTTTCATTCAGCATCATATTGATATTAAATTCCTGAGAGAACTGATCACCATCCGTTTCAAAACAGATTTCATCCAACGATAACGGACTGTGATCAAAATCGCCGCAGTAATCGGTTTCACTGTTTTCAAATGCAGTAATGGATTTCAATGTGGCTTCACCAAGATCATATTCAATTTTCAGCAACGCTCCTTCGGCATCAATATAGTGCTTATTTTTGCCGTTAAAATTCAGTTTCTCGGTGTTCCCAGGAGAGGAATCAGCATAACCAAGCACGCTGGTGTTACCTGGGAAAGTCCCGACCGGTTTGCCCTGTTTAAAATCGCTCCGATCAACATGGGCGTGAACACTGAAATCAACCTGCACCTTATCGGAAGGTAGATAGCGGATGCTGGCGCGCCCGGAGTGTGTTTCCACCCCATTGGCGTCTTTGCCGTCAAATAAATTTTCCCGGTCACCCTCGTTATAGTCGGTTTTTGCCGCCAGCCTGAGCATCAACCTGTCCGCTATCAATGGCAGGTTGAGGTAGCCTTCGAAGCCCCTACGCTCATAGTTGCCGACAGTTGCGCTAATACCCGACTGAAATCGATCAGTCGGCTTGTTTGAATGAAAGGCTATAGCGCCACCGGTCGTGTTTCTGCCAAAGAGAGTACCCTGAGGACCGCGCAACACCTCAATTCTTTCCAGATCGTAGACCTGAGAGATTTGCGACCCCGTCAGTCCCATCACCACATCGTCCAGATAAATACTGACCGGACTCACCGTCGTCGCGTTGTAGTCATTATTACCCACCCCCCGAATAAAAATATTGGGTTGTCCGCCAAAGGTCTTTATCTCCAGGTTTGGCACCTTTTCGTCAATGCTCAAGGTATCGCTGAAACCGTTTTCTTTGATCGAATTTGCATCGAAGGCAGCGATAGATATCGGCACATCTTGAACACTCTCAGCTTTCTTCCGGGCGGTAACTATCACCTCTTCAATCTGGTAGCTTTTGATCGAACCCGCCAGCGCTGCCTGCCCGTAGAGCTGCGCCAAAACACTCACGACAGCAATAAACAGACAGGATTTTAATGCGGAAATTTTATTGCTCATTTATTTCTATCCTCCCGAATAGCATTCGGGCTTACCAAGATTATCTTGCGCAAGCCTCTCTTCTGTTTTTTCATCTACTCTTAGCACGCCAGCTAAGATTACAATTCCCTTGTCTAAAAACACTCGTCAACTTATCCTAAATCCACCATGATGAACCTAGTCGGATCCGGTAATTTCATCATTTTGACGAACATAGCATATTGCGATCTATCACAGAGTTCTTTGACTGTAGGGAACAAATATTTAGACAATCGCGCATACGTGAATAAAAATTTAGCTATTATTTAAACCACTAAATGCCCAACCTTTGGAGTGCATAGCATGCCTCTGGAAATTGACTGGAAAGCCCAAAAACTCAATAAAAATGAGGACTTCAAAGCCTTTAGCGAACATCTGAGCGAGGTTCATTTTGATTGGAAAATCAAACAGAGTGAAGGCCTAAACCGCCAGATTAACGCCTATATCAAAAAATATAGTTTCGGTGAATGTTTCGTCACTGATGTCATGACATTACCTATTAAAGGCGAGCGGGCACTGCCACACGGCACTACCAAACAACCTTGCTATCTCATCATTTCCTACATTCTCGATGGCAAGGGTTACAGCATTTCAGTGGATGAGTGTCATGACTTCGTCAAACGTGGCAATTTATTTATCTGGAACAGCAATCACCCCCTACAATTCGAATCCAAAGAAAACATTCGTCAAATCTCCGTATTTATACCAGCCACCTACCACAGTGTCGCCCAGTCACTGATTCGTCAAGATCAGATTGTGGTCATTGATGATCATGATGTGCTATCAAATATATTACGCTCTACCTTGCTCACCTTACGTAAGAATGCACACAAGGTTAGAACCAGCGAAGAACGCCCCATCATCAACGTACTGCTAGATCTCGCCAAAGCCTGTACCGAATCACGCTCGGCAACTCAGCTAGTCAAAAATAAGAATCCTCAAACCCTACTGCAAGAAGCACAAGAATATATCGAGGAAAATCTGTTCGATGTTGATATCGGCGTCCAAAGTATTTCCCGGGCATTAGGCATCAGCGATCGTTATCTACATAAACTTTTTGCGAGCACAGAGATGAGTTTAACTAAGACAATTTCCGATAAACGCACAGCCCTGGCGGCACGCTATTTGTCTGATACGGGGCTTAGCGACCTCAGTGTCACTGATATTGCCTTCATGATCGGCTTCAATGACTCAGCTTACTTTAGCCGTGTTTTCAAAGCAAAATACGGCCTTTCGCCAAAACAATTTCGTCGCCATAAATTCAAATAACCACTTATGTTTTTATTTTCTTTATAGCGAGAAACCACTATTTTTATCTCAAAATAAAATGGTTTATCGCTAAAACGATTAGCGTTTTTTGCTAACAATTAGCAACTTGCCGCCATTCGCCAATAATCTCGCAGCCGATATAGTCACTCCTCAATAGGTTTAAACTTAGTCATTCACACTATATTGGTAATAACCGCGTTCAAGTCATGTAATTTAAATAGCAATAAAACCAATGCTATTTTTGCAGACTGGCGTTTCTATAAAATTCTACGGGAGGAAAAGAAGCCGTGCAAAAACATGCGCCGCATCACTAAGGAATATTTCGTTGAAAAGCTCTACGACAATACACGTCCACTCGCCATTGGGGACGGAGAAAACACGACATTAATCCGTATCGTTGGCGGTAAAATTATAAAGCACACTTTCCTTCGTGGTGATATTAACGAGATGGTTTAACCGTCAAATTTAACCATCGAAATATACACCTCTTAATCTCAGCTCAATGAAAATAATAGGATTTAGCAAATGGATATGAATCTATCCGAAGAACAGAGCATGATACAGGACATGGCAAGAAAATTTTCCAACTCAGAGTTAGCGCCACAGGCCGCGCTGTTGGATCAAAAGTCCAGCCACAAAATACTCATTCAGAACGTACACAAGCTAGCGCAACTTGGTTTTATGGGACTTAATGTCAATTCCGAGTACGGCGGCACACAGGCAGGTCCTGTTGCTTTCAGTTTGGCAATGACCGAAATTGGGCGTGGTTGCGCCGCTACCGCCGCCACCATGTCTGTCACCAACATGGTAGGTGAAGTGATCCAGAGCGTTGCCAGTGAAGCACAAAAAAAGCGCTACCTTCCAAAGTTATGCAGTGGTGAATACAGCGCTGGATCTTTTTGTTTGTCTGAACCCGGTGCTGGCTCTGACCCTTCGCAAATGCGTACCAAAGCCGTTTTAAGCAACGGCGAATGGGTACTAAATGGCAACAAAGCTTGGATCACCAGTGCCGAGTATGCTGGTATTTTTGTTGTCTGGGCAGTGACTGACTCTTCTCGCCCCAAGGGGAAAGGCATTTCCTGCTTCCTGGTAGAGCACAATACGCCAGGGCTAACCATCGCCCCCACAGAAAAAAAAATGGGACAACGCGGATCAAGCACAAACACGGTAATATTTGAAAATTGCCGCATTCCTGAATCTGCATTGATGGGGCAATTGAACGATGGTTTTCGGATTGCCGTAGCGGAACTGGCTGGTGGCAGAATCGGTGTTGGCTCACTAGCACTCGGTATTGGCCAAGCAGCAATGGACTATGCCCGAGCATACCTGCCGCAAAGAAAACAGTTTGGTCAACCGCTCAGCAATTTTCAGGGGTTACAGTGGATGCTCGCAGATGCTTATACCGAGCTTGAAGCGGCCCAATTACTATTGATGAAAGCTGCCTATTTAAAGGAAAACGGCAAGACTTTCTCCAAAAATGCATCGATGGCCAAACTGTATGCCACCGAAACAGCAAACCGCGTATGCCATACCGCGCTACAATTTATGGGCGGCCTTGGCTACACCCAAGAGCTGCCATTGGAGAGATACACGAGAGACGCTAGAGTTACTTCGATTTATGAGGGCACCAGTGAAATACAACGCGTCATTATTGCGCGAGAGTTACTTCAAGAGATCGCCTAGCCAAAGCAAACTCAACGATAAACTCTGCAACTCAGCCGTTTAGCTCCATACCACCATCCACCACCAACTGTATTCCCGTGACGTGTTTGGATTCATCCGACGCCAGATACAATACAGCGTAAGCGATATCATCCGGTTCTCCGTATTCGCCATAGGGTATACGGGCTAAAAACTGCTGTTCGGCTTCCTCTTTGCTAATTCCGGTCAGGCGTACTGTTTCATTGATCAAATTATCATGCATGGCGGTTTTAATTTGGCCAGGATGAACGCTATTGCAGCGAATTTTTGAACCGGTAGCCGCACAGTGTGAGGCAACTGATTTGGTGTATTGCCGCACTGCGGCCTTACTTGCACCGTATGCCGCTATGAAGGGTGTGGCTACCAGAGCCGCGATAGATGATAGATTAATGATCGACCCGCCACCGCCAGACCTCATCAAAGGAATAGCGTGTTTACAACCGAGAAAAATACTTTGGCTGTTGACTTCCTGTATCTTCTGCCAAGTTTCCAGCGCGGTGGTTTCTGGGTCGGCGTTCTCTACCGGCCCACTGATGCCAGCATTATTCACCAGAATATCCAGGCGGCCATAATCACTTTTTATAGCGCTTAAGATTGCTTCCCACTCGGACTCCACAGCCACATTTTGCAGCATAAAAACAGCACCAATTTCTTCTGCTGTTTTTTGTCCGTTCGCTTCCTGCACATCTGTAATAATAGTTGTCGCTCCCTGCTCTACCAAGAGCGCGGCGATCGCACGCCCCAACCCGTTTGCACCACCGGTCACCAGTGCAATTTTCCCACCGACTCTACCTGACGCTTTAGCCATCATGATTTCTCCATTTCCAACTTATCAGGCACAAAACTTTTAGGCGACTGCCCGCATTTTATTTTTCGGTAGTTCGGGAAACTGGAATCCATCCAGAATAATATTAGGCCAGAGAAAATCCATCGGATGGGGTGTAAAATCTACGCCAACATTAATCACCGCCGGTTTGTTCGATTCCATTGCGCGTTTAATGGCCGCAGCTAGCTGTTTCAACTCCGTCACATCTTCAGCATAGCAACCAAAGCCCTGCGCGATTTTAGCAAAATCCACCTTGGATAATTTGGTACCGAACTCGGGGTTATCCAGTATATCTCCAAAGGGTTTATACATACCCCAATAGCTGTCATTGAAAATGATGGTGATAACGTTCAAACCGTAGCGCACCGCTGTTTCTAACTCCTGAATGGTCATACCCATCGCGCCATCACCAGTCAGACAGAAAACGGGGCGCTTAGGATGGGCCAGTTTCGCCGCGTTTGCGTAGGGTAAACCAAAACCCAGATGCCCCATTCCTGGAACAAAAAGTGACCGCTCCGGGCTATCGACCTGAATATGCGAAAGCGTCCACATCATGGTCTGGCCGCCATCATGAGCGACAATGGCGTCTTTGGGTAACAATTCGCTGATGGCTTTAGCGACGGCGGACTCATTGAGCATGCCGGTACCTCCAACCACTTTCGCTTCAACCGCCGTTGATCGATACAACTCCCGGCAGTCGTTACGTCTTTTAATCACGCTGTCTTTCCAAGCCGTATCCGGATTAAGCTGAACACCCTCTTTAATCAGTTCAACCAGCAATTCCAAAGTCGCCTTGGCATCACCCACCAAGCCAATTTCAATAGGCGCCGCCTTACCAATACATTCAGCATCAATATCAATCTGGATAATTTTCTGCGCTTTTGGTTTCGGATAATGCGGTGGTTTGTGAATCGGAGTGAAGGTGGAAAACTTGCAACCAAAGGCCAATACCAAATCCGCTTCCTGAGCGACATCAATGGCTACCTGCCCGGACACTAGGCCTGCCGAACCTATATTATTCGGATGATCGGGGTGAATCACGCCACGGCCATTGGCGGTCGACATTGCCAGCATATCAGTCACCTCAAGTAGTTCCCGAAATGCTTCAACACCACCGGATCGCGCGACACCGCCGCCAGCAATTAGCACCGGTTTACGGGCAGAGGATAGTGCCCCTAACACTTGCTGTAATTCCTCCCGATTTGGGGTCGGTCTTTTTAATTGATAAGGAGGAACCTGGTCCAGGTCATAGCTGCATAACTGGGTGCCAACATCACAGGGAATATCCAAATGAACCGGGCCGGGACGACCTGAACGCGCAATATGAACGGCTCGCTCAATCAGCTCCGGTGCACGTTCGGCATGATGAATGGAGGCGTTCCATTTCGTGATGGATTTGAACAACCCCAACTGATCCGCCGATTGCAACTGGTCAATGCTTGGGTCGATGGTTCTGGCCTGGTTCTGACCGGTAATCACCAGCAGCGGAATATTGTCCGCATAAGCGGCAGCTACACCCGGTACAATATTAGTCGCGCCGGGGCCGACTGTCGCGAAGCACACGCCCATCGTATCAGTCACGCGGGAAATGGAGGCTGCCATATGTCCGGCGGCTTCTTCGTGTCGCGTGGTAACATATTTTAGCTCCGGATCGCGGGATGCGCCGTCCATAATCAAACCGATCTGTGCCGCCGGCAAACCACAAATATATTTAACACCGTGTTTTTTGAGAATTGCGAGCAACATTGCACTGACTGTACATTCCATCTATACCACCTCTTAAAATTGAATCTACCGTTCGCGGGCAACTAAAACTTTGCTGACGCTGCGGCGGGTTTTATTGCTAAATTTTTTAATTAGCCGACATAGCGAACCGGATCTCTGCCATCCCAATCCCAGTGCGCACTTTCCATGTTGTGAAATAAATCGCTCACTACCGGCGTCACCTCAATCAACTCCAGCATGCCACCAAGATCCTTCACCGTATCCATATAAGCGAAACGTGCTCCGACGCTGACCTTGCCACTAAATGCCAGCTCGTGATTCTGCTGTTGATAGCGCAGCACATCTTCATCAAAGGTCTCAGAATACAGTCCCCAATGATGAAAGCCTGGGCCTTGGCGTTGCAATAGTTCGCGATAAACGGAGGGGGAATCACAGTTTTGTTGGATCAATTCGATGCAAAGATTTCCGGAAAACCCAAGCGCCACATCGATATCCAAATTAGTCGGTTCACCTCGATAACGCATATTTTCCGCTGCCAGACTTTTCAGCACAAAAAACGGGCCAACTTTTATTTTTTGTAGCCAGCGCTCCAGCGCTTGCTCCATATTCTCGACCACGTAGGCCATTTGCATTACTGTTCGTTCCGGCTGAGTCATTGATTTATCTCCTTCGTTCGAAATTCCCACACTAAGCCGAGTGACTCGCTGGCATACCGGCAGTGGTGCCACCATCTACCAAGAATGCGGTACCCGTAATCATGGCGGATTCATCGCTGGCTAAAAATGAAACTGAATTGGCAATATCCTGAGCTGTGGCTAGACGCCCTAACGGAACGTTACGCAACATGGTAGCAACCATCTGCTCTCGACTGCCGATCATTGCCGCTACTGGATCAAGCATTTCGGTATCCACATAAGTAGGATGGATAGAGTTACAACGAATGCCATAACCCAGCTCTGCGCAATCCAAGGCCACGGCTTTAGTGAGCAGCGTTACCCCGCCTTTGGTCGCACAATAGGCTGCCAAATCGGATGTACCCAGTAAGCCGCCAACAGAAGAGATGTTAATAATTGACCCACCACCGTCGGATTTTTTGATCGCCTTGATGCCATGTTTGCAACCCAGCATCGTGCCGGTTAGGTTAACCGCGACAATCTGATTCCAAGCCTCCAGATCAATCTCTTCGGCATGCCCACTAAAGCCGATACCTGCGCAATTCACTAGAATATCCAACCTACCGAAATAGTTGATCGCTTGTTGTATCGCAGCAATCCAGTCTGCCTCCTGGCTAACGTCAAGTTGCTGAAAGCGAGCTGCAGTACCAACGGTTTCCACCGTAAGATGGCCGCCCGCTACGTTGACATCGGTCACCAGCACCTGTGCACCTTCCGACGCCAGTTTCTCACAGGAAGCGCGCCCGATTCCTGAAGCGCCACCGGTAACCAGTGCCACCTTGTCAGTTAATCTCTTCATAATGAATCTTAGCCCTAAAGTTAACCTTATCCCCTCTCCTTGAGGAGAGGGTTAGGGTGAGGAGAATAAATTGACGTTAAAAGTTGTAGCTACCTTCAACACCGACCCAGCGTGGAATCCCCAAACTTTGTTCGGTAAATCCATTCGAGGCGATATCAAAGGCGTAGGTAAAGTATTCTTTATCAAACAGGTTTTTCGCGAATAATGCGATTTGATACTTTCTGTCAGGATCGCTAAAACTGATACGCCCGTTAAAGATCGCATAACTGGGAATATCCGTGTTTGGCGCGTTGGTTAACTGCGAATAGTAACCACTGTTGTAGTAACCGCTGAACTGAACCGTGATGACCCCCGCACTCAGATTAAAGTCTTGTACAATTGCACCACTGAAGGTAAAGGAGGGAGACTGGGGCGCTTCTCGATCTACCGAGATCGGATTCGCCGGATCCGTACCAATCAGCACATCTTCAACCTCGGTATCCAAAAACGCCGCGCTAAACATCAAGGTCGTGTTGTCGGCTGGTTTCAATTGCAATTCCGTATCCAAACCGCTGATAGTGGCGTCGGTATTAAACAGGGTGAAGTTTATGCCGCGTTGATCAAAGGCTTGATAGTCCTTGTAATCATAATAGTAAGCACTGATATTCCAACGGCCTTTGCCCGACCAGAAATCCAGTTTGCTACCAATTTCGTAGGCATAAATATCTTCGCCGTCAAAGCGTACGCCGGCGAAGGGCGCATGACCCGCAAAACCGGCATTATAGTTAAACGCCTTATAGCCCTTATTGAAACTGGCGTATAGCAACCAGTCTGGAGTCACAGAATAATCCAACTGTAACCGCGCCGATGTGCCATCCTCATCGTAACTATCGCTGACGCCGTTATTTGCTAAAGACGCTTCTACCAAACTGCCGGGAGGCGCGATCAGTGGCGCGACACCTGGAATCGACATGCCCCCAACAGCAAACCGTGGCACCGCAAGGTAGGCATAATCCTTATCATCGTAAGTCCAACGTATCCCCGCCGTTAGCATCAGCTGGTCAGATAGATCGCGTTCAATTTGGCCGAATACTGAGTAGGAAGTCGTTTCGACTGACCAGAGTGCCTGCTGCCCCAGCTCCAATACGTTGGCGTCGAAATCCGGCGGTGGCAAGACATTAAGATCCTGGGAGTAATCGCCATCGATATTGAGGTAGTAAACGCCTGCAGTCCATCGGGTTTCCCCCTCTACTTCTTCAATACGCAATTCCTGGCTTAGGGTATCGCTATCGCCAGTCTGTCCAAACTCGATAAAGGGGAAAGGGCTTAAATCGTTATCCTCAAGATATTCCACTTCGACGCTATTGAAGTTACTGATGGAAACCAGCTGATAACCACCGAAGTCATAGGAAATTTTTGCAGAGACATTATTGAACTGACGGTCAAGATAACCCGGTTGATCATAACTACCGCTATACTTGTCGCCGTCAGCATCCACAT
The DNA here is from genome assembly GCA_024234615.1 of Pseudomonadales bacterium. Taxonomy (NCBI): domain Bacteria; kingdom Pseudomonadati; phylum Pseudomonadota; class Gammaproteobacteria; order Pseudomonadales; species Pseudomonadales bacterium. The sequence continues at coordinate 1,845,579 of JACKNY010000001.1, forward strand.
AGCCGGTGATCAGGTTGCCGGTCGAACCCACATTGAAGCCTAAACCCGTCACTGGATCAACTGCCGCCGCCTGGGTATAGGCCGCACCCACATTGTCGATATCCATATCATAGAAATCAGCACTCAATAAAATATTGAGTTTGTCGTTCGGCGCAAAGTTAAGGTGCAGACGGGCAGACTTCGTGTCGTCTTCTATTTGATCGGGGCCTATGTCATTCTCGATAAAACCATCGGCTTTATTGTAATAGACCGCCAGACGGGCCGTCAGGGTGTCGCTGACAGAACCACTAATCGCACCCTGAAAACCATAGGAATCATAGCTACCAGCCGTTAATTTGAGATAACCTTCGGTTTCTTCCGTCGGCTTATTGGTAATCAGGTGAACTAGACCACCCGTCGCATTACGGCCAAAGAGTGTGCCCTGTGGACCGCGCAAAACCTCTACCCGGTTCATATCAAACATTTTCACGGAATTGGTAGAAATAGATGACTGATAAACCTCATCCAAATAAAGCGCATTAGGGGACTCAATATGACCAGCAAAATCATTCTGTGCCACGCCACGGATAGATACCAATCCCACCAGCGGGCTACCTCCTCCGTTCTGAAACATTAGCCCCGGTGTAATAATGGAAAGTAAATCCGTTTCCGTAATATTAAACTGTTCTAAAGCTTCCCCGGAAATCGCTGTCACCGAAATGCCAGTGTCCTGTATATTAACTTCACGCCTCGTCGCGGTGACGATAATTTCTTCAAGCTGCGCCGCTACCAAGTCTGTGCACAGCATAGAAAAAATTGTTGAGCCGATAAGCAGGTTCTTCATTTTCATAATAAAGTATCCTCCACAAGCATTTGTTTTTGTTATTTATACTAAACATTTACAACAGTAGCCATACGGCAATTAACGCCATCTTTAGCCGCGCTGTTAGGTAGACAGATTACCTTTGCCAGGGAAAAACTTAATAGCAAAAATTACTCAATTATTTGAGTATTGAGTATAAATCCTTAGCGAAATACAGCTTCTCAGCAACCCAGAATTTTGTATATACTGCTGGTTCAGCGTTATCGAGAGAGCTATTGAGCGGTTTGAATTAAGATTTACGGGAACGACTTCTTACCGGTTGAACAAAGTTACATTTCATTTGATCATCCGGTTTGCTAAGACAGGGGCTAACCGTGGTTAACTTGCAGACCCAGGATTTAAAAGATGTTATTGAAGTAAGTCGGCGCGCACTTGAGTGCAATAGTATGGAAGCGCTTCAACAGGAAACGCTCACGCTGATGGAGCATTCGCTTGGCGCGCGCAGTAGTGTTTACGCCCAGATAACCAAGAATCACCAACAAATCCAGCTGTCTGAGGGGGCCGAACACGGTGTTCCAGAAGGCGCAATGGCACGCTGGTGCTCTGAATTCCACTCTTCCGATCCATTCATGCACCGTTACCTGGAGAGGCTTTCAACCCAACCAAGCAACGTCATCATCTCCAGCGAAGTCATTAGCCACAAAGAATACATCTCGACGGCGTTCTACAACGAATTTATGAAGCCGCAATCCATCTATCATGTGATGATCATCGGTTTAAAATCTGATGACAACAAACCCGTCGGCGTCTATGGGCTACACCGATCCATTCATGCGCCCGCATTTTCAGCGCGAGAAGTTGCCAAGGCGAACCTATTGGCTCCGCACTTAAAGGGCGCATTTCAAAGAGTCTTGGCGCAGGATATGCTGCAGGAAAGCCGCAGGATTACCGAGACTTTTGCCCATAGTTTATGCAGTGACGGTATTGCTGTACTCAACCATCGTTTGGAACCTGTTTTTATCAGCCAAAAAGCACAACTACTTTGCGGGGGAGACGGCTCTAGTTTGCCCGATAGCTTTATTCTCAAATGCGCGAGCAGCCTAAGCCAACCAAGCTCATCACAAGAGCCCAACACATTTAAATTTATACACCAAGGCCGCCCTATCCAAGTGGAAATAGACACGACAGGTGAACAAAACCGTCAGCGCTTCATCGTGCGCTTTGGCACCAGCGGCGAGACTACCTCTTGCACACAGTCAATGCGTAGCCGCATGCAGGCACAGGGTTTATCCCGGCGTGAAATGGATGTTGCTGAACTATTAGCGATAGGATTACCCAGCCAGCTAATCGCGGAAAAGCTTTATATTAGTGTTCGCACCGTCAACAACCATTTGCGTTCGATCTATGAAAAGGTGGGTGTACATAACCGTACTAGTTTAATTTACCATCTGTCGAGCGATCACAAGCAGTAGCCCTTCTTTCTATACTATTGCTCTTGAAGAGCGGCGTTCACTTTCAAGCTATTCCTCCACCGAAGGAAAGAGGCACGCACACACTCCAGCTCGTTGCGTAATCCGCAAAAAAACCATCCTGTTCTTTTGTACATCAAACAATTTTACGGCACATCAAAAAATGCCGTGAAGGCCTAAATCTGGATGGTAGTATCCACATAGCTGTTAGCCCCTACTGCTCCAGTCAAATCATCATTCAAGTGCTTTGCGTTCAATCGGCGGACGATAGATACTGCTTGACGAAGCCGTTCAACATTCCCGAGTTTTCCAGGTGCGGCATGTGTCCAGAATGCTTTATCCAGTATTCCGCCGTCGGCCTTCTGATCACCGCGCTGGTGTCACCTTCCAAGAGCACATTGTCCTGCTCTCCCCAAATGAGAAGAACCGGCTTATCTAGTCGCTCCACCTCATCCGCATCAAACGCTGTTTCACCCTGTAACAGACTGGCTGCCGCTATAGTCTGCAACGCCGAATCAACACCGTCCAAACGTTTATAACGCAATAAATTTTCAACCATTTCATTGGTTACCAAGGCTGAATCAGCAAAGAGCTGTTGCAATAGAGGTTTCATTTGTTTTTTGGTGCGCTCATGAATGAAGGAATTAAGGTATTCCGGGTCCACTGCTTTACCCATCAACGCGGGACAAATCAATACTAGCCCAGCAACTCGCTTAGACTCAGTCAACGCCAACTGCAACGCCACCGCGGCACCTAAGGAATGCCCCATAACCTGAATACGGGGCAGCTCGAGGTGATCCAAAAATAACCTTAGGGTTTTACTCAAGCCGACGATAGTACCATCTATAACCCCTTTCGATGACTGCCCATGACCCGGTAAGTCAATGGCAACCACCCTTCGATTCGAAGCTAATTTTTCAGCGTTAAATAGCCAATTTCCGGAATCACCGCCGAAGCCGTGAACCAGCAAGAGTGGCAGCTTAGCCTGATCCCCCTGCTCCGCTTGGTAATCCAGATAAAATATTTCTACGCCATCTAACGCCACGCGTCCACTGACGACCTCTTTGCTAACGCTGTTATGCAAACTCTCAATTTCGGCGCTTTGAAACCCCACAATAAATTCATCTATCTCTTGCTCGCTCTCATCGCCGTCAGTGACCACCGCCATTAATGCGCCCACCGGCAAAACTTGTTGTTCCTGTGCCACCAGCTTACGCAGAATGCCGGCAACCTGAGCCTCAACGGTACCGGTAATTTTGGTGGTTTCAATTTCCGCGATTTCCTGCCCCAGGCCTATCTTATCGCCTGGCGCGACCAACCAACTGAGCAACTCGCCCTCTTCCATCGATAGCCCCCATTTGGGGACAGTAATTGCTTTGATCATTTCCCCTCCTAATTGAGCACCTGACGGACACCTTCTATCACCCGGGCAACATCGGGCACATACGCATCTTCGAGCGGTGGTGAGAAGGGAACTGGGGTGTGGGGGGGCGTTATTTTAATAATCGGCGCTTTCAGACTGCCGAAGCCCTTCTCCGCAACGAGAGCAGCCACATCGGCGGCTAACCCACAGCGGGCGGCGGACTCGTCAACCACTATCAAACGGCCAGTTGCCTCTACCGATTCCAAAATTGTCTCTTCATCCAAAGGCGAACTGGTTCTGGGATCGATGATCTCAACGGATATTCCCTGCTCTGACAGTTTTTGCGCAGCCTGCTCGGCGACGTGAACCATGCGTGAGAAGGCCACTATCGTGACATCCCGCCCTGCGCGCACGATATTGGCCTCGCCAAAGGGTATGGAGTAGGCTTCATCCGGCACCTCTGCTGTCAAATCGTAGAGGAGTTTATTTTCAAAAAAGATCACCGGATCGTCATCTCTGATGGCTTCTATCAGTAGCCCTTTCGCATCATAGGCATTACTTGGCATCACGCATTTCAAGCCCGGTACAGAAGTAAACATATGGTACAGACATTGCGAATGCTGAGCCGCCGTCCGCATGCCAGCACCGATGGTGGTTCGAATCACCAAAGGCGTGCGTGCTTTACCGCCGAACATATAGCGAAATTTGGCTGCCTGATTAAAAATCTGATCGAAGCAAACGCCCATAAAATCCACGAACATGAGTTCCGCAACCGGTCTTAGGCCGGTCATCGCGGCACCAGCGGCGGCACCCATAATAGCTGATTCCGTTATCGGCGTGTCGATTACGCGGTCGTTGCCGAAAATCCCCGTCAACCCCTTAGTCACACCCAGCGGTCCGCCGTAAGCGTCATCGATGCCGCTGCCACCCTTGCCTCCGGCAACATCTTCCCCGATGACAATCACCCTTTCATCGCGCTCCATTTCCTGGCGCAACGCTTCGTTTAGCGCCTCACGAATGGTTTTTTGGCTCATCGCTGATTACTCCAATTATTGATAGGCAACATAAACATCCGTCAACAGATCGTTGACTTGCGGGAACTCCGCCGCTCGCGCTTGTTCTACCGCGCTATCGATCAACTGTAGAATATCGGCATCAATGCGTTCGAATTCCTCTTTTGTAATCGCCGCTTGAGCCTGGGCCATCGCGTTAAACTTTTTCAAACAATCACCGGACTCCCTGATACGCTGTAATTCTTCACGGGACCGATAGGCTTGAGGATCTCCCTCGAAATGGCCATAAAACCGCATGGCTTTAGCCTCGATCACACTTGGTCCCTGCCCCTCCCGTGCACGGGTAATCGCTTCGCTTGCGGCCTTTTCCACAGCAAAGAAGTCAGTACCGTCCACCGTCACAGCGGGCAACCCAAATCCCGCGGCGCGTTCCGCAATGCTGCTGCCACCGACCGCATAACTGCAACCGGTGGCTTCACCATAGCCATTGTTCTCAAACACAAATACCACGGGCAATTGCAACACCACAGCCATATTCATCGCTTCGAAAGTGGTTCCCTGATTTGACGCCCCGTCACCGCTGAAGGACACCGCAACGCCAGCGTTTTTTTGCACCTTCGCCGAGAGCGCCGCGCCCACGGCTAGGGGAGGATTACCCCCGACAATGGCATTGGCTCCCAACATACCCAGTTCCAGGTCAGCAATATGCATCGAGCCACCTTTGCCACCGCACAGCCCGTCTTTTTTACCAAAGATCTCCGCCATCATGCCGTGCACGTCGCAACCCTTGGCGATGCTATGACCATGACCACGATGGGTACTGCCTATATAATCCTGATCACGCAAATGAATACAGACACCCGCCGCAATGGCTTCCTGGCCCGCATAAAGATGTACAAACCCGGGGATATCGCCCGTCGTGTTTTCCCTGTGTATTCTCTCTTCAAACTCTCTGATCGTTTTCATCCGTGCGTAAGCATCCAGCAGTTGCGCTTTATCCAGCCCCATAATTTACCCCTTGTGACTCGTCATCATTCCGCCTCTGCCGACTCATCGTCAGAAAGCGCTTGACGATTTCTGACGATGACAGCCGACAACACCTTTTTACCCACATCCAGCCCGTCGGTGGATTACATAAACCATGGATTTAACGTGCAATTCCTTCATAGCGATCATGGCTAATCTCCGCAAAGATAACCGGCAAAGCCTGTTTCGTACAAGATGATGCTACTGCACCACCGCTAGCACCTTATTATCTGGTTATGACATGGTTCGGACGCTTTACCTTATCTATATCGCCAGCTAAAAGATAACATCGCACCATACGAAATACCCCCCCTCACAGGTGTGGGGTCTAAATGCGAAAAAGAGGGGTTAGCGCTCGAAAAAACAAAAGTGACTAGTGGTGGATCGGGTTATCACCGGTTAACAGCACGTCTGTTTGGCTGATGGCCTGCAACCGGTTAGCGACGCCCAGCTTTGAGTAGAGGTTTTTGAGGTGCCATTTGACCGTTTCTAGGGATAGATTCAACTCGCGGGCGATTTCTTTATTCACTTTACCCGTGCGTAGCAGCCGCAACATGTCTTGTTCCCGAGGGCTGAGGCTAACCCGCTTGGCAGCAGGTTTTTGACTTGCATTATTTTCTGATATCGACGTTCTACAGACTTCGAGCATTTTTGCCAAATAGCTAGCCGAGACAATTTGCGGCTGCTCCGATACCAGCTTATTAAATAGCAACGAAATAGGTTTAATATCGTCCATAACTGACCGAAGAAGCCCCGCTTTTTCTGCATTTTTTAGCACCTGCGCTAGATTCTTGAGCGCAGCTTTCTCATCGCCCGCCAGCGCCAAGGCCTGCACATATAACAGCTGAGACAGCAATGCTCTCGTCATATTACCCAACAGCCTATGCTCGCGAATTTCACTCGTCGATATCTCAATTGCCCTCTGATAATCCTGTTTTAGCAAGAGAACTCGTACCTGCGCGAGTTGATATAGATCTTTGATTTCCGACAAAGCACAACGTTGTTCCGGGACATCAGCCAGCAGCCCTTGCATTTGCTCAAGCAGTTTTTCCGCATCGGCTAATTCATTGTCCCTTGTGGCCAGACACAATCGCTCATATAACGCAGAGGCAAGTAGCCGCGGCCAGTTCCGAACGACGCCAAAGTGCTCCATTTCTTCGAGCAGTTTATCGGCATCGGGGGCCAAATATTGTCGCCGTCTGACCCGGGATAACGCCAGATAAGCACCGCGTAATGGATCCAATAATGCGGTTTTCTTGATGACATCCAGACGACCAGCCAAGACACGTTCCAGTTGCTCAAACTCGTCCTTCTCGTACAACAAACCCGCCAAATAGCCAGCAGCCAGAGCGGCACCATTAGAATGGTAACCCGTTTTTTCTTCGGCGAGGGCCAAACCTTCCTTGATCAGAAGTATCGCCATATCAATACTGCCTTGCCGTTTATGGTAGATACTCCAAACATATTTGCGGTAGACGCTAACAAATACGCTTTTTGGATTTCTCTCCAGCTGCTCCGGCAACAACATATAGACTTTTCGTGCATCCTCATAGCGTGAAGCGCTGGTCAAAGCAAAGGTTAATGCATTGCATAACAGCCAAACTACCCAAGGCCGATCAATCGGTAGGCTCGCTGCGCAGGGTTCCATTTGCATGATACCCATCGCGGTATCGTCCGATATATTGGCGACAATTCCCTCGACTACATGCAGTTCGGCTTGCTCGGTCTCACTGAGGGTAATATCCGATTCCTTAATACCGCTGTGAATGCTTTTCAGCAAAGCTCTTGCTTCAGCCAACTTGAGACTGTGGGCCAGCGCCCACACACGAATCAATCCTAGATGAAAGCGCTGATGTTCATCCTCCACATAGATGGACTGCAACCAACTCTCAAGCGTTTCCAGGTCACCCTCGTCGGCTAATGATCCCGCAGCCTGAGTAGCAATTTCGATGGTATTTTCAATACGTTCGGACGCTATAGCATGACGCACCGCCTCCGACAGCAGGTTATTATCCAAAAACCACTGACTGGCGCGCGCATGCAAAGTCTGTAATTCATTGGGGTACCTAGTTTGCAGCATGTTGAGTAATACCGCAGCAAAGATGTGATGATAGCGATACCAGTAACCCTCCTCGTCCAGGCCGGTGACAAACATAGATTTGGACTGGATATCCTTGAGGATTTCGGCGGCGTTGGCGGTACCAGCGACAGCCTCGCACAAAGGACCACAGAGGCGATCCAGAATTGATGTGCGAAGCAATAACGCAATTTCATTTTCCGGTAACGCCGTCAACACGATCTCTTCGATATAAGACTTAACGTTTTTATTTACGCCCGAAAACCTTTCGATAAAATTCGTCGGGTTAGCCCGAATTGCTGGCGAAAGACAGAGCAGTTGTAACCCCACAGCCCACCCTTCCGTGACCTCAAGCAATTGCTCAACATCTCTTATCGTGAGATTCAATGAGGTGGCTTTTAGATAGTCGCAGGCCTCAAGAAAGTTAAAGCGTAATTCATCGAATCCGATTTCCTGGAGTCGGCCATCCGCTCTTAACTTATTCAGAGGAAGTCCTACCCGTTCCCGACTGCTAATCGTCAATGTCACATTCTCAGGCGCGAGCAGCAGGAAGGCTCCCAACGGTTTATTAATCTTATCGGAATTAACGAGATGGTAGTCATCCAGAAAAATAAACACCTTTTCTTCCAGCTGGTTAAGCGCATTAACCAAAGAGACCAGCAGTAACTCGAGAGACACTTCTTTTGGTTTGCTGATCAACTCTAGAAAGGCCTTGTCCCACTCCAGGTCTAAAGAGAGCAGTGCATGGCTTAGGTAATCGACAAAGTTACGCTCGATACTTTCCTCTTTACCCAAACTAACCCAACACACTCGCCTATCTTTACTTTTAATCAGGCGACACCATTGTCCTATCAGCGTCGTTTTACCCGATCCCGGGGGGGCCGTTATCAGAACCAGTGTCGATCCCAAAAAGTTATCGCAAAAACCGACAAGCCTTTCGCGCGGCACTTCTCCCGCCGAAGGATTCGGTGGAGAAAGCTTTGTACTAATGAGTGGTAATCTATCTAGCATTCAATTTCATGCCAATAATTCACTGAGTATCCGCCGTCTATGACAGGGTGCACGAATCAATGTGGTGAAACAATAACCGCTAACCAGGGATTAACCAAATAATACGCTCGGTGAATTAGGAAATCACTTAACACAGGGTCATGCGCAGCTTACTTTATTTAGGATGTGTTAGGCTGGTGATACTCACTTTATGGCAAATCCAACGGCTCGGCAAAACGCCAACATGAGTCAAGCCTTTAAATGGCCGACAGTTAAATAGGTGACCAGTTGACGCTACCAGAGGGAATTAAAGCCTTGGCTAGCGACCCGAAAAATGCGGTTTGCGCTTTTCTAAAAACGCCTTAATCCCTTCTTTGCCATCTTTGGTTTTGGCATTAGCCGCTATCATGCGCGATTCCGATGTCATTTGCGCTTCGATATTATTCTTGGCGGCACCCGACACCAAACGTTTCACCGCACCATAGGCCAGAGTCGGCCCATTGGCGAAGGTAGTTGCTAATTCCAGTGCCGCTGCGGCTAGTTCTTCCGGCTCCACCACACGATTTATCATGCCCCAGTCCAATGCTTCGTTGGCGCTTAAACGCCGATTGAGCAGCATCAATTCTTTGGCTCGTTTACTGCCCACTAATTCCACAAGTAAACTGGTGCATCCGCCATCGGGCGATAGGCCGGCGGCGGTGTAGGCGGAAGTAAATGAGGCTTTGCTCGAGGCAATCGTGTAATCACCAATCAACGCTAAACTTAATCCAATACCAGCCGCTGCACCGTTCACCGCGGTGACTACCGGCGCAGGCATACGCATTAAGCGAATGAAGGCGTCATGGGCATAAAAAGTTACTTTTTTTAATTCCTCCGAAATGGCGTCGCCCTTCTCGGCGAAGGAAGCTAAGTCACCTCCAGCGCAAAATAACTTACCTTCCGCGCTGAGTAATACCGCTCTTACATCACTATCCTCTTCACAGGCCAGCACCGCCTGATGCAGATCCTGCGCCAATTGCAGGTTGAGTGTGTTGGCCGCATCCGGCCGGTTTAGACGAATGTGGGCGACCTGGTTGGCTACTGAGTATTCGATAGTCTCAAAGCTAATAGTCTTAGCGGGGGTGGATTCGCTCATTGATGAGTCCTTATAAATTGAAGTGTGGTGTAACGGCAATCACAGCGGATCAGCACAGACGGAAAATCGACCTTGCTCGTCCCTTAGTAATTTGCCGCAAGCCATATTAGGGTCGTGGCAAAAAAACAAGCGCCCATCACGTTGATAAAGGTCAGCGAGTAGTTCCGCTTTTTCATTGATCACCTGCTCAGGGAAACGATCATACCCCATAGTGATCGGGATATGCACCCATGGCGCACCCGCTACTAAATCCGAACTATAGACCAGTGGCCCGTTGGGAGAAGCGATCTCTGAAAGCATCAATCCCGGCGTATGGCCATCGGAAAACAGGACTTTGACCTTGCCGTCGAGGATCGAGCTTTGCTGACCGTCAATCAATTCCAAGCGCCCTGAATCAAGCAGTAGTTGTGGTAACTCGGGAATAAAAGATGCGCGATCCCGGGGATGCGGTTTTACTGCACGCTGCCAATGTTTTGCCGAAACGATATAGCGCGCATTCGGAAATAATAGCTCCGACTTTTTATCCTCTTGCCACGTGCTTAACAATCCTCCGGCATGATCGAAATGCAAATGGGATAGCACCACCGCGTCGATTTCCTCGTGCTGAAGATGATGCTTTGAAAGATTTTCCAAGAGCTGGTGAGCAGAATCATCGATGCCATAACGCGTTTTTAAAGAAGGTTCTAGGAAAGCGCCTACACCCGTTTCAAATAGCACTTTCAAGCCATCATCAAACTCAACCAACAATGTTCTGGTTGCTAATTTAATCCGATTATGAACATCGGGCGTATACCATTTCGTCCACACCGCTTTGGGTGCATTGCCAAAACTCGCGCCCCCGTCCAGGCTTTGGGTATTGCCTTCTATTGCTGTTAGTTTCATTTATAGGAACAACTCAATTGGTCAGGGCGGTTTCAAGCAAAAAGGGCGACTATTACGCCGCCCCGCTCAGAAAAAATTCCCAATAATAGCTAACCTGCTTTATTAATATTAATTACTTGCATGGCAGTGAACTCTTCCAAACCCTCCTTGCCCCACTCGACTCCCACACCGGACTCTTTCGCTGGAGGGAATGGAATATGCGGGCCAAAGGCGCAATGCTGGTTGACCCAGACGGTGCCGCTATCGATGCGCGAAGCTACCTGCTGCGCACGCTCCATATTGCTCGACCAGACCGATCCACCCAGACCATAGGGTGAACTGTTGGCACGGGCAATGACATCTTCCAGATCAGTATACTTGATGATCGGCAGTACCGGTCCGAACGGCTCTTCATCCACCAAAGGTGTTCCATCTTCAATATCTCTCACCACCGTCAGCGGCACAAAATAACCTGGTCGGTTGGGAATATCACCACCCGCAATAATCTTGCCAGTCTGTTTGGCACTTTCGACATAATGACAAACCTTGTCGAATTGTGCTTTATTTTGTACTGGGCCGAACTGAGTGCCTGCTTCCATGCCATCACCCACCACGGCGCTGTTTGCCATGGCTGCAATTTCATCGCACAGACTGTCGTAGATACTTTCATGCACATACAAACGTTTTAGCGCGATACAGACCTGACCGCTGTTCAAGAACGCCGAACCAAAAATACCAGCGGCGATCTTTTTCGGGTCGGCATCATCCAACACAATAGCCGCATCGTTGCCACCCAATTCCAACGTCAGGCGTTTGAGTGTGCCCGCGGCACTTGCCATAATCGCTTTTCCTGTTGGCGTTGATCCGGTGAAGGAAATCTTGGCAATTTTGGGATGCTTGGTCAGTGCGGCACCGAGATCGTTATTATCGGCAATAATATTGAGCACGCCCGGCGGTAATATATCCTTGATCATTGCTCCCAACATCAGTGCGGTTAAGGGTGTGGTCGGCGCGGGTTTAAGAATCAGCGTATTGCCGGCTAAAAGCGCGGGAGCCAACTTATAAACAGCAATCAGAAAAGGAAAGTTCCAGGGCATGATACCCGCCACCACACCCAAGGGTTTACGGTGGATTTCGACACGCTGATTCTCATCTTCGAGCAACACTTCAGAAGGTAAATCCTGCGCCGCAAAATGCCGACAAAAAATTTCAGCAAAGCCAACTTCTGCAGCGGCCTGCTCCAACGGTTTACCCTGCTCGCCCGTCAGCACTTTGGTGACGCGCTCGGCGTTAGCTTTGATCGCATCAGCCACCTGTAATAATTTTTGTTTGCGCTCGGCGATTGGGGTTTGACTCCAGGCAGGAAAAGCGCGGTTCGCCGCGGCAACTGCTTGCTCCAGTTGACCAACATCTGCCAGCGGACACTGCGCCAGCACTGTTTCATTGGCTGGGTTTATCACATCCATAGTGCCGCTTCCGGCGACTAATTCACCATCAATTAGTAGTCTGTACTCACTCATCGTTCTGTCTCCTAAAGAGTAGTTCATATTGCCCCACTAACGGCCCAACCCGAGAGATATATCGGCCAAACCTGTCAATCTAATTCTTGCTCCATCATTTCACGCATTTTAAATTTTTGAATTTTTCCGGTGACCGTCATCGGGTATTCCTCAACAAAACGAACGTATTGCGGCACCTTAAAGTGTGCAATATTACCCTGACAAAACTCTTTGACTTCCTGCTCTGTCATCGACTCGCCGTGATGTGTCTGAATCCAGGCGCACACCTGCTCGCCAAAACGTTCATCTTTGACACCGAATACTTGGACGTCCTGAATTTTGGGATGGGTGTATAAAAATTCTTCCACCTCACGCGGATAAATATTTTCACCACCGCGGATAATCATATCCTTGAGCCGGCCAACAATCTGCACATAACCACCTGTGTCCATAATGCCGATATCTCCAGAATACAGCCAGCCGTCTTGATCAATAGTTTCAGCGGTTTTCTCGGCATCATTCCAGTAACACTGCATCACCGAATAACCTCGACAACAAATTTCACCTTTCTCACCAATCGGCACTATCTCACCCTGTTCGTTCAATAATTTTATTTCCAGGTGGGGCCCGGGTTGACCCACCGTACTGACGCGCTTTTCGATCGGGTCGTCAACGGCGGTCATGTGATTCACCGGGCTGGTTTCGGTCTGGCCATAGGCAATCAACACTTCGGACATGTGCATATCACGCAACACCCGTTTCATCACCTCAATGGGACAGGGTGCACCTGCCATAATACCGGTTCTGAGTGAGCTCAAATCAAACTCTTTGAATTGTGGATGTTCGAGTTCACCGATAAACATGGTGGGCACTCCATGCAGGGCTGTACAACGCTCCTCGGCGACCGTGGTTAAGGTACTGAGGGGATCAAAAGCATCACCCGGAAAAACTGCCGCCGAACCATGGGTAATACAGGCCAGGTTACCCATCACCATGCCGAAACAATGGTAAAGCGGCACCGGGATACAGAGTTTATCTCGCTCGGTTAAGCGCATGCCGTCACCCACAATTTTGCCATTATTGAGGATATTAATATGCGTCAGCGTTGCCCCTTTGGGGCTGCCGGTGGTACCGCTAGTAAACTGAATATTGATGGGGTCCGAGGGTAAAAGCTCAGCCTTAAGCGCTTTGATACGCTGAAATTCCGCCTCACCGCCACGACTGGCAACCTCGGCAAAATTATACATGCCGGGAGTTATCGCATTACCCATACGAATCACGCTGCGTAAATGGGGTAACTTTTTCGATTGTAGTTGGCCAGGGTTTGAGTTAGCTAATTCCGGTGCCAATGCCTGTAACATTTGCAGGTATTCGCTGCTCTTGAATCGTTCGGCACTGACGATGGCTTTACACTCCACCTTGTTCAGCGCATATTCCAGCTCATACAAGCGATAAGCTGGATTAATGCAAACCATAATTGCGCCAATTTTAGCAGTCGCGAATTGGGTCAGACACCACTCATAACAGTTGGGCGCCCAAATCCCCACGCGGTCACCTTTTTCGATACCAATCGCCAGTAAACCCGCCGCAAACTGTTCGATCTGCTGCTGATACTCGCGATAGTTCCAGCGAATACCCTGATGGCGCGAAATCAACGCCGGGTGATCTGGATATTGGCTGACCGTCTGATCAAATCGAGCGCCAATGGTTTGCTGCAATAACAGCGTTGTTTCAGGCCCACGGAAATAACTTTTTTGTCGATTCACCACGTGCTTATTTCTCTCAACCGGATGCAGTGTGTGTAATTATACAAGTACCAAACATCACTGTTCTCCTAACCCTCCACTCCGGTGTTCTGATCACGCCACTCACGCTCGCGCAACTCTATTCGTCGAATCTTACCGCTGATGGTTTTCGGCAATTCCGTGACAAACTCGATCTTACGCGGATACTTGTAGGGAGCAGTCACCGTTTTGACATGGGTCTTCAATTCCTGGCTCAACAGATCATTTGCCTCATAACCCGACACCAGTACCACAAAGGCTTTCACTACTTCACCCCGGTCTTTATCCGGACTCGACACCACCGCCGATTCTGCAACCGCCGGATGCTCCAACAAAGCGCTTTCCACCTCAAACGGGCCAATACGGTAACCGGAGGATAGAATCACATCATCGGATCGGCTCACAAACCAAAAATAGCCATCCTCATCGACATAAGCCCGGTCACCCGTCAGATACCAATCACCCTTAAAGCATTTGGCAGTTTTCTCTGGCTGATTCTTATATTCTTTAAATAAACCTAATGGCCGTTGCGGCTTGACCCTAACCGCAATATCACCCTCCGTATTAACTGCCGCAATATTCCCCTCATGATCGATAACTTGCAGATCAATACCGGGGGTTGGTTTACCCATCGAACCAAACCGTGGTTCGATACCGGGGAAATTACCGCAAAGAATTACTGTTTCAGTTTGACCGTAACCATCGCGCACCGTAATTCCAGTTGCTTTTTTCCAGACATTAATGACTTCGGGATTGAGCGGTTCACCTGCCGCAACACAATGGCGTAAGCTAGCAAAGTCATATTGGGATAGATTCTGTTGTACCAGCATACGGTAAATAGTGGGCGCGCCGCATACTGTGGTGACCGGGTACTGCGACATCAGCTTAAGTGTTTGGTCGGCATTAAAGCCACTGGAGTGATGCACAAAAATGGCTGCACCACAGTTCCAGGGGCCGAAATAACTACTCCAGGCGGCTTTCGCCCAACCCGTATCACTGATATTCCAGTGCAGATCGTCAGGCTTCAAATCCAACCAGTATTTGCCGGTAACCGAATGCGCCAGGCCATAACTTTGCGCATGCATGGCCATCTTAGGATAACCGGTGGTGCCGGAGGTAAAGTAACACAATGCGGGTTCGTCAGCGCCAGTATCGGCGGCAACAAAGTCATCGCTGGCCTGTTCTACGGCTGCCTCGAAATCAACCCAACCTGCGCGCTCACCACCGATATGTAATTTAGCGTTTAAGCTGGGGCATTGGTCTAAGACCTTATCTAACTTAGCAGCCCCGACACTATCTGTGACAACACAAGTTGCTTCAGC
This sequence comes from Pseudomonadales bacterium, assembly GCA_024234615.1. NCBI lineage: Bacteria > Pseudomonadati > Pseudomonadota > Gammaproteobacteria > Pseudomonadales > Pseudomonadales bacterium. The sequence goes on from JACKNY010000001.1 coordinate 1,860,920, forward strand.
CGTATTAATACGATAAGCCAAATCATTGGGCGCGAGCTGCATGGTGCCGGGAGAAACAATAGCACCCATGCGCAAACAGGCGGTGACTGTTTCCCACCAGGCGATTTGACGCCCCAACACGATAACCACGGTATCACCGCGCTTTACCCCAGCCGTTGTCAACACATTGGCAAGCTTGCATGAGGCAAGGCTAATATCGGCAAAGGTCTTGTTAATCTCATTACCAGCATCATCAACCCAAAGCATGGCAAGCTTGCCGGGGTCTTGTGCCCAATGGTCAATGACCTCAGTCGCAAAATTAAAGTGCTCTGGACGGGGCCATTGAAAAGATCGGTAGAGTTCAGAATAATTCATTATTTTGGCCTACTCGGAATTTGGCAAACTGATTTAGTTTAGCGCAGACAAGACGTCGTAAAATATAGGTAATTTGACTCAAATAATAAGAACTAAAAAATAGAACAGAAGCCCTGTAAAATCAGCTTCTGTTCTAAATGGTGGTTCTTCAAATCTCTATGACTTAATTACCCCAACGATAGGTTAAAGAAGCACCCCACCAGCGTGGACGACCGTAGTACTGCTCTGTCAACCCAAACACACCGGTAGTTGAGAGGTCAAAGGTCTGCACTAAATACTCTTTATCCGTTAAATTGTTAACAAATACCGAGGCCATCCACTTATCATCTGCCGTGGTATAGGTCAGTGAAGCGTTACTCAGCACATAGCCATCTTCTGTCACGTTATCCAATTCCGATAATGCGAACAGATGCTCCGAGCGGTACACTGCATCCGCCTGCACTGCCACATGACCACCCATTATCTCCCACTCATAGCGGACTAAACCATTAAGGTTCCATTTGGGGGACTGCACGGAAGTTGTGTTTTGACCGGAAGGCAGGGTGACCTCAATATCGTTGTAGGCAGCGCCAAGTAAGATATCCAGCCCTTCTATTGGCGACGCCTGAAGCTCTAACTCAAAACCGCTGCTATCTGCTTCTGCATTCAAAGTGAGCGTATCTAGGCCGATAATATTAAACGCCTGATAATCCGAATAATCATAGTAATATACGGCACCGTTTAAACGCGCCAAACCACCCATAAAGGTGTATTTAAAACCTATTTCATAAGCGTCTAGCTGCTCGGGGTCGTAGCTCATGGTGGCGTCATTATAATCAGTAGCGGGTGGGTTAAGCGGGAAAATTGGCGCATTATAACCACCACCTTTAACACCACGATTCCAACTCAGATAAACCAGGGCATCATCGTTTGGCCGCCAATCCAGCTGTGCCCTTGCTGACCACTCATCATCTTTTCTATCACCGGCATAGGTAGCCAGAACACCCAATGAATTAAGATTACTGGGCGAGTCGAAGTTGCGAATATCAGGGTTCAAAAATTCAACCGCTTCGATCTTATAGTCAAATTCTTTCTCATCCTTGATTGCGCGCAGACCAATCACCGCCGACAGCTGTTCAGAAAGGTTAAATTCTACCTGCCCAAATACGGAATAGGATTCCAGGCTAGAACTGTAGGGGTTGTTTAAACCACCTTCAGCGCCAGGAGTTGGGGCTGGTCCAATGAAAGGGTCGGTAACAGCCCCATTGGAATCATCAATTTCCAGATCCATATAATAAAAGCCCGTTACCCATTTGAAGTTATCGGTAACACCGTTCAAACGAATTTCCTGCGACTTTTGATCGGCATCCGTGGTCAGAAAGAAGTTAAAGAAAGAAAGCGGAGACGCATCAGAATCTTCTATATAACGACGTTCCACAGTTGACACATCAGTAATGGACGTCAGTGTAAATTTTTCAAAATCCCAGGTGAGCGTAGCACTATAACCTCTTGTTTCTAAATCATTATATCCAGGGTCATCATAATCGCCAGCCCACACATCACCGTCGTTATCTATATATCCGCCTAACACCGGGTTTGGCGTGGTAGGCGTCAATTCACCTGGTGCTCCAACCGATGAGACATTTTCAAAAAAACCGGTACGGATATCCTGCTCTGAACCTCTGAAATTCAGTAACAACTTAACGTCATCGTTAGGTGTAAACAGAAACTGTAAACGAGCCGTTCGGTCTTCAGCGTTATTTAAATCTTTGCCTAAACGGTTTTCGATATAACCATCATTATCGTGTGTGGCGACGGAAAGACGCGCTGTCAGGGTATCTTTTATCAGTGTTCCACCGACAGCACCTTCAAATTTAACTTGGTCATACTCGCCCAAAGTTAACTTGGCATAACCTTCTGCTTCTTCTGTTGGTTTCTTAGAAATAAAATGTGCCAGACCACCAGTGGCGTTGCGCCCAAACAGGGTGCCCTGTGGTCCGCGTAAAATTTCTACCCGCTCCATATCAAACAGTGCAAATCCAGCTCCAGACATCTGGCTGATATACACTTCATCAAGATAAATCGCCACAGGGCTTTCGACGTTGGTGGTGAAATCGCTGTTGGCCACACCGCGAATACCGATCGCGTAATTTGCTTCACCGTTCGGCTGAATGGTGCTGACACCAGGTGCCATCGCAGTTACCTGTTGCGCATTGGTGTAACCTAATGCTTCCATCTGTTTGCCCGTAAACGCAGAAACCGCAATACCTACATCCTGCACACTCTGCTCACGCTTTTGAGCGGTAACTACCACTTCCTCTAATACGGCAGCATTCATTGCACCTGACAGTAAAGCTACTTGAGCACAAACTGCGCTCGTGAGTACTGATCGTTTGTTAAACTTCATTTTCCCCTCCAAGGTTTTGTCACAGGTTTATTAATTACCTATTTATTAGTTTCCAGGTCGAATGTACTATATTGTTTTTTATAGGTCAGCTGAAATATTTTGACTCTAATATGTTCCGGATTTAATAGTTGGGCCTAAGCTGATGACAACAAGAGAATTGAAGCTTAGTCATACCATTTCCCCCTTAATCTCGTTACAATTTGCGCTTTTCAAAGCGGTGCAACCAAAGTGTCAGAAGCTCCTACCAAAAAAACCTCTCGTACCGGGATTTATTCAAAGGGCCAGCGCCGCGTGTTGTCCATCGTCGCCGCCGCGGAAAATGTCTTGATCGAAGAGGGTTACCATAACTTTTCCTTACGCAAGGTTGCCGCTGCTGCGGGTATTAAATTAGGTAATTTGCAGTACTATTTTCCAACTAAAGATGAACTTGTAAAAACCATGCTTGATCAGGTCATCCAGGTCTATCTCGATGACCTCGTCGAACTGAGTGAAAGCTCAGGCGATGATCCTAAAACATTGTTCAAAAATGTTTTGAAACATGTTTTTTACGACCTCAACAATAAAAAAACTACGGTATTTTTCCCAGAAGTTTGGTCTCTATCCAACCATGAAACCCATATGACTCAGTATTTGGACTCCATGTACGGTCAGTACCGAAAGCAGCTCGATGAAATTATATTACGTATTAATCCGCGATTAACTCGTGCGCAAGCGCAACGTATTTCCCTCTTTATCTGCTCTTCGCATGAAGGCCACACCATGTTTATTGGTTATCGTAAGCCTTGGATAAAGGAAACTGAGAACATCATCGATATGGCGATCCAGTCATTTTTATGGCTCATTGAAAAAGGTGATATTCCAGAATAAAGGTGTTTTGAGCGCCAAAACCGCCGAATTATCCGCACCAGTATCGATAGAGCAATAGGGTTTAAGTGGGTGACCTGAAGTTAAACTGACAACTCGAAATTTCTCCAGCATAGCGCAAGGCATACCTGCTCCTTAGTTCAACAGGAAGCACTCCCATTAGGCAAAAAATCAAAGGAAAGCATCAAGATACCTTCCTTTGTTACCAACCTGGCTCGAACGTTTTGTGAAAGCGTATTTGCTATATCCTGCTGCAGGTAGCCCGACTGTTTTATCTCAGTGTCATTTTGGTGCTCTGCCACTATTGACAATATAGGTCGTTTGTAATACATTTCAGCCGCTCAAGTATTTTTTAGGTCGTTCGTATATTATTATAAGTATTCATTATCTGATACCGACTATTCAACCGAGCACATAAAAGATTATTCGGAGGTTTCCCTTTTGCGTAAACATCTTCTCATTGCAACTTTTCATGGTGCGCTATTAGCCGCTCTTTCTGGTTTTGCCTTTTCTGCCCAGGCGGGCTCTCCCGAGCAAATTATTCGTAATAACTGTGTCGGCTGCCACATTCCCGAGAGCGATGATAAATTAAGCCGGATCAGTTACCAACGCCGCACCCCGGAGGGCTGGGAAATGACCATCGCGCGGATGCAGCTGATGCATCATGTGCGTATTAGTGATCAGGAAATCCCTATCACGGACGAAGTAATTCAGAAGTTGGTCAAGTATTTTGCTGACCGACAAGGTTTAGCGCCCAGCGAAACTACAGAATATCGCTACATACTGGAACGGCGCCTGAATGTAGTCGAGCAACATGAGGATGACGAGTTTGCAGTGATGTGTGCCCGCTGTCATTCCGGCGCGCGGGTGGCGCTGCAACGTCGAACTGAGGAAGAATGGAAGCATCTGGTACATTTTCATCTGGGCCAATTCCCTACTTCTGAGTACTCCGCTGGTGGACGCGATAGAAATTGGTTCGAAATCGCATTGAAAAACACCGTGCCCTATCTCACTGAAAACTATCCCTTAGACACCCAAGCTTGGCAGGACTGGCAACAAACCAAGAAACCCAAGCTCGATGGTAGTTGGCGGCTGCTGGGCAATCAGCCCGGCAAAGGAGATTTTCAGGGGGTGATGACCGCCACAGCCACTGAAACAGATAATTACTCACTCACTGTTAGCGGTAGCTATGCGAATGGTGAAGCCATTAGCGGTGAGGGTTCGGCGATCGTCTATACCGGTTACGAGTGGCGCGCCACACTCACCCTCGGCGGGCAAGTTTTCAACCAGGTGATTGCTGCTGATCGCTCAGGCGAAAGTATGAGCGGTCGCATGTTCCTGCGTGATCACGAAGAAACAGGCATTCAGTTGACCGCGAGCAAAATGAATGGCACAAGCCACGTGCTCGGCGCAATACCCAACCATATTAAAGCGGGCACAGAGCAAACTATACGATTAGTCGGCACAGCAATGTCTGGCGATATCGAACTTGGGCAAGGCCTCAGGATTACCAAACTCATCAGCCGCGACAATAAAAATATTCTGCTCAGGGTCAAAGCCGCAAAAGATACTGTGATTGGCCATCGAAATATCCAGGTTGGCAAGACGCAACTCAAGAATGCACTGGTGGTTTATGATCGCGTCAGCCATCTCCAGGTAGAACCTAGCTACGCCGTAGCCCGTGTTGGCGATAATGGTGGTTCTACCCGCAAAACTCTGGCGTCTTTTCAAGCCCTGGCCTTTAGCGCCGGAGTCGACGGGCAATCCAATACTGCGGATGATCTGCGTATTGGTTATCTCCCAGCCCAATGGTCAGTCAAGGCTTTTAATCAACAAGCAGAGCTGGATCAGGACGTTAAATTCGCTGGCACCATCGATAAAAACACCGGCATTTTTACCCCCGCCGCTGCAGGCCCCAATCCACAACGTAAATATGGCACCAATAACGCGGGTAACCTAGCGGTAGTGGCAAGTATTCTAGAGGGCACAACCGAGGTTACGGGGCAAGGGCAGTTGCTGGTCACGGTGCAACGTTGGAATAACCCTCCTATTCGTTAATAAAGAGTTGAAATAACTAATATGACGTTACCAACGCAACAAAATTTTCACCTGGTTGAACGCAATATCCACGAGATTAGCGTCGACAGTCGCCGCCTGCTATTTCATATCCCGAGTAGCAGTTTGTTTCAGTTGGACGAACTCAGCGGCGAACTCATTGATCTCTTCAAAAAATGGCCAGATCGCTCACCAGATCAAGTGCTTCACGCCATGCAGCCGCGCTTTGAAGCAGCGGATATCAGCACCACCTTCAGCGAACTACAAAGCCTGGAAGTGATCTCCAATGGCCAACCGCTGACGCCGGAAACGGCCAAGCTGACACTCACTAATTTTCCCCTGACCACGCTGGTATTGAACGTTAATACCGGCTGCAATCTGAGCTGTAGCTATTGTTATAAAGAGGATCTAGCCACCCCCGCTAATGGCGAAAAAATGAGTCTGGAGACGGCAACGCAGTCCATCGAAATGCTGCTCAAGGAATCACCAGATCAGCCGCGCTATAACCTCGTCTTTTTTGGCGGCGAGCCGCTGTCAAATCTGCCACTTATTAAGCAGGTGGTTGAATTTGCCGAACACCGTTTCGCCGCTATTGGTAAGAAGGTCGATTTTTCCATGACCACCAATGCCACCCTGCTCAAGGACGATGTAATCGACTATCTTAACCAGCACCGTTTTGGCATTGCGGTGAGCATGGACGGCCCCAAGGCTTTTCATGACCGCAATCGCATTACCGTCGGCGGTCAAGGTACTTACGATGTAGTGGCCGATAAAGTCAGGCACCTGTTGCAAAGGTACGATTCTCGCCCGGTCGGTGCGCGGGTCACCCTAACCAAAGGCGTCACCGATATCATGGCGATTTGGGATCATTTATTTAACGATCTCGGCTTTCATGAGGTAGGTTTCGCGCCGGTTACTTCTGGCGATATCGACACCTATAATCTCTCGGAAGCAGAACTCGCACAGGTTTTTAGTAACATGAAAGAACTTGGCCAGCGTTACCTGGAAGCCGCGTTACAAAACCACAATATCGGCTTTTCCAATATGCATCAGCTGATGACAGATATCTTTGAAGGCAACAAAAAAGCCCTACCCTGCGGTGCCGGTGCTGGCATGGTTGCCATCGACAAGGATGGTGGCGTTAATCTTTGTCATCGTTTCACCGGCTCTGATATGCCGCTGTTTGGCGACGTCAAGCAAGGGCTGAATCATCAACAGCTATCACGTTTCTTAGAGCAACGTATGGATCGAACCCATACCGGCTGCAATAGCTGTCGCATTCGCAACCTCTGTTCCGGCGGTTGTTATCACGAGAGTTACGCACGCTATAACGACCCCAGCAAACCTACCTATCACTACTGTGACCTGCTACGTGATTGGGTGGATTTCGGCATCCACGTTTATAGCGAAATCATGGCCCATAATCCTGCCTTTTTTGAGCAGCACATTTCACCCCGGAGAGCCCACTGATGAAACATTTAAAACCCCTCAACAAAAAAGCTGAGCGGCTGGAGCAAGCCGTCGTTGATCAACGGGTAGATGAAGTCGTCGCCATGCAAAATGTGGCGGGTTGCACCGCAACTACCGATCCCGGCTGGGAGGTCGATATGTTTGGCAGTGTCGCCGGACTATGTCAACCGATGGAGGCTGACCTCTACGGTTGCGCCGATCCCTGTTGGTGGCCAGCGCAGGTGCCGGATCTAATGAACACCTACCCGGATTGGGATAAAAATGCCCCCTCCGCTGGTAGCGACTGGCGCAAACTCGACACCGTTTTTCCCAAGGAAAGTAAATAAGGCGCATGAGTATGGTAACCACATTAACGTTTCCCCATTTCTATCTATCGCTCCGCACTTTAATGGTGACTGCGGCACTGCTGTTGTTGAGCGCCTGTTCACAAACAGTACTAAAAGATGAACAGAAAAATAGTGCATCAACGACCACTAAAGACTATATGGTAGTCGTTAACCGGCCCAATCGAATCAACCTGATTGATTTGACCACCAACCAGGTAGAACGCAGTTGCCAATTGCCGGGCACGTCCGCGCCAGGCACCGTCGTCATGAGTCCTGATAAGCGTATCGCCTACGTGCTAGCAGACCATTTTTCCAATGTTTACGGCATCAACCTCGACAACTGCGAGCTGGTATTTTCGGCAATCCAGTCTTATTCCAACATTCGTATTAAATCATTGGGGTCTATTGCCATCAGTCCCGACGGCAAAGAGCTATACACCCACCAAAATCCGACCCGATTGCTCAGTGATCATTTTGAGGTGATGGACACACAGGTTGCCGTGTTTAACACCAGCGATGGTTTAAAAGCCCAGCCGGTCAGAACCTACCCCGCGCCGCGTCAGGTCACCATTATGGTCACCGACAAAAGCGGCACGCTCTACCTAGGTGCGCCGGATATCTACGCCATGAACCCGGCAACAGGCGAAACCCGCATGGTCATAGAGAGTCGCGGCTTGCAAAACCCCCTTTTTAGCCAGCGCGATTCGCTCACCGTGTGGCCCATCGGTTCGGTATCGAACGAATTCATTCGTATGTACACCACCGCCAAATACAAAGATGAATCACAAAACCTGGCAACCGCCGATTGGATGTGGGGCTATGAACGTATTGATCTAAACACCGGCGAAGCGGAAGCGCGGGAATTTGGCCCGTTGGAGGTGGTGTTATTTAGCGGTATGACCCGGCCCGGTGACAAAAACCAAATGTATGCCGTACTCACCCAACTGAAAAAATTTGATGTCGCCAAGCAACAAGAGCTCATGTCTGTCGACCTCGAACATACCTATTATTGCATCAATTTTTCAACTGACGGCAGCAAGGTATATTTGGCGGGCACCTTCAACGACATAGCCATTTACGATGCGGATACTCTCGAGAAACTCGGCAATATTCAACTGGAGGGTGGTGATATGTCGTTGTCACCAACGCAGATATTTGCGCGGGAGATTTAATGGAACATGCGACTGAAGTCGCACCCACAAGGTCAAAACAAGCACAGCTGAAGGTTGGGTCTTAGGGCAAAGAGGTTTTCATGCACAGCAGTAAAAAACAAGGCCTGACCTGGCTTTACGGTTTTGTCAAACCTCATCAGCCTCAAATTTTCAGGCTGTTACTGCTGTCATTCTTCGCCTCTGCGCTGGTGTTATTACAGCCCTACCTCACCAAAATACTGATTGATGATGGGCTGCTCGGCAAATCCTTCGCCACGCTAGTGTCCACCGTGATGGCGATTCTACTGGTGGGTTTTGCTTCCACCGGGTTAGCGGGCGTGAATCGCTATTTGCACACGCGCCTGTCCGGTACCATTTTGTTCAAGCTGCGCGAATCGGTGTATAGCCATTTACAACGCTTATCGCCAAACTTTTACGCGCAACAACGCACTGGTGATTTGCTCTCACGCATGGACGGTGATATTGCAGAACTGCAACGATTTGCGGTGGACGGTCTGTTCGCTTCGGTCAGCGGTATTTTGGGCCTGATCGGCGCTGTCACGATGATGTTTTTACTCAGTTGGCAATTGGCCTTGCTACTGCTACTGCTAATTCCACTACAATGGCTCTATTTGCGCCTAATGCGACCAAAAGTTGAGCGGCAAACGCGCAAAATGCGTGAGCGCTCGGCGGATATTTCGTCATTTCTTGCAGAAACCCTACCCAGTATGAAACAGATTCAGTCTTCGGTCGCCGAAGATCGTGAGCTAAACCGTCTCAGTAACCTCAATCAGTTTTACCTTAAGGATTTGCTAAAACTGCAGTGGATTGAATTCGCCACCTCTGCGATCCCCTCCTCCCTGACCTCATTCACTCGCGCGGCAGCCTTTGTGATGGGCGGCTACTGGGTGATCCAGGGACAGCTCGCACTGGGCTCATTAATTGCGTTCGTCACTTACCTCGGCATGGCGGTTGGCCCGGTACAAACCCTGCTTGGCATCTATATGGCATGGCAACGCTTTACTGTCAGCCTGGAACGAGTGCAGCACTTAATGGACTATCAGCCGGATCTCGTTGCCAGCGATAGCCACCCGGTGCCCACAACGCTCAAGGGTGATTTGAAATTTGAACAGGTCAGTTTTAGCTATAACGACCAAGCCACGGCTATTCTTGAAAAGACGACAGTCCAGATTCCAGCTGGCAGCAAAGTCGGCATCTATGGCCCGTCGGGCATTGGCAAAAGTACCCTGGCCGACTTAATAATGCGCCACTTCTCGCCCACCGCAGGACGTATTTTGGTGGACAACCACGACATTGCCCAATTTGATTTGCGTGGCTGGCGGCGGCATGTCGCCTTGGTTGCTCAGGATATCGTGCTGTTTCGCGGCACCTTCGCCGATAACATACGCTATAGCGTACCCGAGGCCAGTGATGAGGAGGTCGCACAAGCGGTAGCTCGCGCCAACCTTGGCGAATTTATTGGCACTCTGCCTCAGGGATTAAACAGCCTTATCGGAGAAAGAGGCTCTCAGCTTTCCGGTGGCCAAAAGCAGCGTATTGCCGTGGCGCGCGCACTCCTACAAAAACCCGTTTTAGTGATATTTGACGAAGCAACTTCGGCCATTGACCTTAGTAACGAGCAGCAGTTGATGGCCGAAGTTGATCGCCTGTTTGCAAATATCACACGCCTGGTTATTAGCCATCGCGAAACGCCAATTCTGGATGCTGATCTCTTTTTAACCTTGGTCAACGGACAAATTCAGCTTAGCGAGCCAACGACCCATTCAGTCCGCTCTGTCAAAACTCAGCACCATGCCTAACGTCAACGCACCGCTCAAAGTTGGCATTATCGATAGTGGCATCTCCCCAGCGTCTAAATCTCATCTGTTGGCGGGGTGTTGTGTCAATTGGCAGGATGATCGCATTGTCCTGACCAACGCTTCCGTACTAGACAAGATGGGACACGGCGCTGCGCTAACCGATATTCTCTGTGCTTCGTCGCTTTCACTAAAACTGCTAGTGGCCAAAGTCTTCTTTGACAGGCTACTATGCGCGCCCGAACAAATTGCTGCGGCGCTGGATTGGCAAGTGATGCAGGGAGCAAGATTGATTAATATGAGCTTTGGCCTGCGCACCGATCGACCCGTACTTGAGGACGCCTGTGCCCGCGCCGTTGCCGCTGGTGTGATGCTGGTCGCGGCCTCTCCCGCCAGAGGAGAAAGCGTCTACCCGGCCAGCTATCCCGGGGTTATCCGAGCCACCGGCGATGCGCGTTGTCAGCCTGGAGATATTTCTTATCTCAATTCAGCACAGGCGGATTTTGGTGGATTTGTACGTTCAGAACACGGCCAAATCGCGGGTGCTAGCGTGGGGTGTGCTTATGTGACTCGCGCCATAGCGCATATACTCTGCGAGCAACCAGAAACCCCGTGCAGCGATGTACTCAAAGCGCTTATCGCCCAATCCAAATACTGCGGTATCGAACGTAAGGTCAGTAGTTAAACACCCTAGTCTGGCCGTTCTTTTAACAGCTGCTGCTCCAGCATCCAGCCGATCAGCGCTGTTATTTGATGCTCTCCATATTGTTGTGATGATTCAAGCTGCGCTCTAATCTGTTCAGAATTGCCGGATGGGTTTTCATTTAACCACTCAAAGATCGACGCAATTTCAATGCCTGCTACTTGCCATACCCCAAGCGGCTGGCTTGGCATAACAACGACAGGTTTGCTAAGAATCTCATTATTCATGACCACCGGACGCTCCAAAATCTGAATTCTTGATAGGTCATCATCACCGTGCGCTGACTTTAAATCTGGCCAGCGATTACGCTCCTGCCAAAAGGGTTCATCCACCCAGCGCTGTTCCTGGGCGTAGAAATCTCGACCAATTCGAGCAAAACGTAAAAAAGCGTGCTGGCACCTTTGCTGATAAAACTCAGTGGCGAGTGAAATTCTTTGTGGGTAGCGTATCAGGGTATTAATCACCGCCGGGGCCACCAACCCTGATGAAAGCGCCTGAAAAATTCCATTACCGGATAACGGGTCAACCGCCAGCGCTGCATCGCCAACCCGCAGATAGCGCCGTTTCACCAGATCACCGGCCAGAATACTCGTACTGCTACGCGCCACCGTATCTGCAACAGCAACCGCTCCCTCTATCCAACTCTGGGTCGATGGCAAACTAGCCAACTCAGCTAACAGAAATTCCTTCAACCTGGCCTTCTTCGGTAATCTTGGGTCAGTTGCGGCAACGGTAATTTGGGTGTAAAGCTGATTACCGAATTGCGCGAGCCATGCCCAACCATGGCGAAAGCTCAAGGCCATCGACTTGGCTTGCTGAGTTACTTCGGACAACTGCCAGCGTTGTAATAGTGAAACCGTTTCCGGGCCTCTTACTTTATTTTTTGCCTTAAGCGGTGTCGACCTACCCCGCGCTTCAACCAGAAAATCAGCCTCGAATACTGTCTGCCCCTGATTGCCATCAGCCACACTGACCCGCCAGCCTTGCTCCAGCTCATCAATCGTTTGAACGACCCCGGAAAAGACATCCACACCTGAGTCCTGCATATCTCTTATTAACGCAGTATCGAAATCAGGGCGGTAGACCAGTTGCTCAGTGTTGTACTGATTAGTACTGCCATTCCAACTGGCCACCCTTGGAGAAGGCGCCACCACACTAGCAGCGGCCTGCTGGCAACCCGCATTACGCAACCCCGCCAGGGTACGGGCAGATATTCCTTCGCAGGCTGCGAAAGTGCGCGCCGACGAAATCAATTTAACCCCATAGCCTAACCGACCAAGCCCAATAGCCGTGGCCGCCCCACCGGGGCCACCACCCAGTACTAAAATCTGTAAATTTGCGATGCCTGATACTCTTCTGAAATGAGCCAGATTTAATGCTAGCATGCCCGCCGTAAGCGTGCTCAATCTTTGTTTAGATGAACTAAAAAGTTGTCACTAAAAGTAAGGTACATTGGGTTTCAAAAAGATAGGTGTCATTCCGTGAATAAAAATAATCCCCACTGCCGAGTTGCAGAAACTCTCAGTATGAGCCCAATTATACTGATGATAGGCGGCGGTTAACCTGTTCAATGCATTCTGTGGCGAAATAACCATCCTGCGAGGCTCAAGGTGATAACCCCAATCAATGCCATCGGCCAAAACTGGGGGATGAGTAGTGCCAAGGGGGTGCCTTCAAGAAAAACACCACGCAGGATCGTCATAAAGTAACGCAGCGGGTTAATCAGCGTCAGATCCTGCACCAGCGCAGGCATGTTCGCAATAGGTGTTGCAAAACCTGACAAAATAATCGCAGGCACCAAAAACAGAAAGGCCCCCAACAGCCCCTGTTGCAAGGTGACAGCCAATGATGAAATCATCAAGCCGACACCAATCGCGGACAATAGGAATAAGAGAATGCCAATGTAGAGTGCGACTAGACTGCCTTGCAGTGGTATCTTGAACCAAAAGACAACAATCATCACAATCAATGTCGCCTCCAGAGTGCCAATCACAAATCCCGGCACCGCTTTGCCGATTAGGATTTCAACGGGGCGCATGGGGGTTACCAGCAACTGATCGAAGGTTCCCTGCTCGCGCTCGCGAGCGACCGATAGTGAAGTGACCAGCATAGCTACTACCAGCGTTAACAAGCCAACGATACCCGGCACGATAAACCAGCGGCTTTCCAGGTTAGGATTAAACCAGGCACGCGTTTCCAGACGTGCTGGAGGCGCACCCTGCCCTGCCTGTTGCAACCATTCATGGTTAAATCGATCAACGATATCACGTGCGTAGTTTAGAGCGATCAGTGCTGTATTCGAGTTACGGCCATCAATAATAAGCTGTAATTGTGCGCTCTGTTGTAGTTTTAATTGTCGGCTAAATTGAGGATCGATATGCAACACCAACAAAGCTTTCTTCTCATCGAGCAGCGGCTGGATTTGGCCCTGCCTGGAAATTTGTCCGATTTCCCTGAAATTGGGAGCACCCCGGAAATGTGCAATCAATTGTCGTGAGGCAGCCCCTTTATCCTCGTTGTAAACGGCAAAGGGTACATGATTGAGGTCAAAAGTCGCTGCATAGCTGAAAATCAAAGTCTGTATGATCGGCGGGACAATAATGACAACACGACTTTTTTTATCCTTGAGTAACACCAGGAACTCTTTAATGATCAAGGCATAAATACGTTGCCACATGCGCGCCGCCTATTCGAGCCGTTTATGGGATTTGAGGCGACTCAATCCCAGAAAAAAAATAGCCATTAACAGCAACGCTGCAGAGTTGGGAAGAATCACTGCCCATACATCCCCGGCGAGAAACTCCGTTTGCAGAATAGCGACAAAATAACGGGCTGGAATTAAATAGGTCACCATCTGGACGATACCCGGCATGCTACCAATATCGAAAATAAATCCGGAAAGAATAAATGCGGGGAGAAAAGTCGTGATAATTGCCATCATGCCCGCGACAAACTGATTTTTTGCCAAGATGGAAATCAGCAAACCCATGCCAAGGGCAACTAATAAAAATAGCGAGCTGGTTATTAATAAGAGCCAAGGTGAACCGCGTAAGGGCACCTCAAACAACCATAAAGCCATTATTACCGATAACAGCATGCTCCCCATACCGAGTAGATAATAGGGTATCAGTTTGCCTAGCAAGACTTCCCACATGGCTACCGGCGTTACAATCAAAGCCTCCATTGTGCCTCGCTCCCACTCTCTGGCCATGACCAACGCAGTTAACAAGGCGCCGATCAGGGTCATAATCACGACAATCAGCCCTGGCACCAGATAATCACGGCTGCGCAGTTCGCTGTTAAACCAGATCCGTTGCTGTAATTGCACCGGTAGTTTTAACTCTCGGCCCGTTAATTGCGCCTGCTGCTGCAACCAGTTGCCCAAAACTCCCTGAACATAACCGAGCACAAGACGCCCCTTGTTGGCATCCACACCATTGACAATCACCTGAATCGGAGAACCTTGAGACCGCGTCAGCAACGAAGCGAAATCAGCACGTAGAACAACAATACCATCGACCATACCAGCCATCATCGCATGCTCTGCGGCTTGTCGATTGGTCATCGATAGCGGGATAAAATAAGTACTTTTGTGGAATCCAGAGACAAAACTGGCCGTCTCAACGCTGGGCTGTTCGACGACCAGTGCCACCGGCACATGCTTGGCATCCAGGGTTACCCCATAACCGAATAATAACAGCAACACCACCGGCATCACGAAAGCGATAGCAATACTGCTGGGGTCACGAAGAATCTGTAGGAACTCTTTGCGCACCAAACCTCGCAACCGCATGATACTTGCCTTTGAGCTGAACATTTTTGCGCTCACGCTGCGTCCTGCTTGTGTTCGTGGTTTTCGATCAAACGAATAAATGCATCTTCCATGCTGGGTTCGGGTGACTGCTCATCCACCACCTTATTTTTGATTTCCAGTGGTGTGCCCAAGGCCAGCAATTCTCCTGCCGCCATAATCGCCAAACGGTCGCAATACTCGGCTTCCTCCATAAAATGCGTCGTCACCAACACGGTTACACCAATATTGGTAAGGCTATTGATGCGTTGCCAGAATTCGCGACGTGCCAGCGGATCCACCCCTGAGGTCGGTTCATCGAGGAATAATATTTCGGGTTTGTGCAACAGTGCACAGGCCAACGCCAAGCGTTGTTTATAGCCTAATGACAAACTATGACTTTCACTGTTGGCAAAGGCAGTCAGATCAAACTGCGTTAAAGCCCATTCAATCCGTTCTGCTCGTTGTTTGGCAGACAGACCGTAGGCATTGCCGAAGAAATTCAGGTTCTGGACTACATTGAGGTTGCCATATAAGGAAAACTTTTGTGACATGTAACCAATACGAGCCCGTGCAGTTGCAGCGGCATGACGAAGATCCACGCCTGCTACCTGGAGACGACCAGCGCTGGCTGGCAACAGGCCGCAAAGCATACGAAAAGTCGTGGTTTTACCCGCACCATTAGCGCCCAGAAGTCCAAAAACTTCTCCGTGTCTCACATCGAAACTCAAATTCCGAACCGCATAAAATTCACCGAAGCGGCGTTGCAGGTTTTCCACCTCAATAACGGCCTGGTTAGGTTCAGGGCTCTGTTTAAAGTCGTCTTGCAACAGCTTTGAAGTCACTTTCTGATGGCCACGGTCAGTTTTGATCAAGGTAATAAAACTATCTTCAAAGCGGGGTAATACGGGGCTTACCTTTAGGTCGTTTATTGAAGAATATTGCCTCTCGGCCAATTGTATTTCGATAGGTCGTACAGCTTCAGACGCCATGACCACCCGGACTTGCTCACCTTGGATGACCGTATCCATTACACCTTCCAGTGTGGCCAGTTGGCCCTGCAATTGCCGCTTTGTCATGCCAGGTAACGAAACGCTATATACGTTCCCCTTACAGTCGTCACTAAATTTTTCCGGTGTATCAAAACCGAGTATTCGACCCTCATGGAGCAGGATGACTTCCGCGCAACGTTCAGCTTCATCCAGATAGGCCGTGCTCAGCAAGACGCTCATCCCTTCATTTTGTACCAGCCGATAAACAATAGCCCAGAGCTCACGTCGTGATACTGGATCAACTCCCACCGTTGGTTCATCAAGCAACAGCAACTCGGGTGACTGCACCAGTGTACAGGCTAATCCCAACTTCTGTTTCATACCACCGGATAGTCTCCCGGCCAGACGGTCAGTAAAATCTCCCAGCCCGGTCATGCGTAGTAGCTCCTGATACCGGGGGGCTCGCTCAAAGACCGAAATACCTTGTAGATCAGCGTACAAATCGAGATTTTCCTGAACACTGAGATCCTCATACAGGCCGAAGCGCTGTGGCATATAACCGATGCGGGATTGCACCGTTAGTGCATCTTGCATCGTATCAATCCCAAGCACACTGATATAACCCTGATCCGGTTGCATAAGCCCTGCACTCAGACGCATCAGGGTGGTTTTACCGGCCGCATCCGGGCCGATCAAACCGGTGACAATACCGCGTTTTATTTTTAAATTAATGGCTTGCAATGCCTGAACCGTCGCAGCCCCTTGTTGAAAGGATTTACTGACATCCTTACATTCCAATACGATTTCGTCGTCCTGGGCTAGGTTGGTGTCCTGATCTCCAACCCTTTGATCTTTCACACCGGCCCTTTGGCTTCGAGGTTTCATTATGTCAACGCCATTAAATCTGAGAGCATTAAAGTTGGTCGCAGGGATGGTTGTCGGATGTAATCGCCGAGGAACGATGCTGATCCAGCTCAATGCTAACTGTCGCAGGCATTCCGAGGCGCAGTTCATTGTTAGGATTGCACGCATAAATGCGCACCTGAAAGACCAGGTCCGTTCGTACCCTTGTGGTCTCGACCGATTTAGGGGTAAATTCTGCCGTTGGCGAAATATAGCCAACCCAACCACGATAGGATTTATCGGGGTAACTGTCGGTATGGATGTTAGCGAGCATACCTGGATTAATTTTACCGAGATCAGGCGCTTCGACATAAGCACGCACCCACACCGGATCGGTCAACGCGAGACTGTAAACCGGCTTTTGTGGCGAAGCCATGTCGCCGGGTTCCAGCATACGGTTTTGGATAACACCGGCGCTTGGCGCAGTAAGTGAGGCATCCGCAAGGTTACGTTGCGCAATCACAAGCTCCGCTTGGCGTGCCTGTAAGGTTGCTCTGGCAGCAGCAATATTCTCCTGACGCGGCCCCTCTAAGACTAGCTTCAGCACCTCCTGCATTGCCTTGGCTCGAGAATGGGATGCAGTTGCCGCCGTCTTGGCATCGTCACGTTGCTGTGTTGAAGCAAGGTTTTTTTGTTGTAACTCCAGTGCTCGTCGATAATTCGCATCTGCATTTTGCGCTTCGGCCTGAGCTGCATCGGCATCAGCTTGCGCCTTTTTAATTTCCTGAGGACGGCTACCGGTTTCTAAAATATGTAAAAGCTGCCGTTGTGCCAACACCTGCGCTTCGGCCCTGACTACCGCCGCCTGCAATCGCTGTGTATCAAGCTGGGCGAGTTGCTGTCCTGCTTCGACTTGCTCGCCCTCAACCACCATCATAGTAGCGATGCGTTCATTACCATTAAACGCAAGATCAACTTCCCGAATATCAACATTACCATAAAGTGTCAGCTGGTTTTCCGGTGCTCGGTGCACGCCAGTCAACCACCATCGGAGCCCGGCTGTGACAGCGACTAAAATCAAAATCAGGAATATTACTCGGCGTCGGTTAATTTTCATTATGCGCTTCCCACAAGGGTATCTGGATAATATAACGACAGTATGTGCTCTATCATTTGTTCTACCGACTCTTCGTCAAGTTTTAGTTGGAACACTTGCTCAACTACCGGCCGCGCGATGAACGGAAACGCTGCCATGCTGATCAACGACAGAGCGCTCAGTTGAGGTTGCAGGACGGCAACCTGATATCCCTCCTGTTTCCGCCGTTCCAGTAATCTCAGCAATAAACTATCCACTTTCAAACCAAAGAGCCTGATGAACTGCTCACGTAAACCGCCTTCTCGGTACAATATTTCCCGCACGATGAGATTGGGCAACCAAGGCTCTGCTAAAAGAGTTTTCATATAGCTCCTCAGAAAAGCGGCTATGGCATCACGACTATTCTCACTTTCGTTGTCTTGTAGCACTTCAAGTTGCGCCATCAGTGGTGCAAAACTTGTCTCCAGCATCGCCAGGTAAAGGCCTTCTTTATTGCCAAAATAATAATGCACCATTGCTGGATTTACGCCTACCGTGGCCGCAATCTGGCGTATTGAAACGGCTTTAAAATCACATCGTGCAAACTGTTCACGCGCTGCCTGCAGGAGGGCTGCACGTATTGCTTGCTCCTGATTTTGGCCAACCGGGCGACCGGCCCGGCGTATCTTTTCCTGTTTTTTCCTGACTCCAGATACGTGTTTATTTTTAGCTAGTTTCATAATATACAAAATTAATTAATTGTTTGATTAATATACTGCTTCAGTTAGTTATAAAATTCAAGTAAAGCTTGTTCTGGCGCCTGTAACACGCCAGAGATTAATCAGTGTAAAGATAACAATGACGACGCCGACAAGTTTTCGAATCACCTCGTTATTGGCGAAAACAAAACTACTGATAGACTAAGAGGCAGAGGTGTCGGCGTATATGGCCAGCGTGTTGCTATAACCAAACATGACCCACCAACCAATAAGCGAAGCTGCAAAAGGGAAACCTGGAAATGTTTTTTATAAAATGAGTGGGTATCACCTTCGTCTTTATAACTATTCGTAAAGAGCGCCTATTTCTTAACAACAAACATCCTGCGTAACAACAGACGAAGGGCTGTGATGACTGTTATGTTTTGTTCATGATAATTATGCCACGCTAGTTTTTTAGCTCTTCCAATTCCCTAAACAACGCCAACGCCTGCGGATTGGCCAGGGCATCAGTATTTTTTACCTTCTGCCCATGCACTACCTGGCGTACGGCTAATTCGACGATCTTACCACTGATGGTGCGCGGAATATCCGCCACCTGAATAAGTTTGGCGGGCACATGCCGAGGTGTGGTATTAGCACGAATGGTTTGACGGATTTTTTGTTTTAATTGATCGGTCAAGTGGATACCTTCACGCAGTACTACAAATAACACGACGCGCACATCATCATCCCATTCCTGTCCGATACAGATGCTATCGAGCACCTCTTCGACCTTTTCCACTTGGCGATAGATTTCTGCTGTGCCGATGCGTACACCGCCGGGATTCAACACCGCATCAGAGCGGCCATGAATAATTACACCACCCTCTTCAGTAATTTCCGCATAGTCACCATGCGCCCAGATATTGGGGTATTGCTCGAAGTAAGCGGATCGATATTTCTGCTCTTCCGGGTCATTCCAAAAGCCAACCGGCATCGAAGGGAAAGGCTTGATGCATACCAGCTCCCCCTTTTTCTGTTCGATATGCTTACCGTTGTCATCCCATATTTCCACCGCCATCCCCAGGCCACGACATTGCAACTGACCGGCGTATACCGGCAACGTTGGACAACCCAAAACAAAACAGGAAAGAATATCGGTACCACCGGAAATAGAAGACAGACAAAGATCGCTTTTGATGTCCCGGTAGACGTAATTAAAGCTCTCGTGGGACAGCGGCGAACCGGTCGACAGGATGGCTTTTAAATCAGTCAATTGATGCGAGTTTTTTGGCGTAACACCAGCCTTTTCCAAGGCTGCAATATATTTGGCGCTAGTGCCAAAGATTGAGATCCCCTCTTCGTCCACCATATCAATAAGGGCCTTTGGCTCAGGGTAAAAAGGTGAGCCATCGTACAATACCAGCGTTGCATCACGCGCCAAGCCGCTGGCTAGCCAATTCCACATCATCCAGCCGCAGGTGGTGAAATAAAAAAGCACATCGTCGAAGTTCAAATCAACATGGAAAGTATGTTCTTTTAAATGCTGCAATAGCGTACCGCCCGCGCTATGTACGATACATTTAGGAACGCCGGTGGTACCGGAGGAATACATAATGTACAGCGGATGGCTGAAAGGCATCTGTTCAAATACCAGCCCCGGAGTGTTTTCCTTGATTAAAAAATCGTCAAAGAGTACGACTTTCGGTAATGTCTCAATATTCAAATCCTGCGGCACCGAACGATGTGTAACGGGCACAAGAACCAGCTTTTCGATTGAATCAATTTTGCCCAGAATTTCAGCAATACGAGGAAGAGAGTCGATGGTTTTGCCATTATAAAAATAACCGTCGCAAGCAAATAACACCTTAGGTTGGATTTGCCCAAAGCGATCCATGACACCATTAATCCCAAAGTCCGGAGAACAGGAAGACCAAATTGCGCCGATACTTGCGGTTGCCAACATGCCGACAACGGTCTCTGCAACGTTTGGCATGAAGGCCGCCACTCGATCATTCGCAACGACACCCGCAGCACGTAGTGCTGCGGCCAATTGGGCAACCTTTTGATAAAGTTCGGCATAGCTCAGCACATGACGCTCACCATTCTCCAAGCGCGAAACAATAGCCACCTTTTCATCTACCGTGCGCAGCAGGTTTTCGGCAAAATTAAGCTTGGCGTCCGGATACCACTGCGCTCCCGGCATTTTGTCACCATCAAGCAATACACGATCACTGCCTTTCTCACCAATCACTCCTGTGTAATCCCACACTGCATCCCAAAACTTTTCGGGCTGTGTCACGCTCCATTGGTGCAGCGCTTGATAGCTTTCTGCGTCAACAGCACCATGATCCTTTAACCAGTGTGCAAATTTAGTGATATTGGCCGATTCTTTGCGTTCTGCGGTTGGGGTCCAGAGAGGGGTTAACATAGTTTATTCCTGGCATCAGTCGGATACGATAAACAGAGTCTGATGATAAACATCTAGATGGAGTATTTCCACAATGAAATAGTGAAACTAATTTTTGCTAATCAATGCATTAGCCACCTTGGAGCCCGTCCGACGCCCCAACGCCTGCATAATAAATTGGCCGGCCGCTATAAGACTCTCCAGGTCAACGCCGGTATCAATACCTAAACCATTGAGCATATAAAGCACATCTTCGCTCGCCACATTGCCGGAAGCACCCTTGGCATAGGGACAACCACCTAAACCCGCTACCGAGCTATCAATAACCGCGATGCCTAACTCCAGTGCCGCATAAATATTCGCCAGCGCTTGGCCGTAGGTATCATGACAATGCACTGCTAGCTGTTCGATGGCTACTTCCTTCGCAACAGCCTCGACCATCTGCTGCGTTTTGCGTGGCGTGCCAACCCCAATAGTGTCGCCAAGAGAAACCTCATAACAGCCCATGGACACTAGCTGTTTCGCCACCTGGACGACCGCTGAAACAGGCACTTCTCCCTGATAAGGACAACCCAAGACACAGGAAATATAGCCTCGTACTTTTATTCCTTGTGCTTTCGCTGCCATCATTATCGGCTCAAAACGTCGCAAGCTTTCCGCTACACTGCAATTAATATTCTTTTGCGAAAATTGTTCCGAAGCCGCCGCAAATATGGCGACCTCATCAACACCACAGGCTAGCGCATTTTCAAAGCCTTTGAGGTTAGGGGTCAATGCTGTATAGGTGACGCCCGGATAACGCTGAATTTGTCGCATCAACTCAGCTGAATCAGCCATCTGCGGCACCCATTTCGGCGACACGAAACTGGCCGCCTCAATGGTTTTCAATCCCGCCTGGGCTAAGCGATTGACCAGCTCCACTTTGACAGCGGTACTTATTTTGCCGGGCTCATTTTGCAAGCCGTCGCGCGGACCAACTTCGACCATTCGTACCTGTTTAGGTAACGCCATTGCTATTCCTCATCCGCCGTGAAGGTAACCAGTTGCGCGCCCTCATCAACCAGATCACCTTCTTTGAAAAACACCTCTGTCACCGTCCCTGCTGCCGGAGACTTGATGGTGTATTCCATTTTCATTGCTTCCATCACCACCAAACCCTGATCTGCTGCTACCTTCGCCCCAGCTGCGACCAGCACCGCCACAATCGTACCATTCATCGGCGCGCCAAGATTACCGGCATCTTCTTCAAATGCGTGCTCTTCCAAGCCCGGTTTACACCAGAC
Organism: Pseudomonadales bacterium; assembly: GCA_024234615.1. NCBI lineage: Bacteria > Pseudomonadati > Pseudomonadota > Gammaproteobacteria > Pseudomonadales > Pseudomonadales bacterium. Next base: position 1,883,137 of record JACKNY010000001.1, read on the forward strand.
ATATTCTGTAGCACCGGTTTCAGTAAACAGGGTAATCCGGGCATTGTGCTCAGCAACCCAGACCGTGGATTGGTGGCCGTTAAGCACAACAGTGAGTCGATCATCTCGCAAGCGCCCACTGGCCAGAATTTTCTCATTCCCCAATTTCAGCAGATAACCTTCACCGCTGACCTCAGCGATCACCTCAACACTAGGTTGTTCCGTATCGGGCAGACTCAATTCCACCCGCAGCTGGTTTGATTCGTTGAGCCGCCAACCACTGAGACTGTACCAGGGAGAGTATGGATCACTGCTGGCAGCGGCATCCTTCACTCTTTGCTGGTGCTGCGAAATCAGCACATAGAGCGCCGCCTTTGCCAGATTTATCTGCTCTTGATCCGCCGCCACTTTATTTACCGGAAAAAGCCCGCTGCTATGCTTTTCAATAAAACCGGTGTCCAGGTTGGCCCGTTGAAACTCTGGATGATCAACCAAACGGCGCAGAAAGCTGGTATTGGTCTTCATTCCGGCTACGCGATATTCAAGTAGCGCCTGCGACATACGCTGCAAGGCACGCTCACGCGTCACATCCCAGACAATCAATTTAGCAATCATCGGGTCGTAATAGGGGCTAACCATATCCCCTTCCCTGACGCCGGTATCGACGCGGATATGTTTGTTTTCCGAAGGTGTACGCAGATACACCAGCTGCCCGGTGGCGGGCAAAAATTCGTTATCCGGGTCTTCCGCGTAAATCCGCGCCTCCAGTGCATGGCCATGCAGCACCAGTTGCTCCTGAGTTAGCGGCAGACTGTTTCCCGCCGCCACCTGTAACTGCCATTCCACCAGATCTTGCCCGGTAATTAATTCCGTCACCGGATGTTCCACCTGCAGGCGCGTATTCATTTCCATAAAATAAAAAGCGCCGTCCTTGTCGAGCAAAAATTCGACCGTTCCGGCACCGACATAATGAATCGCCTGTGCCGCTTTTACTGCCGCATCACCCATCTGCTGCCGTAACGACTCGGTCATGCCCGGGGCGGGAGCCTCTTCCAATACCTTTTGATGACGACGCTGTACCGAGCAATCACGCTCAAACAGATATATCGCGTTACCTTGCTGATCGGCGAACACTTGAATTTCGACATGTCGCGGCTGCGTCAGATACTTCTCAACCAACATGCGATCATCGGAAAAACCTTTCATCGCTTCGCGTTTGGCTGAGACCAGCGCGTCATCAAACTCCGGTTCAGACCAAACCACACGCATACCTTTACCACCACCACCGGCCGTTGCTTTCAGCAACACTGGGTAACCCATTTGATTAGCGGACTGTTTAAGTATCGCTGGAGATTGATCATCACCGTGATATCCCGGCACCAGTGGTACACCGGCTTTTTCCATAATGGTCTTGGCTGCACTTTTCGACCCCATGGCTTCGATAGCTTCTGTCGGTGGCCCGATAAAGCAGATACCCTGCGCTTCGCAGGCTTTCACAAAGGCGGCATTTTCCGACAAAAAACCATAACCGGGATGGATCGCGCTAGCACCCGATTGTTTCGCTACGTCAAGGATTTTATCGCCGCGTAAATAGCTCTCGACGCTCGCCGCCGGGCCAATACAATAGGCTTCATCCGCCATCGCCACATGCATCGAATTGGCATCCGCCTCTGAATACACTGCCACACAACGAATGCCCATTTTATGGGCCGTTTGGATCACGCGGCAGGCAATCTCACCGCGGTTTGCGATTAAAATTTTATTAAACATAGGCGCCCTATTTATTCCTAAGCCAGTTAGGTGTGCGTTTTTCCAAAAAAGCGGATAGTCCTTCCTGTCCCTCAGCGGACACCCGTATTTCGGCGATTAACTCACTGGTTCGTGCAATTAATACGTCATTGATTGGCTGCTCCGCCACCTCAAAAACCAGCTTTTTAGCCGCATAAATTGCCGCTGGGCTATTTGCCAACAACTGATCAAGCATCGCGTTCAGGGCATTATCAAGCTCTGACTCTTCAACCACTTTGGACACCAGACCAAGCTGCTCAGCGGTGGCCGCATCAAAGGCTTCAGCAGTAGTAAAATAACGTCTGGCCGCACGCTGCCCGATCGCTGCAATCACATAGGGGCTGATGGTTGCGGGCACTATGCCAATCTTCACTTCGCTCAAACAAAATTTGGCGCGCGTTGAGGCCACCGCCATATCGCAGCAACTTACCAGCCCGACCGCACCGCCGAAGGCAGCACCCTGTACCCGTGCCAGCGTCGGCTTGGGCAGAAAATTCAACACGCGAAGTAAATTGGCCAAAGCGCTGGCGTCAGCAAGATTTTCCTCAAAGCTGTATTGAGCCATGCGTTGCATCCAATTCAGATCGGCCCCGGCGGAAAAACTCTTACCCTCCGAGGCCAGCACCACAACACGTACTTGGTCATCGCTGGCAACCTGCTCCAATGCCCGGGTCAACTCTGCAATCAGCTGATCATCGAAGGCATTGTGCCGCTCCGGTCGATTCAGACTAATGGTGGCAACGCCGCGATCATCTGTTTGAATGATTAAATTCTGGACTGTCATTGTTTAAAACTCCTCATCAGCCACATTATCCGGCTAAAGCCAAACCTACATACGAAACACGCCAAATTTGGTCTCTTCAATCGGTGCGTTTAACGCCGCTGACAACGCTAACCCCAGGGTATTCCTGGTTTGTGCAGGGTCGATCACACCGTCATCCCAAAGCCGCGCACTGGCATAGTAAGGATGTCCCTGCTCTTCATACATCGCCATCACCGGTTTTTTGAATTCCGCTTCATCCTCGGCAGCCCAGGTTTCACCACGTTTTTCCATCGCGTCACGTTTGATCTGCGCCAGCACTCCGGCCGCCTGCTCACCGCCCATCACGGAAATACGGCCATTGGGCCACATCCACAGCATATTGGGATCATAGGCACGACCGCACATGCCATAGTTACCCGCGCCGAAGCTGCTGCCAATAATAACGGTAAACTTCGGCACTTTCGCGCAGGCTACCGCCGTCACCATTTTCGCTCCATTTCTGGCAATGCCGCCTGCTTCATACTTTTGCCCCACCATAAAACCGGTCACGTTCTGCAAAAAGATCAGTGGAATTTTGCGCTGTGCACAGAGTTCAACGAAGTGTGCTCCTTTGAGGGCCGACTCAGAAAACAGGATGCCGTTATTGGCGACAATCCCCACCGGATAGCCATGTATCCGGGCAAAACCGGTCACCAGTGTGGTTCCGTAGAGCTGCTTGAATTCATCAAAATCGGAACCGTCCACGATCCGTGCAATTACCTCCCTCACATCGTAGGGTTTGCGAATATCGTTGGGTACGATGCCGTAAATTTCTTCTGGGTGATACAAAGGTTCGATGCTGGGCTGCACATCCAGACAAGCCGGCTTATGGCGGTTCAATCGCGCCACCGCTTTGCGTACTAATTGCAGGGCGTGCTCGTCATTTTGCGCGTAGTGATCAGCCACACCGGAAGTGCGGCAATGTACGTCCGCGCCGCCTAAATCCTCAGCCGTGACGACTTCACCTGTGGCTGCTTTCACCAGGGGCGGCCCGCCTAAAAAGATAGTGCCCTGTTCCTTCACGATAATGCTTTCATCCGACATCGCGGGCACATAAGCCCCACCCGCCGTGCAGGAACCCATTACCGCGGCAATTTGCGGAATACCCTTGGCCGACATATTGGCCTGATTGAAAAAGATATGGCCGAAATGGTCGCGATCCGGAAATACTTCGTCCTGGGTCGGCAGATTGGCACCACCGGAATCGACCAGATAAATGCAGGGCAAATGACTGCGCTCGGCTATCGTTTGCGCGCGCAGGTGTTTCTTCACGGTGAGCGGGAAATAGCTGCCGCCCTTGGTAGTGGCATCGTTCGCCACAATCATGCATTCCTGGCCCGACACGCGCCCAATACCGGCAATAATTCCGGCGGAGGCGACTGGATCATCATATACCTGATAGGCGGCCAGCTGGCCGATTTCCAAAAAAGGCGAGCCTTCATCCAGCAGTGTTTGTATTCTATCGCGTGGCAGTAACTTACCACGCGCCAAATGGCGCTGTTGCGACGCCGTGCCACCGCCGAGTTTGATCTGTTCCAGCAACGACTGCAGATCCGCCACCAGCGCTTTCATCGCGGCTGCATTTTCCTGAAATTCCTGCGAATTGGTGTTTATCTTGCTTTTTATAACAGGCATAAGATAGTTTCCGTTATAGAGAGTGTCTGTTATCAAGGAGTTAACTGGTTTTTCTAAACTATTTTGTTAAATGGTTTCTTTAAATAGTTTCGTTAAACAATTCGCGGCCAATCAGCATGCGGCGAATTTCCGAAGTACCCGCGCCGATTTCATAAAGCTTGGCATCGCGTAGAAAACGTCCCGTGGGAAATTCATTGATATAGCCATTGCCACCCAACGCCTGAATCGCCTCGAGTGCCTGTTGCGTCGCCGCTTCTGCGGTGTAAAGGATAACCGCGGCGGCATCTTTGCGGCTTTCTTCACCACGATCACAGGCCTTAGCAACCGCGTAGAGATACGCTCGGCTGGCATTTAAGCGGGTGTACATATCCGCCACTTTACCCTGCATTAACTGAAACTCACCGATACTCTGGCCGAACTGCTTACGGTCATGAATATAAGGAATCACCACATCCATACAGGCCTGCATAATGCCGACTGGCCCGCCGGAGAGCACCGTGCGCTCATAATCCAACCCGGACATCAGCACGTTCACGCCGCGCCCTTCAACACCAAGGATATTTTCCTCCGGCACCTCGCAATCCTGAAATACCAGTTCGCAGGTATTCGACCCGCGCATACCCAGCTTGTCGAGCTTTTGTGCCTGGCTAAAGCCGGGGAAGTCTCTTTCAACGATAAACGCGGTAATGCCGGGCGCCCCAGCACTGATATCTGTTTTTGCGTAAATCACATAGGTATGCGCATCAGGACCGTTGGTAATCCACATTTTGTTGCCATTGAGAATATAGCGATCACCTTTTTTTTCAGCGCGCAGTTTCATGCCAACCACGTCGGAACCCGCACCGGGCTCACTCATCGCCAATGCACCAATATGCTCGCCGGAACAAAGTTTGGGTAAATATTTTTGCTTTTGCGCCTGAGTACCGTTTTTATGTATTTGATTGACACAAAGATTGGAGTGAGCACCGTAGGATAAGCCGATGGAGGCTGAGGCGCGACTGATCTCTTCCATCGCAATCACATGCGCCAAATAACCCATATTGCTACCGCCAAATTCTTCATCGACGGTGATACCCAGCAGTCCCAAATCCCCAAACTTTTTCCACATCTGATTGGGGAATTCATTTTCCTCATCCACCTGCGCGGCGATAGGCGCCAATTCTGCCTGTGAAAAACTCTCCGTCATGTCGCGCAGCATATTAATTTCTTCACCTAAATCGAAGTTCAGGGAATGGTAAGTACTCATGCGTTTTATCTCCTGGAGTTAACTGTTAGTGGCGGCTATTTGCTTTGCTGTCGTTTTTCCACCATCGCCTGTTGGCAAATCTTTTCAACTTCGCTCAAGTCCTTGAGCATCACCTCGATATCCTTACGTTTTTGATAAAGTTGATTGCGATGCTGCTCAATTTTGTCAATCAGCGCTTGCAGCTGTTCAAGGTTATCGGAACCCGGTGTATACATGTTGACGATCTGTCCAGCCTCCTCAAGACTTAAACCTAACCGACGCCCACGTAGAATCAGCTTTAATCGAGTTCGATCACGGTTACTGTAAACTCGCGTCTGCCCGCGCCTTACCGGAGACAGCAGGCCCTCATCCTCGTAGTAACGGATGGTTCGAGTCGTCACATCAAACTCTTTAGCTAAATCGGAAATTGAGTAGTTGTCGGTCATACAAGAGCCAATAAAGGTGATTTTTTGGTAACAGCGCAAAATATACAACAAAGTTTACGTTAACGTAAAGGTTAATAGCATAAATTTACACCACTTAAGAAATAACTCAGACTTTATTGAGGTCGCTTCACGTTACAGCGTTTAATTAGAGTGAACATGCAGATAACACCAACCTCCAAATGGTCGGGCTAGCCCTCCTATGAGAGCATCGGTGGCATCACACTATTACCAATCGAACACTGGACGGAACTCAGAAAAAATGCGAAGGTTCGTTGGCCTCGCACCCATAATAACGATAATCATTGAAGCCAATAATAACAACGGCATGCACTCAAGCCAGTGAGCATGGGAAAGAAGCCAAAGCTTCCTAGAATAATTACAAAGAGGTTTAAACTATGGCAACCGGAGCTGTATCCGATAGCGAAGAGCTTAATTTTATCCGTAAAGTGATCGATGAAGGCGGCGTTACCCGCGCCCAGATTTTAGTTATCTTAATTGCTCTTATTTTGAATATGCTGGACGGATTTGATGTCACGGCAATGGCATTTACCGTACATGGTATCGGCCAAGAACTAGAAATAGCAACAGGTCAATTAGGTATTGTTTTTAGCGTAGCACTTGCCGGTATGATGGTCGGCGCTATGTTCCTCGCTCCGGTTGCCGATATCCTGGGCCGCCGCAAAATGATTATAATATGCGTCAGCATGATCGGACTCAGCATGTGTGCGACCGGCATCGCCACGACCCTCTGGGAACTCATTTTTTATCGCGCCATTACCGGTTTGGGTGTGGGGGGGATGCTGGCAAGTTTGGCGGCGATAAGCGCCGAGTACACCCCAGCGAAATATCGCAGCCTAGCCGTCATGGTCATCACCGCCGGTTATCCTTTTGGCGCAACCCTTGGCAGCTTCATTGCCGCACCACTGATCCCTGTTTATGGTTGGGAAAGCGTGTTTTTTGCTGGTGGACTGGCGACACTAGCAATGCTAATACTAGTTTACTTTTTCATCCCAGAATCCCTACAATTTCTCCTCGCGAAACGCCGGGAGAATTCTCTGCCGCAAGTTAACGCTGTTTTAGCCCGACTTAAGCGACCGCCACTTAACACGCTGCCGGAAATAGACATCCAAGCCAAAAAAGATAAGGCGAATGTTTTAAGCCTTTTAACGCCGGGACGTAGAAGTAGAACGCTGACACTCTGGGCAAGCTTTCTTTTCTGTTTTATGAGCCTGTATTTTATGATGAGCTGGATTCCCAAACTGCTTATCAACGCAGGTTTCTCTGAATCCTTTAGCGTCTATGCAGCCGCCGCCTTTAACGGCGGAGCAGTCATTGGGATCATCACGCTGGGTTGGATTTCCGCACGCATTAGTCTTTCCAAACTGATCGGTACTTACCTGACCACATCCGCCGCGATGATGATTATTTTCGCCTATGCCGACGGCGTCACACACCTGTTTCCATATCTCATCGTCATCGGCTTTTTGTTGCAGGGCGGTTTCGTGGGTCTCTATGCCGTCGCGGCAAAAATTTACCCGACCGAATTACGCAGTACCGGCGTTGGCTGGGCAATCGGACTGGGACGAATGGGCGCGGTGCTTGGCCCTTATTTTGGCGGGCTCTTCATCGCCCAGGGAATTAGCATGGAAGTGAATTTCATCATTTTCGCTATCCCCCTAATTCTGAGCGGCCTGATCGCCTACACCTTAGCCGTTCGCTAATTCAGATTAAGGTCTCTCTGCGTAGATAAAATTACGCAGAGAGGTTGCTTTCTTTACTTTTTAGCTCGATTGGACTATTTTAATCTGCCTGTGTTCAATCACTATCCGTTGTCAAACCATATCTATAACTACAACTATAAACGGGGGCAAATCTACATGATAAAACTGCTCTTTAGCGACGAAACCAACAAGCTTGATGTTAATTCCACTCGTTCTATCGCTTCGATTATTTATTTAGCAGTGGTCGGAGTTTGTGTTTTTATCGTGCAACCTGGATTTGTGCAGGGTCTCGTCGAATCGCTGGGCTTAACGCCAGAGCAAGCCGGATATATTGCTTCAGCAGAAATGTGGGGATTAGCCGCGACTACTATCCTGCTTAATTTTTTTGTTGGGCGTTTCGACTGGCAAAAGTTAACCTTCTGGTTTCTGCTCATCGCTGTTATTGGCAACCTCGCCTCCATTGGACAAAAAGACCCCTTGATGCTTGGCCTTTTCCGTACCCTTACCGGCGTAGGTCTGGGAGGCATGATTTCTCTGCCTTTTGCAATGATGGGGTTAACCCAGAACCCCGACCGCAACTTCGGCCTTATCGTGACCTGGGTGCTAATCTATGGAGCACTTGGATTATTCGTGATGCCGTTAGCGCTTAGCACTATTCAGCTTGATGGCGTTATTATTTTCTTCGCCGTTTTTTGCGCTGGCGGTATTTTTCTGATCCGCTATTTACCGAAACGAGCAAACGATCATGTCGAGCAGCACCTACTCACCGATCATTTCTCCACTACAGTGAAAGCCTCCACCTTGCTCGCTATTTTAATATTCAACTCAGCTATCGGTATTGTCTGGGCCTACCTATTTCTGGTAGGAACCAACGCCTCACTGTCGGAACAAAGTGTCGCTAATGTACTGACGATATCACAGTTCCTTGGCGTTGCCGGTGCATTTTTAGCCGCCATTCTAGCAGCTCGCATAGGTCGTTTTATTCCATTGACTATTGCCGTGATAGGCTGCGGTGCTGGAATTTCCTTGTTGTTAGGCGACGTCACCTATTTCCTCTACTCACTTGCGGTTTACCTGTTTAACTTTCTTTGGAACATCGCGCAGCCCTACCTGCTCGCACTCATGGCGAGCTTCGCCGATGGCGGAAAAATGATTGTGCGCGGAGTAGCATTACAGATGGTAGGCTTTGCGGTAGGCCCCTACATCGGAGCCAACCTGTTGCGCGAATCAGGCACAGGAATGTACGACCTGGTAAACCTTGCTGGTGCAGTTCTTTTTGTTTTAAGCTGGGTTTTCTTACTGCCCGCACTCAAGGTACAAAAAAATACATCATCAGTATCTCCCAGTGTTGAAGAGCTGAAAGGTTTATCCTAACCGGCTTTACCAAAAACTAAACAGCTTTAAACAATGCTCGCTTTTAGAAAATTAGGTTAATATGATTTTGCTACAGAGATTACTTGTTAGAGATCAGCGATGAAGTCAGCCCCCAAAGCCATAGCCTTAAGTCAAGGTAAAATCACCGGTAGCCAGGAGCGCAGCCAGCGTAGGATTAAAGAGATTCTTAAATCCGCTCAGCATATTTTGGTCACTGAGGGCTTTCACTGCTTAAGTCTGCGTAAAATCGCTCAGCACATGGGCATTAGTAATGGCAATGTCACCTATTATTTTGCGAATAAAGAGGTGTTATTGAAAGCGCTGATTGAAGATAGATTAACACGCTACGATGAGGAGTTTGAAAAAGAAGCAGCGAAATTCCCGCATGCGCCCGACAAGAGAATCACCGCCTATTTTCATTACTTAATTGCCGATGCGCAGGTTCAGGAATCGAGGAGTTTTTTTTACCAGCTTTGGGGATTGTCCATCCACAGCTCAATTGCCGCCGAACTACGTGACCACGTATATCATCATTTTTTGAGCCAAGTATTGGTTCAGCTAGAGGCAGCTCGCCCCGAATTGAACCAGCAAGAGCTTCTGAACAGAAGTTTTCTACTGATGAGCTTGATCGAAGGACTCAATGTTATCTTTGGTTCAAGCAAAAAGTTTCTCGCCCAATTCGATGACATCGAATCCATTTTAGCCGATCAGGTGCTGGATATTATTAACCGCTAGGGAACCAAGCACCCATTTCAACTCAGTTACTTATCAACTTCATCAAAGGCCTTGGTTAGCGCCGCCGTTAATTCATCCACATTTTCACAAGTAAAGGTTAGCGGTGGGGATATGATCAACTTCGGTCCAACAGCCCTGACCAGTACACCCTCGCGCTCTGCCACGTTTGCCAGCTTCTTTGAAAAACCACCTAGCGGATCAACCGATTGCCTGGTTTTCTTATCCACAACAAGATCCAACGCCAGCATCAAACCCTTTCCGCGCACCTCACCCACCGAGCGATAGCGTTCTTCAAATGGTTTGAGTTGCTCCATCATGTACGCACCTACCACACGCGCGTTATCGGGCAGTGCTTCTTTCTCAACGATACCGAGCGACGCCAAGCCTGCTGCGCAGCCCACTGGATGTCCGGAATAGGTAAAACCATGCATAATCATCGCATGTGGCGATTCCAAATCAAAAGCGGCGGCGACTTTTTCGTTAAACACCGCGGCACCGAGCGGCACATAGGCTGAACTCAGACCCTTCGCGAAGCACATGATATCAGCTTTAACTCCCCAACCTCGGCTTCCAAACAGATTACCGGTACGGCCAAAACCAGTGACCACCTCATCAGCGATGAGTAGCACATCGTAACGATCACAGACTTCCCGCACCAACGGCCAGAAGTTGGCTGGCGGCACAATCACTCCACCGGCCCCCTGAACTGGTTCGGCGATAAAGGCGGCAACCATATCCGGCCCCTGAGATTGAATTTCGCGTTCTAAAATTCCCGCGCAAATAGCACCCAACTCTTCGGGATCTTCAGTCCAGGGATTACGGTAGGTAAAGGGGCTATCAATTTGATAACAACCCGGCAACACCGGCTCAAACGCGCGCTTATGCACACCAGTATCCGTGACCGAAGTCCCCCCCAAATGGACGCCATGATAAGCATTTTTAAGAGAAATATACTTAGTTTTTTCCGGCTGACCTTTTAACTTCCAATAGTGACGGCTCATTTTCAACGCTGTTTCAACCGAGTCTGAACCACCCGAGGTAAACAGCACTTTGCGCATCCCTTCCGGCTCAAGCATGCTGATTAATTTGGCCGACAGTTCAATCGCCGGGGGGTTAGAAAATTCAGTGAAGGTTTGGTAGTAAGGCAAAGTGGAAACCTGTTCGGTAATCGCCTTAATCATCTCTGGGCGGTTGTAGCCGACATTGACGCACCACAGGCCACCTTGGGAATCCAAATACTTATTACCGTCGATATCCCAGACGTAAACACCATCACCACGAGCAATAATCATCGGCTTATTAGCCTTGGTCATATAGGGCGCCGTCATGGGGTGCAGCATCTGCTTGGCGTTATTCGCTTTGATATCTTCTATTTTCATTATTCGTTCCTCACGCTTTGAAAGATAAGCCTAGTAGTACGATTGATAAAACAGTCGCAATTATTAGCTCAATCGCCCTATTTTGTCAATAATCTTGCTCGGTTAGGCTAATACGTATGATGTTTTAATCCTCGTTCAGGGCTAGCAGGGAAGGATTCCCTCCCGAAGCGGTGGTATTTGTAGAAACAACTTTCTCCAGCATTAACCGTCGTAACAGCAAAGGTTCTGCCATTTCTGTGATAAGCGGTAGCAGCCCATTCTCGCGTTGGCACAGCATCTGATAAATGCAGTGACTTTGCTCAGGGCTACCCTGAATAAGCACCCCAGTTATTTGCTTAGCCAGTATGAGCCGCCGCAAACTCAGTTCGTCTAACGTCCAGGGTTGTTGGATCAATAGGCTACCTTTACTATTTAACTTTGCTTGCTGTTGCACGGAAAACCCACCCTCCCGGCACAGGTGCAATACCGTATTGCCCGCCAGCAACGCTGTCAGCACTTGTCTATTTAATTCGTCTTCCTGTTCAGTATGACTGCGCAAATCAAGACTGAGCAGCAGCCCACGCGGCTCGTGAATCAGTTGGTTCAGCTCTCCGGTAGGGCCAACTAATGTCATCGGTTCCTGTTGAAACCTACAAACTTCGTCGGCCAACAGCTGGTATTGGTGCATCCAATTGGCTTGCTTATTCTCATCAAAACCAGCTTCAATTGCTGCTCGCAATAGCGCTGCTCTTGCGACTACCGGCTGATACCGCCAGTGTGCGTAGCCTTGTTCAAGTTGCTCAAGCAATTTATCGATTGTACCCGTTTGTTCGAAAACTGAATTCGACCACGGAACCTCCGCTTCAGTCGGCACAGCTAATCCCGTAGTGCGCATCAGCCGGTACAAATAGTCCGGCCCTCCCGCCTTTGGACCGGTACCCGACAGGCCATGCCCTCCGAAGGGTTGTACGCCCACCACCGCGCCAACCATATTACGATTAACGTAAATATTACCGGCTTTAACTCTCGCTACCGCTTTATTCGCCGTCGCCTGAATCCGCGAGTGCAGACCAAAGGTTAAGCCAAAACCGGTACTGTTCATTGCAGAAAAAACCTCTTCCAATGCCTCGGCACGATATCTGATGACATGCACGACCGGGCCAAAAACTTCCTCCTTAAGGACATCAATATGTTCAATTTCGTAAAGCCTTGGCGCAAAATATGTACCCCGTGTGCACTCCTCGTTTAGCTCGCAGGCGTAGAGCAGCTTGACTTTTTCTTGTAAATACTCAACATGGCTATTGAGCGCGGTTAAGGCTTTCTTATCAATGACCGGACCAACATCTGTGTTTAACCATGCGGGGTCGCCGACCTTCAGCTCGCGCATCGCACCAATCAGCATCGCAATAATTTTGTCGGCAATCTCCTCCTGTAAAAATAGCACTCGCAATGCCGAGCATCTCTGCCCTGCACTTTGAAAGCCAGAGGCAATAACATCGGCCACTACCTGTTCCGGCAATGCGGTCGAGTCAACCAGCATGCAGTTTTGCCCACCCGTTTCGGCGATCAACGGAATCGGCTCTCCCGCACGCTTCGCTAACACTCGCGCAATCCAAGTCCCCGTTGCAGTCGAACCCGTGAACATAACCGCCTGGATGCAGGGATCAGGAATCAGTATTTCTCCCACAACACGACCAGGGCAATGAACCAGTTGCACCAGTTTTGTCGGAAAACCACAGCGCTGCATAAGCTCCAGGGTGCGCTGTGCGATGAGTCCGGTTTGTTCGGCGGGTTTGGCGATAACGGCATTACCCGCTGCGATGGCAGCGCTGACCTGCCCTAGAAAGATCGCCAATGGAAAATTCCAAGGACTAATGCAGAGCACCACACCGCGTGGTATCAAACCATTGCCATGCGCCGAAGCTATTTGCTGGGCTTGCTGCGCATAATAACGACAAAAATCTACCGCCTCCCTAATTTCTGAGATACTGTCCTTGAGGGTTTTACCGGCCTCTTTGATACAGAGTGCAATTAATTCATCGCGTTCTTGTTCGAGCATGTCGGCCAAGCGATAAAGACAACTGGCGCGAGCTGCGACAGTGCGTGCAGACCATTCTTGAAAAGCTAGTGAGGCGGATTCTAGCATCGTCGCAAAGTTTTCAGTTTTAGTCACCACTAACCGGCCTAATATCTCGTCGTTGTTCGCCGGATTAATGGCCCAACGAAACGCCTCTCCACTGGCATCTTTATCATGCCGAATATTCGTTTTGCACCAGCTTTCAACGCCATCCTTAACCTCGATCAGCGCTTGCACTTCGGTCAAATCCAACCCGCGCGAATTGCGGCGCTCTGCCCCATAAATATCCCCCGGCAAAGGAATCTGCGGATTGGCTTTCTGTACCCAGCTTTTCACCTTCGCCACAGGGTCTTGAATGAGTTCGGCGATAGGTACCTGATCGTCAACAATATTATTCACAAAGGAAGTGTTCGCGCCATTTTCCAACAGCCGTCGCACTAGGTAAGCTAATAGGTTCTCATGCTCTCCGACAGGAGCATAAATACGACAGGGTATTTGGTATTCCTTTAGCAGCAAGTCATAAAGCTCTTCACCCATGCCATGCAAGCGCTGGAACTCAAATCCCCCACTATCTCCAGCCAATTCCATAACTGCCGCAACTGAATAGGCGTTATGGGTGGCAAACTGCGGGTAAACCAGGTCTCGGTTGGCGAGCAATAACCTTGCGCAAGCCTGGTAGCAAACATCAGTCGATGCCTTACGGGTAAACACCGGATAATCCGCCAGGCCATCGAGCTGACTCAGTTTGATCTCGGTATCCCAATAGGCCCCTTTTACCAAACGCACCATCATTGTTTTACGGTGGTGCCGACAAAGCTCAAGCACCCATTCGACAACCGCTAGCGCTCGTTTTTGATAGGCCTGAACTGCCATGCCAAAGCCGTCCCAACCAGCTAAATCCGAGTCGCTAAAAAGTTGTTCGATAAGATCCAGCGACAACTCCAAGCGCTGAGATTCCTCTGCATCAATGGTAAAACCGATATTTGCCTGCTTCGCCAGTAGCGCCAGCGACTTCACACGCGGCAACAGCTCAGACATCACCCGCTGCGATTGTGCAAACTCATAGCGCGGATGCAACGCCGATAATTTAATTGATATTCCCGCGCTATCAATGGGATTACTGCCCTGTGATGCTTGCCTGATAGCCGCAATCGCCCGTCGATAATCAAGTTCGTAGGCGTCCGCATCCGCCATGGTGCGTGCGGCTTCCCCCAACATATCGTAGGAATAGCGATAACCCTTGGACTCCTGCTTTCGTGCATTGGCGATCGCTTCCTCGATATCGCGACCGAGTACAAACTGCGTCCCCATAATCCGCATAGCCTGTTTCATCGCGGCACGAATCACTGGCTCGCCCAACCGACCCACGACCTTCTTAAGCAGACCGACATCGGGTTCAACCCCCTCTTGATTGAAACCGATGATTTTTCCAGACAACAATAACCCCCAGGCTGAGGCGTTCACAAAAAGCGAATCTTTGTTGCCTAAATGGGATGACCAGTTACCGTCCAAGAGCTTATCTCTAATCAAGCGATCCGCAGTAATATCATCCGGCACCCGCAGCAAAGCCTCCGCCAAACACATCAGCACCACACCCTCTTTAGTGGAAAGCGCATACTCATTAAGTAAATCCTGAATACCAGTGTTGGCAGTGCGTGCACTACGAATAGCTGACACTAAACGCAACGCCTCTTCACTGACCCGATAGTTTGCCGAGCTGGTAAGTTCCGCTTGAGGTAACAGGCGAGCTAATACTTTGTCTTCCGATTCCCGGTAACTCGACCGCATAGCCGCTCGCGATATATCGGTTTGTCGTGGCGAAATGAACAACATAACGGTAACCCTGGAAGCGTTATCTCTTCCGAATAATAATGATTTTTACTGACTTTTAGATTGCTGATCACCCATTTATTCAATATTTTATGCGGTTATTTTTGGGACTAGTAAAATTTGTTTTTATAGAAAGCCAAACCGGAAGTAGAGGAGTACTGGGAGGGTCGCTAGTGGCTTTGATTATCTATTGAAGCAGCTTCATTCTGGGTGACAAGAACTCATACCTGCGCTGTTATCGAACCAATTAAACAGGCCCTCTATCCAACTGGCACCTGCTGCTCTATCGCTGAACTAAGCTAGCTCGGTCGAAAGAATTTCCTTAATTTGCTGCTCATCCAGAGTTTCTAATTGCACCAGCTGCTGCGCCAATCGCTCTAGCTTTGCTCGGTTCGTTTTGAGTAATTCAAGGGCCTTGGTTTCACAGCTCTTAATCAGACGGCTTATTTCTTCATCAATCAGCTCAACTGAGGCATCACTAAAGTTTTTAGGCACAGCAATCTCGCGTCCCAAAAAAGGATGTTCCTCGCTTTGCTGAAAATTGACCGGCCCAATGCGTTCACTCATACCCCACTCCGATATCATTTGTCGGGCCAAAATAGTAGCCTGTTTGAGATCGTTGGCGGCCCCAGAACTGATATCATCAAAACGTATTTTTTCCGCCGCCCGACCACCCAGTAAAATTACAATACGGTTTTCCAGATAGTCCTGCGTATAGTTATGCCGCTCTTCTTTTGGCATTTGCTCGGTCATCCCCAAACTACGTCCACGGGGAATAATAGTGATCCGATTAAGTGGATCCGCGCCGGGTAACAGATAAGCCGCTAACGCATGTCCGGCTTCATGCACCGCCACTCTGTGTTTTTCCTCCTCACTCAAAAGCTCACCACTTTCGTCGCCCATCACGATTTTATCGCGAGCCTGGTCAAAGTCTTCATTATTTATCAGTTTTTTATCGAAACGCGCCGCCCGTAAGGCTGCTTCATTGACTAAGTTTTCGAGATCAGCACCGGAAAACCCTACTGTTTCAGTAGCTACCGCATCTAAATCTACATCTTTTGCCAAAGGTACTTTGCGTGTATGCACCTCTAAAATTTGTTTACGCGCATTACGTTGTGGTAACTCCAATACCAGTTTGCGATCAAAGCGCCCTGGCCTCATTAGCGCAGTATCCAAGACGTCCGGTCGGTTTGTTGCGGCAATCACTACCACCGCCTCTTGGGCAGAAAAGCCGTCCATTTCCGCTAGGATTTGATTGAGGGTTTGCTCGCGTTCATCATTACCACCACCCAACCCTGTGCCACGCGCTCGCCCCACTGAATCGATTTCATCAATAAAAATTAACGCTGGCGCAACTTCTCTGGCTTGCTGAAACATGTCCCGCACCCGCGACGCGCCCACGCCGACAAACATTTCGATAAACTCGGAACCACTGACGCTAAAAAACGGCACCCCTGCCTCCCCGGCTGTGGCCCGCGCCAACAGGGTTTTACCACTGCCGGGCGGCCCCATCATCAAAATGCCTTTTGGAATTTTGGCACCTAAAGCGCGATACTTTTCCGGGTTTTTTAAAAACCCAATGATTTCCTGAAGATCCCGTTTGGCACTTTCCAAGCCCGCCACATCGGTGTACCGGGTTTCAATATTGTTGGCGGCAACTTTACGCGCCCGAGACTTGCCAAAACTAAAAGCGCCACCGCTTCCGCCAATACTGCTACGCATCACTTTTCCGCTGTAAACAAAGAACATGATCAGCAATAGCCAGGGCAAAATATTGAACAGCGCCTTCAACCAAAAGGGCGTTTCTGTTGAGCGTGTTTCAAGGATAACTTGCTGTGCCTCCAACAGCTTGATTAATTCAGCGTCACCGAAGGAAGGTAAAAACGTACGAAACTGTGTCAGCTCTTGAGCTGCACCTCCTCCCTTACTTTCGGTTATAGGAGCGCGAAATACGCCATTGAGCACTTCACCCTTGACACTTAATCGTTCAACATTGCCACGATTTAACTCTGTTTTAAACTGGGAGTATGCAAGCACCTGTGGCACAGCTTTGGAAAGGTCGAAATAGGTATAAATCATCATCAGGATTATAAAAATCCATATCAGTTGATGGAGCATTAGATTGGCGAACCTTGGCGTTGGCGGTTTGAGTTGCCCGTTATTTTTGTCATCAGGCATCTTATTTGTTTCCTGCGCGGCCATAATCCATCTTCCAGTTATCATCTATTAAAATTGGCAAAGTAGCCGCCACAACCCTAACAGCCATTTTGCGCCTTTGTGTGAACCTATTTATAAAACCAATATTGATCGAAGACAAGTTAAGTCGCATAGTATGCACTCTATAATGACTACAGGATCATGATCACTTCTTCTTGTTCGGTTCGTCATGGAGCGAATATAAATGAGCCAAAAAAAACAAAGTATTTCATTGGTACTTGGAGGCGGCGGTGCCCGAGGCTTAACGCACATCGGCGTTATTCGTTGCCTCGAGGAGCAAGGTTATGACATCCGCTACATTGCGGGTTCATCGATTGGAGCACTGATTGGCGGCATTTATGCGGCAGGCAAATTAGACCTCTATACGCAGTGGGTTTCAGCACTCCAAAAGAGTGATGTTGTTCGCCTTATGGATTGGTCATTCCGCGGCGGTGCCTTATTGAAGGGCGAACGTATTATTTCTGTACTGCGAGACCTGATTGGCGACTGCAATATTGAAGACTTACCCATTGGTTTTACCGCCGTTGCCACCTCCCTCTACGAAGAGCGCGAAATTTGGCTCAATACTGGCCCGCTGTTTAGTGCCATACGAGCGTCCATTGCTGTCCCTATGATATTTACACCGGTAGAGCGCGGTAACAGATTGCTTGTGGATGGCAGTTTAATTAATCCTATCCCCATTGCACCAACACTGAACGACCAAACAGATCTTATCATCGCCGTAGATCTATGTGCCCCGGCAGAGCACTCAATCAACCTAGCGAGAAAAGTGACGGCGACCAAAGATGTAAATATCTACCGCGCCAATATCAATCGTTTTATCGATACGCTGTGGTCAAAAAACGAACTGGATTCCAAAACTGAATCACCTGGGGTTTTTGATCTCCTTACCCGCACCATGGACACTATGCAAAATGCCATAGCGAGGTTAAAGCTAGCGGCCTATCGTCCTGATATTCTAGTAGAGATACCTCGTAACCTATGTGGTTTTTTTGAGTTTGACCGCGCCGAGCAACTCATTGAGTATGGCTATCAACGGGCAGAACAAACCCTCACAAATTTGGCGCCAGACGACAGCAATGAGCCTGATGAGAATACTAACTCACAAATAAGCAGATTGATAAGATAGTGCTGGCCAATCCATGAGCGAGCGTCATTATGTCTATCTGCCTAAATAGGCTTAACTGGCTAAGTTAACTATTGTTTTCTAAAATTTATTGGTCAAACCTATGACGCTTAAACCTTTAACCATCGAACAACTCTACCGTCCTTGCGATCTGACACAATTCAGTTTTGAATCAACCGCCGAATTAAAACCCCTTGATCAACCTCTAGGACAAGAACGTGCCCTTGAGGCTATCGAATTTGCAGTGGATATCGAGCAGGAAGGCTTCAACCTGTTTGTACTCGGCGCTACTGGCTTGGGTAAGCATCAGCTGGTCGTGCAAAAACTGATTCAGCACGCCGCCATTAAACAGCCTCAATATGATTGGTGTTATGTCAATAACTTCGAAAATCCACAACGGCCGAAATTATTAAAACTACCGGCGGGCATGGGGTCAAAACTGCGCAAGGACATGAAGCAACTGGTGGAAGACCTATTGACGGCACTGCCTACCACTTTCCAGAGCGATGAATACCATAGCCGGCGTCAAGACATAGAGAATGAATCCAAAGAGCACTATGATCAAGCTTTCAGAAAGCTCGATAGTGAAGCGAAAGAACGGGGAATAACCTTAGTTCGCACCCCGTCTGGATACACTCTGGCACCCATGATCGACGATAAAATCGTCACCCCAGAACAGTTTGAGCAATTGCCGGAAGAGCGCCGCAATCAAATTGAAAAAGAAATCGCCAACATTCAGTTAAAGTTACAGACGATAGTGCGTGATCTGCCTCTGATGCGGCGCGAGATAAGCCAGCGGATCAAAGCACTCAATAAGGAATTCACGCAACTGACAGTAGAACAGTTTATCGCCTGGATTGAAAACCAGTATCACCAGCATCCCGAAGTCACCAGTTATTTGCATAAGGTCAAAACCAACGCTATCAATAACGCACAGGACTTTCTTCCCGCAGAGGGCAACATGGATGTGGAACATATTCAACAGCAGGTTGAGGCTTTCCATATGTATGCCGTCAACCTTTTGGTCGATAACACCAACGCAACTGGCGCACCCATTATTTTCGAAGATAACCCCACCTATCAAAATCTGGTCGGACGGGTGGAATATATTTCACAAATGGGCACACTGATTACCGATTTCACTTTAATTAAAGCTGGCGCACTGCACAAAGCGAATGGTGGCTATCTGGTGCTGGAAGCACAGAAAGTGTTAAGTAATCTTTACGCTTGGGAAGGTCTGAAACGCGCCCTCAAATCACGCGAAGTGAAAATCGAATCAATTCAAGAAATGCTCAGTTTTGAAAGCACACTTTCGTTAGAACCCGAATCCATTCCCATTGATGTCAAGGTTGTGCTAACCGGAGAGCCAATACTCTATTATTTACTCCAGCAGTACGACCCGGAGTTTAGCCGACTATTTAAAGTTGCCGCCGACTTTTCATCATACGCCCCTCGCAGTGGTGATAGCTGCCAGCTGTTCGCACGCATGCTTGCCACCCAGCAACAGCGTGATGGCTTAAGGCCACTAGACCGCAAGGCAGTCGGGCGCATTATTGAACTGGCGTCACGCCTCGCTGAGGACAGCGAAAAACTTTCGCTACAGATTGATGGCGTTAATGATTTACTAAAAGAAGCCGATTATTGGGCGCAGCGTGCAGGCAGTAAAACTATCCAACTTGAGCACATAGAAACCAGCCTTGATAAACAGCGTTATCGCAGAAATAGAATTCAACATCTGCTACAGGAACAAATTACCCGTGGTATTAATTTAATCGATACCCAAGGCCGCAAGGTGGCTCAAATCAATGGTCTTTCCGTGATGCAATTAGGTGACTACGCTTTTGGCAATCCATCACGTATTACAGCGACCGCACGCCTCGGCCAAGGCAAGGTAATCGACATTGAAAGAGAAGTAAAATTGGGTGGAGAGATTCATTCAAAAGGAGTGCTGATTCTTACCGCCTACTTGGCCAATCGCTATGCCCACGACAGGCCACTGCCTCTTTCTGCAAGCCTAGTGTTCGAGCAGTCCTACGGCGGTGTTGATGGTGATAGTGCTTCGGCCGCCGAACTCTGTGTGTTGTTATCTGCGATCGCGGATATTCCACTCAAACAATCTTTAGCCGTCACTGGTTCCATCAATCAGCTTGGGCAAATTCAACCGATTGGTGGCGTTAACGAAAAAATCGAAGGCTTCTTCGACATCTGCCAACAGCGGGGTTTGGATGGTGAGCAGGGGGTCATCATTCCAGCTACTAACCAGGTACATTTAATGCTACGCAGGGATGTCAGGCAGGCGGTGACAGCAGGACAGTTCAACATTTACGCGGTCCGTCAGGTCGACGATGTAATGGCGTTACTGTCCGGGCTCAGCATCGGTAGCTTAGGTCAAAACGGTCGCTATTCCGAAGGCAGTTTCAACCGGTTAATTCAGGACCGCATCGAACGGCTGCAACAGCTCCACACGCACTTTAGCGATCAGAGCCAGCCGTCCGAAACAGCCAACCAATCAGGTTCCAACAATGATTAACGAAACTGACATTTTACATACGCAAAGGGTGGTATTCGTGGTCGACGCCCTCTGTGACAAAGTGATCAACATTGAACTTGCCGTTGATCTGGCCGCCGCCATGCAATCTCAACTACAGGGGTTGTTTATCGAAGATATAGACCTATTTAATATCGCCAGTTTACCCTGCAGCCGTGAGATTTGTCTGACCACTGGGGAACCAAGAACACTCAGCATCCAGCAACTGCAGAAACGCCTTAACAGTATGGCCGATCAATTTCGTCAGCTGCTCGCACAAAAGGCGGAGCAATCGGTGGTGCAATGGAGCTATACTACCGTGCGCGGCCGTAAACAGGATTTACCATTGGGTGATTATTCTGACGCTGATTACCTCATACTGGAGCAGTCCGCCAAACACCTGCATCACAGCACCCATCAGTCACAAACCAAACGTATTCTTCTGGTTGAAGATCATTCGCCCAACCTTTACCCTGCTTTGGAGGTGGTTTCTCGCAAGCTGAGTACCGCGAACTTGGAACTCTTTATTACTCGTGCCAGTAGAGCCAGCCTAATGTCGGAGCAAGAAAATATCTGGCGCACGGCAGGTGGTTTATCACAACGACGTCATATTTCTATAGTTAATCCAGACCAGGTTGAACAACTCTTAATCAACCGGGCTGATTTTTTTGACTATGTTTTGATTGCGCGTACTACCGAAACAACGCTACTGAAAAACATCATTAAATGGAGCCAGTGCCCGGTCATTGTCGTAGGCGACAACAAGGCCAGCCCAGCACATTAAAACCAGCGGGGGTTATTATTGCCTGTAGCTATGCAGCCACTTTTGCATTGTCCTGTTGTTTTTATTCGGATGTTTCAACAAAGTGGTTTTGATCATTAATACTTAGACCCTATTGCCTGCACCACTCTAGCCATCATGCCGCCACCAATTCCACCCACCATTCCGAATAGAAAATGAGTAACGAAGGGTAAGTAATCCGGGTGTTTAACAAACATTCCTACCTGCAAGCTGGTCAACATAAACAGCAAGTACATCATCAGAGGTTTGGCAATAAAGGCTAGACCGCCAATCAACCCCGCATTGACAGTGAGCGGCAGATAATTTCGAGTAACAGGATATAGTGCATCACTGCAAAAGCCGGTAAGCAAAAAGATAAAAGCGGGTTTCATGCTATGGGCTACCACCACAAATGGTGATTGTATTAAATAACTAGCTGCTGCTGCGCTGGCGAGTATTGTCGCCGCATAGCGATGTGCTCCTAAGCAGCGCCCAAACAGTAACAGCGCCATCCATTCCAAGCCGTGATGACCAGGAATATTCAGCGGATAACGCAGATGCACCTGCAATAGCCCTGCAACAACACCAAGTACTAACAAACCACCAAGCGACAATTTGCCTTGATTATCAAGGATATGCAGATTTGATAACCGCTTTGTCCAAGACCTTATATTTACCGCCACACAGTTTCTCCACTAATAGGACTGCTTGCCGATTAATTCTAACTGTTCTAGGCCAAGAGCCGAGATCAATCAGAGCGTGCTCATCAGCTACTTCGACGCCATTCAGCAATGTTACTCTATCAATATTGGTGTTAGCTTTTAACACCCCCATAGCCAGAGTTTGGTTATCATAATCTCTAAGTCCTCGTCCCCAAATATAACGCCCATCATTGCCACTTGCATGCAAACCAACGGCGGAGAGTGCACCAATAATGCCTTGGTGATCTCCAGTCAACCCTTCCAATAGAATGCCATATTGGCGAGCCAAGGAATGGGCATCTTGTTGGCTTACCACATCAGTTTGCGCTCGACTCCCGAAATCCGACACCCATGAAGCCTGCTGTTCCTCTGAAATACACAGCCCAACATCAGAACCTGGCGCTGCAATTTCCAGCAAAAACTCGCGGCAACAATCCGCCAGTTGCACAATTTCACTGTGACTCGATACCACTAGACAGGCAGCGCTATTATGCGAGGTATAGGGTACACGTTCATCAAATAAGAGCTGATGGCGAGTAACGCCGATACCCTCCCCTAACCTACACTCCTGTAATCGTTCTATCAGCTGCCTGGCACGAAATCCGGTGCCACGGGTTTCAAGATTATCTGTGTCATCGATACCGATATACACCAAGCGCATTTTCGTATCCTATTTCTGCCAACTGACGCCGACGAAAATCGCACGACCTGGGGCTGGCAACGCATATTCATCGGCGTAATCCTCATCCAACAGATTATCAACACCGAGATAGGCTGAAAACCGCATTGTCCTAGGATGCCAGCGTAAGCGCAAATCAACCCGACTGACTTCTTTCAGTTGTGCTGCCACGAAAGGCGCATTCCGCGTATAAAAAATTTGCTCATCCACATAGAGATACTTTGCATGCAAGGCAAATGTCTTGTTAATTTGATAGTCCATATCGATATTGAGGCTTTGTCCAGGCGTATTGGTAAGTTCATCACGACCACTTTCACTGCGGTCCTCGCTATCCTGATAACTGAAGCTCAGCCTAGTACTCAGTTTTTTCCAAGGCTGTAGGGTGGCGCTTAACTCAGCACCTTTGACTCGCGCCTGCTCAAGATTTTCAAAGCGGTCAGTAACGCGATCTCTTTGGATGAAATCTTCAATATCATAATGAAAGAAAGTCACATCCAGCACCACTTTCATCGGTTCAAAATCATACTGTAGCCCTATCTCTGCTCCCTCCAATAACTCCGGATCAAGATTCGGGTTGCCACGGGAGGCATCAAATAAGTTGCGAATGGACGGCATGCGAATCTTGCGTGCCCATGAACCATGTAGGTTAAAAGCCTGATTAATTCGATAATGAAACCCCAGCAAATAGCTACTGGCAACGGTATCGGTTAAGTGCTCGGGGCTTTGCCAATGGCGCCCACCACCTGCAACCATTGCCAAATTTTCGTTCAAATCAACTTCATATTCTGCTGCAAAGGAATAGGCGCTTACCGCCTCATCCTCATCCAGCGGTCGCAATCCGTAATTAATGACCGTACCGGCACCACTGCCATTGCCCTTACCACCACCTTTACCTCCGCCGCCACCTATCTCTGCCATATCACGAATAACCCCAGATTGCTCCCATCCGTCATGATGCCAGTCCAACGCGAACGCAGCCCGGCTTTGTTTATTGAAAGCATACCCACTTTGTATGCCTACGCCGTTAATAGCGGTCTTGGTGGTTGTTAAATAGGACCCTTTCACTTGCTTATCATTAATATCACTGAAACTGGCATCACTATAGCGATTTTCATCCTGCTTAAGATGATTGGTGTAAGCCCATCCACGCAGGTAATAATTTGCATCTGGGATATAGTTGAATGAGCTCTGCAATGTAAACCCTTGCTGATTTTCAATACGTTCATAGCTCGGACGCGCAGCAAACTCATCGCTGATAACCGTCGGAGGAATACCGTATTCTCCAATAAGAAAGGAGCTGCTAAGCCCCAACTGCAGGCTGTCACTGACCTGATAACTCAACTTACCGATACCGGTATTTCTTTCCATGTCGCTATTTAATCGCCTATCACCATCCTC
Organism: Pseudomonadales bacterium; assembly: GCA_024234615.1. NCBI lineage: Bacteria > Pseudomonadati > Pseudomonadota > Gammaproteobacteria > Pseudomonadales > Pseudomonadales bacterium. The sequence continues at coordinate 1,907,536 of JACKNY010000001.1, forward strand.
TTCAGGGCTGGGCTGAAATTTGTCGGACAGTTCGAAATAATTACGACTGCGATGGGTCAGGTTGCCATAGTAATTTACCCTTCCATTATGACCGCCCGCCTGTAGCGACAGATACTGGTTTTCCCCCTCCCCCAATTCAGCATTCAACTCCAGCTGATCATTATGCAAGAACCGAGTTTGCACATCGATCACACCAAATGCACCAGGCCCATAGAGTTCCGATACGCTCCCTGTTGTTACTTTAAGCCGATCAATTTGCGAAGTTGGAACAAAGGTCGGGTCAAACTGTCCGTCAAAGGTCGAATTAAAGGGAATACCATCGACTAACAATTTAATATGACGGGTACGCAAGCCACGAATATCGACTCGCGGAACGCCCTGGCCGCCAGTACGTACATTCAGGTTAGGCACCATTTCAAGGGCCTGCTGTAGGCTGATATCGCCACGCTGTTTCATCAAGTCCTTATCCAACTCAAAGCTGTTAGCAATTTGAGATATGACGGGCTGACGATCTTCCACCACTATTTCGCCCAGATAATCATCCGCAACGACATAGTTCAACAATAAGTTTGCTAATAAGAAAAGGCCGGTAAAACTCTTTAGACAGTCATCGATCCTATTGCGTACTCCCTCAAAACTGACAGATTTGGACGCTCGTCTATGCAACGAGTCTCCCTTGACGCTACCGAGTTCCATCCACTTTATGAATCTATCTTTAGCTATCACAGTTTGCGCCTCTCCTCTCGTGCAAGAAACTACCGCAGATCGTTTAATCAACATAAGCCGCTGAAAGGGATTATATCCACCCAGTCACCTGCTTTAAGCGTATCAAGTTCTGCGCCTATCAATAACAGGCAGTTCGCTTGCGACATGGAGGACAATCGTCCCGAACCCTGTTCCCCTGCCAGTTTAACTTCGGTTTCATTATTTTGATTGCAATAAAAAATACCGCGTTGAAACTCCACCCGGCCAGGCCGATGCGAAATATCAGAGGCCACTTTTGCTCTGACTAAACTAGGAGAGACATTCTTTACACCGAGCAGACTAAAAATCAGTGGCTGCACCAGCGTATAAAAGGTCACCATCACCGCTACCGGATTTCCGGGTAAACCGCAGAATAGGGCTGAGCCGATCTGACCAAAAGCAAACGGACGACCGGGACGAATAGCTATTTTCCAGAAGGCTACCTGGCCAATTTCCTTTAATACCTGGGTTACGAAATCCGCCTCTCCCACCGAAACACCACCACAGGTGAGAATCAAATCGGCTTTGCTAGCAACTGAGGTAAGCTTCTTTCTGATCACATCAGGGTTATCCGGTAGCACCCCCATATCGATAAGATCGACGCCTAGCCTTTTTAACATGCCGTATAGTGTGTACCTATTGCTGTCATAGATGCAGCCATAAGGTAGCTCTTTGGGTTGTTGCTCTTCTGCTGAGCGTAATTCATCGCCGGTAGTAAAAAAGGCCACCGTGGGCGGTTTATAGACGGAAACTTCACCCACCCCTATTGAGGCAAGAACACCTAGCTCGGCAGGCCCCAATACCGTACCCTCAGCCAGCACCTCTTCACCCCGGCAAATATCTTCTCCCGCCAACCGCACATGCGACCCTTTCCGCGTAAAGGGAATCAGGACAGAACCATCTGACAGTCTTTCGACCAGCTCCTGCGCAATCACCGTGTCGGCGTCTTTAGGTAAAGCGGCACCTGTCATAATGCGTACACATTGTCCAGCCGTAAGCGCAACATCCTGATTCACCCCGGCCAGCCAGGTTTCAATGACCTGCATTTTAGTATCGCCCGAGTTTACCAAGTCAAGATGGCGAAAAGCATAACCATCCATTGCCGAATTTTCATGTCCGGGAACATTGATTGGCGACTGCACCCTCTCCGCCAAAACACGATCCAGTGCAGCTTTGAGCGCTACCTTTTCCACCATACGAGGCTGTTCTGATACCCGTTCTGCCGCTCGTAACAGTAAAAACGCCAAGGCCTGATCAAAGGGCATTCGTTGGCTATCTTCCTCACTACCACAGCCACGCTCCATCGATTTCTCCATTATTCAACTCTCATGCACATTTAGTTGTGTCGTCGGTTAAAGCGCAAGTATAGAGTTCGCGCAAGCCAAATTCTATTAATCCGGCTCAGAACGCCAACCATAAGTTTTATATCTTCGCTATGATCAAAGGTCATCATGAACTGTCAGAACAAAATCGTCGAGAAAGCAGGTATAATAGCGACCGTTTTTTACCGCTGTTATTTAAATGACTGACATACAAAAAAATATTTTTGACCGACGCCTGTCCGTGGCACCTATGATGGAATATACAGATCGCCACTGTCGCTATCTGTTGCGCCTTATTAGCCGGTATACCTTGCTTTACACCGAAATGATCACCAGCGGTGCGGTGTTACATGGTGACCACGAGTTTCTCCTCGGCTTTGATCAATCCGAGCACCCTTTAGCCTTACAATTGGGTGGCAGCGATCCCGTGGAGTTATCCGAGGCGGCAAAAATTGCTGAACAATGGGGTTATGATGAGGTCAATTTAAATGTCGGCTGCCCCAGTAATAAGGTGCAGAATGGCGCAATCGGTGCCTGTTTGATGGCACATCCGCAAATGGTGGCCGATTGTGTTCATGCCATGCAAAATTCTGTGAATATTCCGGTTACGGTTAAGTGTCGTATCGGTATTGATGATCAGGATAGCTACGAAGCGTTAAATCTATTCGTCAAGAGTATCGCCGATGCAGGTTGTCGCACATTTATCGTTCACGCGCGCAAAGCGCTATTGCAGGGCTTAAGCCCCAAACAAAACCGGGAAATCCCACCGTTAAACTATGAGCGAGTGTATCTCTTAAAGCAGGATTACCCGGAACTTCAAATCATCATTAACGGCGGTATTACCAGTTTAGAGCAAACTCAAGAGCATTTAAAAAAGCTGGATGGCGTAATGATCGGACGGGAGGCCTATTACAACCCCTATCTGTTGGCGCCAGTGGATCAACTGATTTTCGGGCAAACCTCCCCAACCCCGAAACGACACCAAATTTTCAAACAGTTTACCGAATACAGCAGACAAGAAATGGGCAAAGGAACCGCACTGAAACATATGGCAAAACACACTTTTGGCCTATTTCATGGCCAACCCGGTGCCCGTCACTTTCGGCGCTTTCTCAGTGAAAACATTCATAAAGAAACCGCTGATATTAATCTCTTAGAAGAGGCATTAACGCTGGTGCCCACCGCCTAAGCGACTATAATTATTGGAAACTATTTAAAAATCCCCAACCCAAAAGTATGTAACAATGATGACTAATAAACTAGAACAGTTAAAAAGCATGTCTGTCGTGGTCGCCGATACGGGCGAATTCAACGCAATTAAGGCTTACCAGCCCGAGGACGCAACCACCAACCCTTCGCTGCTATTTAAGGTGGCACAAAACTCAGAATATACCGACTTTATTCTCGAGGCTATCGCCTGGGCAAAGCAGCAACCGGGGGATGAGGCAATACGGTTACAAAATACGCTACAAAAGTTTGCGGTGAATATCGGCGCAGAAATCTTGCGGGTCATCCCTGGTCGCGTTTCCACTGAAGTTGATGCCCGGCTATCGTTTGATACCAACGCAACCATCCTGCAGGCACAAAGGTTGATCGAACTCTATCAGCAAGCCGGGATTGGCAAAGAACGAGTTTTAATCAAAATCGCTTCCACTTGGGAAGGTATTTGCGCCGCCGCGCAACTCGAAAAACAGGGCATTCGTTGCAACCTAACACTCCTCTTTAACTTCACCCAGGCGCTGGCCTGCGCGGAAGCCGGTGTGACTCTTATTTCACCCTTCGTTGGCCGCATTCTGGATTGGTATAAAAAGGATACTGGCCGCGATCATTACGCCGCCGCAGAAGATCCCGGTGTTTTATCGGTGACGAAAATTTATCACTACTACAAACAGCACGGCTACGACACCATCATTATGGGCGCCAGCTTTCGCAATACCGGCGAGATTGAGCAATTGGCCGGTTGTGATCGGCTAACAATCAGTCCTCAGCTGATGTCAGAATTACAGAAAGACGAAGCTAAGCTGGAATGTAAATTATCCGCTACGAGTTACGAAACCATTGCGCGTCGAGCGCCGGTAACCGAATCTATTTTTCGCTGGGAACTGAACCAAGACCCGATGGCAACCGAAAAATTGGCTGAGGGCATCCGCGGTTTTGCCGCCGACCAAAGTAGATTAGAAGCATTGATTTTAGATATGGACGAATACCATGCTCGTCAGCATCAAGCAGTTCTTTAGTTCTCACCTGGAAATTGGGGCGAAAGACGCAGCATTATCGCAACAGGAGATGATCCATCTTGCGACGGCGGCGCTATTGATCGAAGTGACTAAAGCGGACTTTGAGTTATCTAAACTCGAGTCCGACAAAGTGGTGGAAACCTTACGCAGTACTTTCAAGCTCGATGCAATGACGCTGGATGCCTTGCTCAAGCTGGCGGAAGAGGAAGTCCATCAAGCCAGTTCGCTCTATCAATTTACGCGCCTTATCAATGATTATTATGAATATGAGCAAAAGCTACGTCTGATTGAGTCGATGTGGGAAGTGGCATTCGCTGATGGTGACCTAGATAAGTACGAGGAGCATCTGATTCGTAAAGTTGCGGAGCTTATTTACGTTGCCCATAAGGACTTTATACGCTTGAAGCTTGCCGCTAGTTGTACACACACTGCGTCCAATTAACGAAGCTCCGAATATCCGGTTGCGTCTTACTGAGTTTCCAGCATTTCCACCAATTCTTGAAACTTTTCCTTATTTTCATCGTTAAGGCCCATGAGTATGCGATGGGCCTCAATCACCTTATCTTTGGCTTGCGTTTCGGTACACTCTAGCGCGTGCAACTCATTTAATGTCTCGGCATCATCAATGCGCTGATTAATTATCTCGAACACCGCATCGAACCCCATGCTTAACAGAATTCGAGTAATATCGGGGTTGACGGAAATAATAGTGGGCTTCCAATCGTAATTTTTTTGCGTGGATATCGCAATTTTTGCGATAAAGCCCAGCGAAGTACTATCAATGCCTTGAGTATCTGACAGATCGATAAAAACAGCATTTAGCTCACGGTCCGCCATCATACGTTCAACAAAAATATCCAATGCCGTACAGAGTGTTAACCGCACGTCACCGACAAACTTAAGAACATACACTCCCTGTTTTTTAGCTACTAGAATCTTACCGCTGTTCATGCATGGCGTCGCTATAAAGGGTTAAGATCGAGATGTCATCCGGGAAATGCTTCATCGTAGTTATTCCCAGTTTTTTAACCAGCGTCTCTATCCCAACATTTCCCTTGCTTATGGTTTCTAATAAAAAGCTCTCCTTACTAGCTAAGTCCTTTTGCGGCAATATTTCAAGAATCCCATCGGAAAATAGGGTGATGCCAAATTGCTCCGGTAGCTCCAAATAATGATCTTCGTACTCCACACCCTCGAATAATCCAACAGGAAAACCTCTACCGTCAAGGAAATAGGTCTCTTCTGGAGTAGAAAATATCGCCTGAGGGAAATGCCCTCCATAGCTATAATTCAAGGTATTCTTTTCCGTGTCTATCACGCCCAAAAAAATAGTGATATGTCGATCTAGTTCCGCCTCTAACACATTTTGATTTATCCAGCCTAACATCCATGCCGCCGATTTGACTTCATGGCGATGATCCTTGCTGTAATGTTTACGTGAACGTGTAGAAAGTTGCTTCATCATAACAGTCACAAAGGCCGATGCTGCACCATGGCCGGTAACATCAGAGAGGAAAAACACCAATTTGGTGTCGCTCACCTGGTGATAGTCTACAAAATCGCCAGCCAAATAATTGGCCGGTTGGATGAAATGTTCAATCCGATATCCAAATAGATGACTAGGTGTGTGCGGTAACATCTTTTGCTGTATTAAACGACCAGCCTGCTGATCGGCCTGAATTTCTTCCAATCGAGCTTGCAACTCACGATTGGCCTGTTCAAGCTGCTCCCGATATTTAAGATTTTCCCGCCTTAACCGGGCTCGATCCAGGGCATTATGCACCGATAAAACCGCAACATGCGGGCGCAAGGGTTTCATCAAGTATTCCGCGATGCCTAATTTAAAGGCATCCATCGTTTTATCTTCAATACCTGGATGAGAAATCACAATAATAGGAAAAAGGGGAAATTGTTTGGTAATACTTGCTAAAAAATCAAGTGTATCGGCTCCGACAACATCCAGGTCAACGATAGCGAGGTGGACATTGCCTTCTTTAATACGTCGCAACGCTTCGCCCGAATCATAGGTACAGGAGACCTGGTAGTCAGCTTCGGTAAGGCACGAAATTAATAATTCTTCGGCTTTAGAATCCTGATCCATGATCAGAATATGTTTTGTCTGACGAGCTAGCGGTATAACCATTAGACTGGATTAATGGGAGCGTCCGTATCACTGAAAAGTGGTGGCATTATACTCGCCAACATACGCGCTTCAAGTGGTGGGTTCAAGATATTTTCGATCTAAACTGATAGCCAAGCGACGAACTCAAGGTTAAAGCCGGTTAATAACGGATAGGTTACAGGTTTCGTTGCGGAATCAAGTTACTCATCCTCCAGGTCATCGGAAGTAAAATCATCCTCCAGATCACCATCGGCAATAAGAAATTTACGGCGCTGTAGATAAGCGTCACGAATAAATAAGTATTTATCCCCTTGAACAAAATCTTCTACCGATAGCAAGTCGGATCGCGTATCTACTAGATCAACCCCATAAACACTATTGCGGGTCGGCACATGATCGATATAACGCTGTGGCAGACTATAGGCATCAGGTATACGGCCGATCGCGTCTCGCAACGTGCTTGGCCCTAACAATGGCAACACAATATAAGGCCCGGCGCCAACCTTCCATTTGCCAAAAGTCTGCCCAAAGTCCTCTTCATTTTTCTCCAATCCCATTGAGGTCGCTACATCAAAGATGCCCGCAACGCCAACCGTTGAATTGACAAGGAAGCGCCCCGCATCGGTAGAGGCTTCCCCAAATTTCCCTTGTAGCGTGTCGTTTATAAAGATACCCACTTCCTGTAGGTTGTCGAACACATTACTAATATGGTCATCAATAAATTTCGGCGTCAACCAATCATATGTCTTTGCAATCGGTTTAAATAAGTATTTATCGACAAACTCATTAAAGGAGAAAACACCACGATTAAATCCTTCCCAGGGGTCCTCATCACTAGCAAAGACCAGAGTGCCATTAAAAATGAGCAACACGACTAAAAATTGTCGTACTAATCTCTTGAACATTTTTATTAAATTCATCTGGGTTCTCGCTATTCCATATCAATGAAGCTCAAATTCCATACGCTTTTTTGGTTGGCTTCCTAGTTAAAAGGATGGCGCATATTTTACCTATTTAGCTCTAGCACACCAGTGATTCTTTTTGAAGAATCGCTATTAAGGCAGACCTGGTGGCTCTTTTAGAGACACGCCATGTATTTTTCCAGTCTTTTCCTCGATACAGGTTCGTTGGTACCTAGTTTCTGAGCATAGAGTGAGACCCGGTATTCTTCAAGCATCCAACGAAAATCTTCAACCTTCCCGCTGATTACACCACTTTCAGATGCCTTTTGTTTGAGTTCATCATAGCCTTGCCAAAGCTGAATAAATTCAGCACACCAACTCTTTTCCTTATCCAACTGGTTTTGAATTTTATCCAACCGCATGGTGATTGCCTGTAAATAACGCGGGTACTGAGTTAACCGACACCAGGGCACGCTAGCGATAAACCCATCAAAGACCAAATGCTGCAGCTGAGCTTTGATATCCGAGTAAACAAACAACCAAGGTGGTGGCACTTTGCCGTTGATTATTTTTGCAAGCTGCTGATAGTGAATTAAAATTTTCTCTATCAATACCGCTATTTCTGTGCCAACCGAAATCAGCTCACGCTTATTCTCCGTTATTAAACGAGAAAAACATTCTGCCGTTTGTGGCAACTTATCGGCGGCCAAGAACACTCGCTGATAAATGGCCCTGATCAAATCATCCATCAACTGTTCGTAACTGCCCAATGTCGCGTAACAAAGTGCTATTTGTTTGAGACCGGGCAAGTTTTTTTTGAGGTATTTAACCTCTTGAGCTGTATTCAAAATTAACAGTCGCAATACCGCCTGTCGACTAATATTTTCCGCCTTCTCCCTGGTATCTATCAATTGCAGTGATACGCTGTCACCTTCATCTCGGAGCGCCGAATAGGCCTTGATGGCCATTCCCGCTTGTCGAATTTCCACTTCCTGGTTGATGCGCCCAAAATCCCACTCAGTTATGCCTTTGCGCTCATAGGCTGAGCGATTGAGACTTTGCAGGCTTTCTTTAACCTGACGTTTAAATTGATTACGCAACTGCTGAAGATCACGCCCCTGCCCTATCTCAACACCCGCCTCATCAACGATACAGATACGCATTTTGTAAAAGTCCTCCAGGCGGCCGATGTCCCAACTTTGCGCTGGGATATCAACGCCGGATACACGTTTTAACGCATAAGCAAGTGCTTGAGTCAGCGGCTTGTCATCAACCTCCATCTCCCTGAGTGCCCGATCCACATAGTCTGGCACCGGCACAAAATTCTTTCGCAGCGCCTTAGGTAAAGCCTTGACTAAGGCAATACATTTATCACGCAACATACCGGGCACCAACCACTCTAAACGGTTTCCCGGTAGTTGGTTTATCAACCCCAGCGGAACATTCAGGCTAACTCCATCTTCAGCGCTGCCCGGTTGGAAGCAGTAAGTCAGCGCCAACCGCAGATTTTGCCAAACAAAACTGTTTGGAAACTGCTCTTCATTTATTTCCGCCGCACTATGTTGCATTAAGTATTCGCGTGTTATCAGTAACGAATCTTGCGCTTGTTTATCCGCTTTTTTTATCCAGCTTTCCAACTGGCGTCCTGAGCAAATATTTTCTGGCAGACGCTCGTTGTAAAAATCAAAAATTGTCTGCTCATCCACAAGAATATCCCGACGACGCGACTTGTCTTCCAGCGTCGCAACCTCTTCTAATAGCTTTTGGTTTTGGCGATAAAAGTAGGCTCGCGTTTGCAGTTGTCCTTCGACTAAGGCTGACATGATAAATATTTCACGCGCCAGCTTAGCTTCAATTTGACCAAAATCTACGCTTCGCCGTGCCACGATAATCAGCCCGTACAAGGAAACCTGCTCATAGGCAATGACCTGCGCTCGTTTCTTTTCCCAATGGGGTTCAGAATGGGATTTTTTTATCAAATGGCGCGCCTCTGGCTCAATCCATTCGGGTTCAATCTTGGCGATGGCGCGAGCATACAGTTTGGTCGTCTCCACCAATTCAGCCGCCATCACCCACTTAGGCGATCGCTTAAACAGCCCTGAACCCGGAAATAAATAAAACGTCCGGTTGCGTGCACCTTTGTATTCTTTGTTTTCCTGCTTTTCTCCGATATGGCTCAGCAACCCTGACAACAGGGCTTTATGAATAGCCGCATAGTCAGCCGCCTGCTGATTCTGTTTGAGCCCCATGTCGCGGCACACCAGCACTAACTGGCGATGCACATCACGCCACTCTCTGATACGCAAATAAGAAAGGAACTGAGTGCGACAGTATTTTTTAAACTGGTTTTCGGAGAGCGCCTGACGCTGCGATTCGATGCTATCCCAGAGATTAACAAAAGCAATAAAATCAGAGTTCTCGTCCTGATAAGCCCGATGTTTTTCATCAGCAGCCTGCTGTTTATCTAATGGCCGTTCCCGTGGCTCCTGAATAGTCAGCGCCGCGGCAATAACTGAAACTTCCTTTAGACTGCCTCGCTTCGCCGCCGCCAATACCATTCTGCCAATCCGCGGATCCACTGGAAAACGCGCTATTTGTTTACCGACGGCAGTGATGCGTTGTTGATCATTGACCGCACCCAACTCCCTGAGCAACTCAAACCCATCGCGAATGGCGCGGCTATCGGGCGGATCAATAAAGGGAAATTGCTCAATCTCGCCTAATCTGAGATTGAGCATTTGCAAAATGACAGAAGCTAAATTGGTACGTAAAATTTCGGCATCAGTAAATTCAGGGCGATTGTTAAAATCCTCCTCACTATAAAGCCGAATGCAGAGGCCATCGGCAATCCGCCCACAACGCCCCATACGCTGATTAGCACTGGCCTGCGACACCGGTTCAATAGGTAAACGTTGGACTTTAGAACGCGCACTGTAGCGGCTGATTCGCGCATACCCAGGATCAATCACATACCCAATACCAGGCACCGTGATAGAGGTTTCGGCCACATTAGTAGCCAACACAATACGTTGTCCGGAATGCGGCTGGAACACCCGGTTCTGCTCGGAATTACTCAAACGGGCATAGAGCGGTAAAATGTCAGTATGACGATAATTCTGGGACTTCAGCGCATGAGCGATATCTCTGATCTCGCGCTCGCCTGGCAAAAAAATCAAAACATCATTAGCCGCTGGTCTCCGGGGAAGACTACGAATAGTCTCAACTGCTTGGATGATAGCTGAATTAAGATCTTCATCACCGGAATTTTCTTGTTCAGCGGGTGGCTGATAAATCAACTCAACGGGATAGGTTCTACCCGAAACTTCTATGATCGGCGCATTATTAAAGTGCTTGGAGAACCGCTCTAGATCAATTGTCGCGGAAGTAATAATAACTTTAAGATCAGGGCGTTTAGGGAGTATGCGTTTAATATAACCTAGCAAAAAATCGATATTCAAGCTACGTTCATGGGCCTCGTCGATTATCAGCGTGTCGTAACGATTCAGATAAGGATCATTCTGCGTTTCCGCTAACAATATCCCATCGGTCATAAGCTTAATGTGGCTTTGCTCACTGACTTGGTCCGTAAAGCGCACCTGATAGCCAACCTGCTGTCCTACCGTCACTTTTAACTCTTCGGCGATTCGGTTTGCTACCGTGCGCGCCGCCAGACGGCGTGGCTGGGTATGGCCGATCATACCGTATACACCGCGTCCCAAGGCAAGGCAGACTTTGGGTAGTTGCGTGGTTTTGCCAGAACCGGTTTCACCCGCAATCACGACTACCTGATGTTTTTTTATCGCATCAGCAATTTCCTGCCGTTTTTGTGAAATAGGTAGCTCTTCGGGGAAACTAACCAGCGGTAGCGCTGCACGACGCTGTCTCGTTTTTTCACAGGAGCTATCAATCTGAGCCTTTAAGACCGCTATTAGCTCAGCGAATCTTAACTTATTGCGATCGGCAAGAAGACGCGCTAGTTTCGTCCTAAAACGATGGCGATCAAGCAACAGACTCTCAGCAATCTGCTGATTAATTTTTTGTTCCAAATTATTCATTAAAATAAAATTACGAAAATCATTCTGTGCAGTGGTTGTTTAAGGAATAAAAGGCCATCAGCGGGCAAACCCGAAAATAACCCCGAATTTTTCTCAAATCACTAACATCACCATTTAAAATTAAATACACTAGTCTCACTTTTTGACCGTTCAGGACTCAACGCAACTATGCCCTATCTCGAAAACATTCCTTTTGATGAATTGAATATTGGCGATAAAGCCAGCACAGAACGTACCCTGATCGAAAAAGACTTAGTTCTATTTGCCGCCGTGTCTGGCGATGTTAACCCCATCCACCTGGATGCGGATTATGCTTCGAAAACCAGCTTTAAACAACGTATCGCCCACGGTGCCTGGTCAGCCTCCTTGATTTCTGCAACTCTGGCCACGGTAATGCCTGGGCCCGGCACTGTTTACCTAAGCCAGTCACTGAAATATTTACGTCCGGTGATCATCGGGGATTCCCTCAAAATAGAAGTAGAAGTAGCCAGTAAAAACGAAAAAACCAAGCGTGTGGAATTCAAATGCCAAGTAACTAATCAGGATGGCAAAACTGTGACTCGCGGTACGGCAGAAGTCTTAGCACCAACAGAAAAAGTGCGTGTTAAGCGTCCCGAAATTCCAGAAATCAAGATTAACTAACGTAGCGACAAAGCCGCAAATCATATCTACATGTCATTAATAGCTTTCACAACTTGGCTTAGCGTTCGACACAAGTTGAACTTGCCGTTCTATAGCCTTTGCGCTTTGTTTTTTGTGGCATGTCACAGCGGGGCGGATACAACCATTGCCCACGCCATCGCACTCTATGGTGAACCCAAATACCCCAATGGCTTTTACCATTTCGATTACGTAAACCCCGACGCACCCAAAGGCGGTGAGGTTGTTCTCATGGGGCATGGCAGCTTCGATACGTTAAATCCATACACCCTGAAGGGCATCAGCCCTTTTAATACGCGTGGGCTTTATCTCTACGGCATCTCTGAGCTAAATGAGCCATTAATGGTAGGGTCGGCCAATTATGCACCTTCTGGCGATGAACCCCAGACCGCTTACGCGCTGGTCGCTGAGTCTATCGAATATCCAGAGGATCGTCGCTGGGCCATTTTTACCATCAATCCACAAGCTCGCTTCCACGATGGCAGCCCAATCACCGCCGCTGATGTTGAGTTCTCCTTTCACACCCTGGTGGAGCATGGAAATCCCAGCTACCAGCAAAAGTACGCCAATGTGGCGCAAGTTGAGCGTCTGGATGAACATCGAGTAAAGTTTACTTTCTCCGGTGAAGATACTCGTGCGATGCCATTAAGAGCGGCAGAGCTTCCCGTTATGTCCAAAAAGTTCTGGGAAAGCCGGGATTTCACTAAAACGCTGATGGAACCACCACTCGGCAGTGGCCCCTACCGTATCAAAAGCTTTGAAGCCGGCCGCTATATCAACTTCGAGCGGGTCAAAGACTATTGGGGGAAAGACTTACCCGTTAACCGAGGCCGCTATAATTTTGACGAAGTAAAGTATGATTTTTATCGTGATATGGAGGTCGGATTTGAAGGCTTCAAAAGTCATGAATTTGATCTATTCCTAGAATACACCGCAAAAAACTGGGCAACTGCTTATGACTTTCCTGCCATTCACCGCGGTGAGGTGACCAAAGCCAAAATAGATCACCATGAAGCATACGGCTACCAAGCTTATTTTATCAATACTCGCCGATCTCAGTTTCAGGATGTAAAAGTTCGTGAAGCAATTGGTTTGCTAATGGACTATGAATGGCTCAACCGTTCGCTGTTTTATTCTGCCTACCAGCGCAACAATAGCTATTTCCCTAATACGGAGCTTGCTTCCTCAGGCTTGCCGAGCGCAGAGGAACTAGCACTACTGACGCCCTATCGGGAGCAACTGCCGCCAGAACTTTTTAACCAGGCATTTGCACCGCCGAATACTGACCCACCAAACTCCTTTCGACACAATCGACGCAAAGCCATGCTGCTGTTTAAGCAAGCCGGCTGGATTATCAATCAGGGAAAACTCAGGCATCGAGAAACCGGCAAGACATTGACAATTGAGATAGTACACGACAACGTCAAAGCCCAAAATTTAATCCTCCCCTACATTAAAAATCTAAAGCAAGCGGGCATTGATGCTAACTTACGACTGGTTGACTATACTCAATATAAATCTCTGGTTGACCGTTTTGACTTCGATATGATCATGGAGGTCTTACCGCAAAGTCTTTCCCCCAGTTATGAATTATTAGGCTACTTTCATTCCGATCAGGTGCAGACAATAGGTGCAAGAAATTATTGCGGTGTTAACAGCCCTGTCGTTGACGCGTTATTGAAAAAAGTAGTACAGGCGGCTTCTCGCAAAGAATTAGTGACTGCCGTTAGAGCCTTGGATAGGGTACTATTGTGGTCCCATTATAGCGTCCCTCAATGGTTCGCTGGTTATCGCCGTATCGCCTATTGGAACAAATTTGGAATGCCTGAGGTCACACCTCCATACACTTTTAACTTTAGGGACTGGTGGGTTGAGACCCGCCTTGAATAAGGCCTCGAAAGAAGGCCTGGCCGCAAATTAAATCAGAAATAGATTTTTCGCACTGGAATTGAGTAGATGACTGAAACGCACTTAACAAAACACATCATCCACCTGACACTTGTCTTTTTTGCTTTCATCTCCAGCCTAACCAACGCCGAAATCATACCCAAAACACATGCGATTGCGATGCATGGCAGCGCTAAATACAGTGCTGAATTTAAACATTTCGACTACGTCAACCCTGCGGCTCCTAAGGGCGGCGAGTTAAGACTACCGGTCGTCAGCGGTTCCGGCTTCGATAGTCTTAATCCCTTTATTATCAAAGGCGTACCCGCAGCGGGCATGACCTATCTACGGCAGAGCTATCTCTACGATTCACTAGGCGTGCATGCTGATGACGAGCCTTTTTCAATCTATGGACTGATCGCAGAATCGATGGAAATTCCCGACGACCGCTCTTTCATCACTTTCAACCTGCATCCTCAAGCCCGCTTTCAAGATGGGCGGCCTATAACAGCAGAAGATGTCATCTATACCTTCGAACTATTAACACAGCAGGGCCACCCCCTCTTCTCCAACTACTATAAGGATGTCGCCAAAGTTGAAGCGCTGAACTCGCATAGCGTCAAATTCTCCTTCAGTACCAACAAAAATAAAGAATTACCTTTAATTCTTGCGGAAATGCCGGTGTTACCTAAACACTTTTGGCAACAGCGTGATTTCAGCAAAACTTCATTAGAAATACCTCTGGGCAGCGGTCCTTATCACATCGAATCAATCGACCCAGGTCGCTCCATTATCTATGGTCGCAACCCGGATTATTGGGCCAAGGATCTACCCGTAAACAAAGGCCGTTATAATTTTGATCGTATTAAATTTGATTATTATCGCGACGAGAACGTCGCCATCGAAGCACTCAAGTCGGGTGAGTATGATTTACGCGCTGAGAACTCAGCAAAGAACTGGGCCTCTGCCTACACCGGCCCTCAGTTCGACAGCGGTCAGCTCATTAAAGTCGAATTACCTGACCATAACCCCACTGGTATGCAGGCCTTTACCTATAATACCCGCCGCTCTATTTTTAAAGACCCTAAGGTACGCGAAGCCTTGGCGTACGCCTTCGACTTTGAATGGACCAACCAGAATATCTTTTATGGCGCCTATACTCGCACCCATAGTTATTTTTCCAACTCCGAATTAGCCGCAACAGAACTGCCAAGCCCCGCAGAACTGGCGATTCTCGAACCCTATAAAGCACAGTTGCCGCCGGAAGTTTTTACCACCCT
The DNA here is from genome assembly GCA_024234615.1 of Pseudomonadales bacterium. Classification (NCBI taxonomy): domain Bacteria; kingdom Pseudomonadati; phylum Pseudomonadota; class Gammaproteobacteria; order Pseudomonadales; species Pseudomonadales bacterium. The sequence continues at coordinate 1,922,745 of JACKNY010000001.1, forward strand.
CTATCAACCACCGACCACCAAGGGTGATGGCAATATTCGTAGTAATATCCGTCATGCACTGAACCTTCTCAAGCAGGCTGGCTGGCAAATTAAGAACAATAAACTCACGCATCTAAAAACAGGCCAGGAAATGGCTTTTGAAATTTTACTGGTCAGCCCAACATTTGAACGCGTGGTGCTACCCTTTAAGAAAAACCTTGCTCGACTCGGAATTGATATGACCGTAAGTACTATCGATCCGCAACAATACATCAACCGAATCAATGAGTTTAATTTCGATATGGTTGTATCCGTCTTTGGCCAGTCCAACTCGCCCGGCAATGAACAAAGAGATTATTGGAACTCGACGGAGGCAGATCGTCCCGGCAGTAGAAACATCATAGGCATTAAAGATCCGGTGGTGGATGCGCTCATCGAACAGATCATTAGCGCACCGGACCGGGAAGCTTTAGTCGCCCGGACCCGCGCTCTGGATCGTGTACTGCTCTGGGGTCATTATGTGATACCGCAATTCCACAATCGCAGCTACCGCATAGCCTATTGGAATAAATTTGAGCGGCCACAAATCATGCCAAAATATAGCTTGGGCATAGACACCTGGTGGGCGAAACCATAAAAACTTTAACGCACGCACTCAATAGCTAGCCGAATGTCTGCCTATATCATTCGCCGACTCCTGCTCATGGTTCCGACTTTATTTGGGATCATGCTGATCAACTTCGCCATCGTACAAATTGCGCCGGGTGGCCCGGTTGAGCAAACCCTCTTGAAAATACAGGGGTTAGATCATGGTGGTGCCAGCTCCCGCATTGGAGGCACTAGCTCAAGCGAAGTACGCGGGGCCTTCAGTAGTCAGCAAAACTCAAAATACCGGGGAGCGCAGGGCCTGGACCCCGAATTAATTGCCAAGATCGAACGCCTCTATGGCTTTGATAAGCCCGCACACGAACGCTTTTGGCTGATGATAAAAAACTACGCAACCTTTAATTTTGGTGATAGTTTTTATCGCGATGCCAAAGTAACCGATCTGATTCTGGAAAAAATGCCCGTATCCATTTCACTAGGACTCTGGAGTACACTATTAATCTACTTAATCTCAATTCCGCTGGGCATTAAAAAAGCCATTCGCCACGGCTCCAGGTTTGACCTTTGGACCAGTACTTTTGTCATTGTCGGCTACGCCATTCCCGGTTTTTTGTTTGCTATCTTCCTGATCGTGTTTTTCGCCGGAGGCAGTTATTTCGATTGGTTTCCCTTGCGCGGCCTTACCTCTCCCAATTGGGAGGAGTTGAGTCTGCTGGGTAAAATCACCGATTACTTCTGGCATTTGGTGTTACCCATCACAGCCATGGCAATCGGCGGCTTCGCCACGCTGACCATGCTCACCAAAAACTCCTTTTTAGATGAAATCAACAAACAGTATGTAATGACTGCCCGTGCCAAGGGATTAGCTGAAAACAAAGTGCTCTACGGCCATGTATTTCGCAACGCCATGCTGATTATTATCGCCGGATTTCCTGGCCTGTTGATCGAAATATTCTTTGCCGGCTCATTATTGATTGAGGTTATCTTTTCTTTAGACGGGTTGGGATTACTCAGCTTTGAAGCTGTTCTTAACCGTGATTACCCGGTATTTTTCGGTACTCTTTTTATCTTTACCCTGTTGGGTATGTTGATCAAGCTGGTGAGCGATCTCACCTATAGTCTGGTTGATCCTCGTATTGATTTTGAGAGTCGTGAAGCGTGATGCCCAAGCTCAATCCTATCAACAGCCGCCGACTGGAAATCTTCAAAGCCAATAGGCGTGGCTATTATTCATTATGGATTTTCCTCGGTCTGTTCATACTCAGCCTGTTTGCCCAATTTATCGCCAACGATAAACCCATACTGGTTTACTACGACGACGCCATCTATATGCCAATTTTCAAAGTTTATCCAGAAACCGCTTTCGGCGGCGAGTTCGAAACCGAAGCGGAATATCGAGATGAGTTTGTCGCCAGACTCATTGATGAAAAAGGCTGGGCACTCTGGCCGATCATCCGCTACAGCTACGACACTATTAACTACTCGCTTGACCGACCAGCACCGTCGCCACCAACCAAGGAAAACTGGTTGGGTACTGATGATCAAGCCAGGGATGTTAGCGCACGCGTCATTTACGGCTTTCGCATTTCTGTTTTATTTGGTTTAACACTCGCCATTATCAGCTCGATCATAGGCGTAGCCGTTGGAGCAATACAGGGTTTTTACGGCGGAAAGGTTGACCTCTTTGGCCAACGCGTAATAGAGGTGTGGGGCAGTATGCCCCGCCTTTACTTACTCATTATTTTATCCAGCGTTGTGGTGCCAAACTTCTGGTGGCTGCTCGGCATTATGCTGCTCTTCAGTTGGATGGCGCTGGTGGATGTGGTGCGTGCTGAGTTTCTACGTGGCCGTAATCTCGAATACGTACGGGCTGCTAGAGCACTGGGGCTGGATAATCGTAGCATCATGTTCAAACATATTTTACCAAACGCCATGGTCGCCACCATGACCTTTCTGCCTTTTATTTTGACTGGTGCTATCACCACCCTGACCGCGCTGGATTTCCTTGGTTTTGGCCTGCCGCCTGGCTCACCTTCTTTAGGCGAGCTAGTGTCTCAAGGGAAATCTAATTTACAGGCACCTTGGCTAGGCATATCCGCTTTTATGGTGTTATCCATCATGCTGACGTTGCTGGTTTTTATCGGTGAGGCGGCACGTGATGCCTTTGACCCAAGGAAGACTCTATTGTGAGAGTGCCAATATGAACGCAACGGTCTTGCTTAACGTAACTAATCTGAGCGTTGATTTTAGAATCAACAATAAACAGGTCCATGCGGTCAAAAACGTATCATTTCAATTAGAAAAAGGCAAAACGCTGGCCTTGGTTGGTGAGTCCGGCTCAGGCAAATCAGTTTCCGCACTATCTATTTTACAGTTGCTACCCTACCCAACTGCCAGCCATCCCAGTGGCAGCATTCTAGTGAACGGTCAGGAAGTCATGAATCTCAATACTGACCAGCTCCGCAAGATTCGCGGCAATCAGGTCAGTATGATTTTTCAAGAACCCATGACTTCCCTAAATCCCTTACACCGAGTGGAAAAACAAATACGGGAAGTTCTTTTTCTACACAAAGGTTTGACGGGCACAGAAGCTACAGCACGGGTACTCGAACTACTCACTTTAGTGGGCATACGTGATCCTCAGCAAAAACTACTTGCTTATCCCCATGAGCTATCGGGTGGCCAACGCCAACGCGTGATGATAGCGATGGCGTTGGCGAACGAACCGGAACTACTGATCGCAGACGAACCCACGACAGCATTAGACGTGACCATCCAAGCACAAATTTTACAATTACTCGCTGAACTGCAAAAGAAATTGGGGATGGCTATTTTACTCATCACCCATGACCTGGGAATCGTGCGCCATTATAGTGATCAGGTCTGCATAATGTCCCAGGGCGAAATCGTGGAGTCAGGCGATACCGCCAAAGTTTTTGCCGCTCCGCAGCACGAGTACAGTATGATGCTGCTGCGCGCCGAACCCAAAGGCGAACCGGCAGCAGTGCCAGCGCAATCCGAAATGCTATTGAGCACCAATGCCTTGGATGTATGGTTTCCGATTAAAAAAGGCGTGTTGGGCCGTGTTGTCGATTATGTCAGGGCAGTCAACGCCATTAATATTGACCTGCATCAGGGCCATACTCTTGGTATCGTCGGCGAAAGCGGTTCCGGGAAAACTACGCTGGGCTTGGCGCTAATTCGCTTGATCGAAAGCAAAGGATTAATTCAATTCGAGAAAGGTACCATCAGTGGCTTAACTCAGTCACAAATGCGGCCACTGCGGCGTGAAATACAGATCGTTTTTCAGGACCCCTTTGGTAGCTTGAGCCCACGAATGTCTATTGCAGAGATCATTGGGGAAGGCCTGACCATTCATGATAAAGGCAACGAAAAACAACATGAACGCTTAGTCATTGATGTACTAAAAGAGGTCGGCCTTGATCCCGACACGCGACATCGCTACCCCCATGAATTTTCAGGAGGGCAACGGCAACGTGTTGCTATTGCCCGCGCTCTGATCCTCAAACCAAAACTGATCATTCTCGACGAACCAACCTCTGCATTGGACCGGACGGTACAGGCGCAAATTGTTGATTTACTCCGCTCGCTACAGCTAAAGCATCAGTTAAGCTATATTTTTATCAGCCATGATCTAGCAGTGGTGAAGGCGCTCAGCCATGAAATCATCGTCATGAAGGAGGGTCAAGTCGTTGAACAGGGTAGTGCCGATCTGATCTTTAAACAACCACAACATCAGTATACTCAGGCCTTACTCGAAGCAGCGTTCCACTGATCTGAATTGAACAGTTTGCGGCAGCAACTCTTTATCGAATTTAATCGATGCTTTCGCTATACTAGCCCGCATTTGTTGCCAAATCAGTCATAAACATTAAGGAATTCGCTATGGGTTTTCTCTCTGGTAAAAAGATTTTGATTGTTGGAGTTGCCAGTAAGCTCTCTATCGCATCAGGCATTGCTGAAGCCTGTCATCGTGAAGGTGCTGAACTTGCCTTTACCTATCAAAACGAAAAGCTTAAAGGCCGTGTAGAGGGCTTTGCAGAGAATTGGGGATCGCAGATTACTCTCCCCTGTGACGTTGCAGATGACGCTCAAATAGACGCCGTATTTACCGATTTAGCCAAGTATTGGGATGGTTTGGATGGTATCGTCCACGCAGTTGGTTTTGCACCAGGACATGAATTGGATGGTAACTATGTGGATGTCACCACACGCGAGGGCTTTAGAATCGCCCATGACATCAGTTCCTATAGTTTTGTCGCGCTGGCAAAAGGCGGCCGGGAAATGATGCGAGGACGCCATGGCTCGTTATTAACCCTAACTTATCTTGGCTCAGAGCGTACTATGCCCAACTATAACGTAATGGGGCTTGCTAAAGCGAGCCTGGAAGCCAATGTGCGTTATATGGCTCGCAGCCTCGGTCCAGAAGGCATTCGCGTGAATGGCGTGTCGGCGGGGCCAATTCGTACGCTAGCAGCCTCAGGTATTAAGAGTTTTCGACGTATGCTCGATTATAATGAGAAGCAAACGCCGCTCAGACACAATACCACTATTGATGAAGTCGGAGATGCTTCAGCCTTTTTACTCTCTAACTTGGCACGTGGTATAACCGGTGAAATCCTTTATGTGGACGGCGGCTTTAATACTACCGCTATGGGTGACTTAAACGACGAATGATGTACTCAGTCCTATAAAAAAGCCCCGAGTACGGGGCTTTTTTTGTTAAGATCAAATCCAATTTCAACTTTCAATCAAACTAATATTTCTCGATCTTTGCCTGCTGCTTTAGGTTCAGCAAGTAATCCTGAAAATCATAACGACCCAACTGATTGGCTATCATGCGCCCCAAAACCTCTATTTCACGAGGGCTTATTTCGGTCAGACCACCTTCATAGACTTTGGTCAAGGCAATTACCGCGAAGTCTCCATTTGGCATAATGAGCCCATCCAGTGATTTTTCCCCCACTGCTGGTTTTGGCATTTTAAAAACGGCTTCGTTGATTTGAGGGTCGAGCTCTTGCTGGTCACGCCCAACTTTATCCACAATATTCCATTCAAACCCATAATCACTAGTAATTTGTTCAGTGGATTTACCTTCTCGCAACTCAACTAATAGCTGCTCTCCCAATTTCTGAGCTTGTTGTGAGGCCCTACGGCGTTTTAATAAATCAATGACTTCATCCGCGACTTCATCGTAAGGCTTTACCTTCGCAGGCTGGTGCTGTTTTACTCGCACTACCACTACATGATCATTACCAAGCTGGATCAAATCACTATTGTTACCCTCAGTTAATACTTCATCACTAAAGGCTACTTTTACAACGTTAGCATTTTCAGCAATACCTTTACCGCCCTCTCGCGAAAACAATTCTGTTGTTTGTATTTGCAGCCCCGACCGTGCCGCAGGCTCCCTCAGATCACCAGCGCTAAAACTATCATTTTGTAGCTTATCGGCTTGTTCAACGAATAATTCTTCAGACTTTTGGAAACGCAAACCCTGCTCTAATTCAGCGGCCAAATCCTCAAAGGATGGAATTTCAAGCTTACGGGCATCCAACAAGCGAATCAGGTGTAAGCCAAATTCCGTTTTAATCACTTCTGAAGTTTGGCCAACACTCAAGGAATAAAGTGTATCCTCAAATGTTTCGTCATAAGCGCCACGCTCAGCATAACCGAGATCCCCTCCATTTTTAGCTGAGCCTAGATCCTGTGAATAAACTTTGGCGAGGCTTTCGAAACTTTCACCAGCGGCTAACTTTTCGAGAACTTCATCCATTTTTTCTCGGGCAGCCTTTTCGTCGGTATCTTTTCCTATTTCTATTAATATATGCGCTGCTCTACGTTCTTCACGTTGTTTATAACGCTCTACCTCCTGCTCATAGAGCTGCTTTATTTCCAGATCATTGATATCAACCTTCGACATGAAATCTGATCGATTCAACTCAAGATATTCAAGTTGAACCAGTTCGGGGGTCATGTATTCCTGTTGATTGGCTTCATAATGCTCCTTCGCAGAGATATCTGATATAACGATATCCTTTAATAAATCCTCAGTTTTAACCTTGAGGTAAGCAATATTACGCAGCTGACGATCGAGTTCGGCAATTTGCTTTACTTCTGATGAGACCATAAATGCCGATTGCATAATAGCCGACTGAGGCTGCTGCACCTGCATATCAAGTGCTAGCTGGCTTTTATATTCTCGTGGCATCAAACCAATATTACGCACCGCAGCCTCATAGATGGCCGGGTTAAAGACACCATCAACTTGGAATCCCGGAGTTGTCATTATGGTAGATTCAACCCGTCCTTGCGATGTATATATGTTATGTTCTTCCGCATCCTGCAGCAGAATTTGGCGCTCTAGCAGCGAATCCAATGCGCGTGACCTGATCAATTTTTCGTCCAGCAGCGATGGGTCAGCATTTTCCCCCATACGATCCAAAATTTGACGCCTAAGCATTTCTGTAGCCCGGTTAAGTTCATAGGTTGATATCTCATTACCATTCACTTCCGCTACATTATTCGCATTACTGGAATAGCCAATAATGGCATCGACTCCGAATAGTGCGAAGGTGACAACGATCACACCAACGATGGTTTTGGCCAGCACGCTCTGCGAATTGTCTCTAATGCTTTGTATTGACATTGGGTCCACTCAGTTTATAAACACAACGAGGAAAGTAGAGAGGCGTTTGGAGCCATTCGATCTCAGTTGCATTTCAAGTTTTAATCTTACTATTTCGGATCATCGCCCGATCTTGCGCTAGAGCACTTTCGGTTTAAAACACAGTTTAAATTAACGCCTGAATTATTTTGGTGCCTATTTAACCTTAATGCAATGGTCCTTGCGACTCACCACGACTGAATAAAAAATGCGCATCTAATGAGATGCGCATTATTATTTTTGAACTCAAATGAGCCAGGCTTGGCTTGGCGTTCCCTGCACTTGTATTCAAATATAATTGCCGTATCTTACTTACTCGCTGATATTCCTTAATTAGCGCGATAAAGTAAAATAATCTAGTTAACGGCGTCTTTCAGCGCCTTTCCAGCTTTAAAACTTGGGACTTTTGCCGCTTTAATTTTGATGGCAGCGCCCGTCTGCGGGTTACGTCCAGTGCGGGCAGCACGCTTTTTCACAGAATAAGTACCAAAACCAACTAATGAAACTTGACCACCTTTTTTCAACTCTTTTGTGATGGCTCCAACCACCGCATCAAGTGCACGGCCGGCAGAAGCTTTTGATAAATCCGCTGAAGAAGCAATGGCATCGATAAGTTCAGACTTGTTCACTCTATTCCCCTTTATATGTTGTTGAATACGTTTTGGGTTGAATTACATAAATTTTCCTGCATCTGCAGGTTGTAGTGCAAAGTAAGATGTTAACTACCTCTCGGCAAGCCCACCTATCTGTGGTGCCCGACTTTGCCGCACCATTTATACCAACTCGCTAAAATATATGTCAAGCGAGATCACCATTAATGTGTGCTAATTGACTTTTTTACGCTCTTTTTCTTCGATGGAGGCTTAATACCCGCCACATCGTCGGTTGCCTCCGGCATATACTGCAAGGCAATCTGTAACACCTCATCAATCCAACTCACAGGCCGAATATCCAAATCCGCCTTAATATTATCAGGGATTTCCTTCAGGTCGCGTCGATTTTCTTCAGGAATAATGACTGTTTTAATGCCACCTCGGTGTGCAGCGAGTAACTTTTCCTTTAACCCACCAATCGGCAACACCTGCCCTCTAAGGGTGATTTCTCCAGTCATCGCCACTTGTGATTTAACGGGTATACCTGTCAACACTGACACTAACGCAGTACACATTCCTGTACCAGCGCTAGGCCCATCCTTTGGCGTTGCTCCTTCCGGTACGTGAATATGTAAATCGTTCTTTTCATAGAAATCCTCAGCAATACCCAAAGATTTAGCGCGATTTCTAACGACAGTCAGCGCTGCTTGTATAGATTCCTGCATAACATCACCGAGTGAACCCGTCTTGATCACCCGCCCCTTTCCAGGCACCACTGCCGCTTCAATGGAAAGCAGCTCACCTCCAACTTGGGTCCACGCCAGGCCAGTGACCTGACCGATACGGTTTTCCTCTTCAGCAACGCCATATTTGTATTTTCTCACGCCAGAGTAGTCTTCCAACTCCTTCGGCCCAATCAGCGTTTTATCAGCAGCATCGGCATTCATCGCGCTACGTTTTACCACTTTTCGACAAAGTTTCGCAATTTCGCGTTCCAGACCACGAACACCCGCTTCTCTAGTATAAAAGCGAATTAAATCAGAAATTGCCGCATCGGAAATTTCTAGTTCGCCTTGCTTCAACCCTGCATTCTTTATCTGTTTAGGAAGCAAGTAACGCTTGGCAATATTGAGTTTCTCATCCTCTGTGTAGCCTGGGATACGAATAATTTCCATTCTATCCAATAGCGGCGCGGGGATATTCATTGAGTTTGCAGTGCAAACAAACATAACTTCAGACAGATCGTAATCCACTTCCAAGTAATGGTCATTGAAGGTGTTATTCTGTTCAGGATCCAGAACTTCTAGCATCGCTGATGCCGGATCTCCGCGAAAGTCCATGCCCATTTTATCGACTTCATCAAAAAGAAACAGTGGGTTTTTTACCTTCACTTTGGAGAGCTTTTGTAAAATTTTTCCTGGCATCGAGCCAATATAGGTGCGTCTGTGTCCACGAATTTCAGCTTCATCCCTAACGCCACCCAAAGACATCCTAATGTACTTCCGGTTAGTCGCCCGAGCTATTGATTGCCCAAGAGAGGTCTTACCAACACCCGGAGGCCCGACGAGACAAAGCACAGGGCCTTTCAGTTTACGTACACGCTTCTGTACAGCCAAATACTCAAGGATGCGCTCTTTCACCTCCTCAAGACCGTAATGATCGGTGTTAAGTATCTCTTCGGCCTGGTTTAAATCATGACGCACTTTACTACGTTTTTTCCAAGGAATACTCACTATCCAATCGATAAAACTTCTCACCACTGTTGCTTCTGCAGACATCGGCGACATTAGCTTTAATTTATTCAACTCAGAAACAGCTTTGGTTTCTGCTTCTTTCGACATACCAGATTCATGAATACGCGCTTCCAGTTCGGCAAGCTCATTGGGCGCGTCATCCAAGTCACCCATTTCCTTCTGGATTGCCTTCATTTGTTCATTTAGATAGTATTCGCGCTGGCTTTTTTCCATCTGCTGCTTGACGCGATTACGAATACGTTTCTCAACCTGTAGCACGTCCATTTCGGATTCCATCACTCCGATCAGATGCTCAAGACGATCCTTTTCTGAGAGTATCTCCAGTATTTTTTGCTTTTGCTCTACCGGCATAGCCAAATGGGAAACGATAGTGTCCGCCAATCTACCCGGCTCTGAAATATCGGCAATTGAGGTCAGAATTTCGGCGGGAACTTTCTTACTTTGATTAACAAATTTTTCAAACTGTGAGAGCACAGCTCTTGGTAATACCTTCGCTTCAGCAGTAGATAAAACTTCGCAGAGACAGGGCTCGACAATTGCTCTAAGACACTCGTCTTCATCAAGATACTGTTTAATTTCTGCTCGATAGTCCCCTTCCACAAGCACCTTTACCGTACCATCCGGCAGTTTTAATAATTGCAAAATAGTCGCGACTGTGCCGACCTGGAATATATCTTTTTCCTTCGGGTCGTCTTCTGTCGCATTTCTTTGCGCAACCAGTAGTATCTGTTTATCGGTCTCCATTGCCTCCTCTAGCGCCACAATCGATTTATCGCGCCCGACAAACAGTGGGATGACCATACTGGGAAACACAACCACGTCCCGCAAGGGCAGCAGAGGCATTTTCTGGGGAGACAGTTGAGTACTACTTACTGAAGTCATAAAAGATAATCCACAAAAGCTATTGAATAGATACTACAAGCTCTATCATGGGGATTCGCTCTGTAAATTACAAGGAATGCACACTGAGGAAATACGGAAAAATATCTGAAAATTAACGTATCCAACGACAGGATGACTAATACAAAGGGGATTTTAAGAAATGTCTTAGTCTGTATTAGTAACCAGAGGATTAAGCCACCAACCTATTATTAGCAACGCCTGCCAATAGTAAGCAGGCGGAGCAACTTAGACTGTTTTAACGCGACGATTCTTTCGCAGCGAGCTTTTCCGGCTCAGCATTTTCGTAGATCATTAACGGTTCCGTCCCTTCGTTAATGACGGAATCATCGATGACAACTTTAGACACCTCGTTCTGAGAAGGGATTTCGTACATAATATCCAGCAATACGGACTCTAAAATTGAGCGTAGTCCACGCGCACCAGTTTTTCGCTCCATCGCCTTACGAGCAACAGCAATCAGGGCTTCTTCTCGGAAATCGATTTCAACCCCTTCCATTTCAAACAGTTTTTTATACTGTTTTGTCAGTGCGTTCTTTGGCTCTGTCAATATTTGCATCAAGGCACTTTCATCAAGCTCTCGTAATGTCGCGATAACAGGCAAACGACCGACAAACTCAGGGATAAGTCCATATTTGATCAAATCTTCCGGCTCAATTTCGGCCAAACTATCACTGATCGATTTTTGATCACTTTTGCTTTTCACAACAGCGCTAAAACCAATGCTACTTTTTTCAGATCGATCCCGAATAATTTGATCCAGACCAGCAAAGGCGCCACCACAAATAAACAAAATATTAGAAGTGTTAACCTGCAAAAATTCTTGCTGCGGGTGTTTGCGTCCACCCTGTGGCGGCACCGAGGCTACGGTGCCTTCGATCAGTTTTAGCAATGCTTGCTGCACACCTTCTCCAGACACATCGCGGGTAATTGAAGGGTTATCGGATTTGCGAGAAATCTTATCTATTTCATCGATATAGACGATGCCTCGTTGTGCTTTATCGACATCGTAATCACACTTTTGTAACAGCTTTTGGATAATGTTCTCTACATCTTCTCCAACATAACCCGCTTCCGTCAGAGTGGTTGCATCAGCGATCGTGAAAGGAACATTGAGCATACGAGCTAACGTTTCCGCTAACAATGTTTTACCACTGCCCGTGGGGCCTATGAGCAGGATATTACTTTTACCCAACTCAATGTCATCTTTGGTATCTTCTGACTTGAGCCGCTTATAATGATTATAAACAGCCACCGAAAGCACGACCTTGGCACGTTCCTGCCCGATGACATACTCATCTAAGTTTGCTTTAATTTCTTTAGGAGAAGGAAGTCTGTCTTCGCTACTTTCGGGGTTAGCTTCTTCTATTTCTTCACGAATAATATCATTACAAAGGTCAACACACTCATCACAAATAAAGACTGAAGGTCCCGCAATTAGCTTACGAACCTCATGTTGGCTCTTTCCACAAAACGAGCAATACAGCAGTTTGCCGCTTTCGTCGCCACCGATGATGTTATCGTTGGACATTCTTCTACCCCGTCATTAACTCTGTCAAATTCGTCGTCTATTTTACCCTGTAATCCACAAGGCTGCGAATCCAAATTAAACGCCATTGTCCATGGCGAAACTTAAACAAGTTCTACTTTTGAGTCCGCTGTTCCATGATCGTATCAATTAGACCATATTTAATGGCTGTTTCTCCATCCATGAAATTGTCACGATCAGTATCTTTCGCAATCACATCCTGTTTTTGACCAGTATGGCTAGCGAGGATTTTATTGAGTTTATCACGAATTGAGAGAATTTCTTTGGTATGAATTTCAATGTCTGTCGCCTGCCCCTGAAATCCGCCCAGAGGCTGGTGAATCATCATGCGAGAATGTGGCAAACAATAACGCTTGCCTTTTGCTCCACCCGCTAGAAGCAATGCCCCCATACTCGCTGCCTGACCAATACACATAGTGCTAACGTCAGGTTTAATAAACTGCATGGTATCGTATATTGACAAACCAGCGGTTACTGAGCCACCAGGGGAGTTGATATAGAGATGGATATCTTTATCAGGATTTTCTGACTCCAAAAAAAGCATCTGTGCAACGACTAGATTGGCCATGTGGTCTTCAACTTGGCCAACCAAAAAAATGACACGCTCTTTTAATAGCCTAGAATAAATATCATAGGAGCGCTCGCCTCGAGCGGTTTGCTCGACCACGATAGGCACTAACTGACTGACAAGATCGGAATAGTTAGGATTTAGTTCTTTATTCATTTATTACCCAGCGCACGGCGCATCTATTTAATGGACAGCTTTAATAAATACTAGAACATGATCGGGCTTGCGCCTACTTTTAATAATCTTTTTTGGCAAAAAATTATTTTTCTCCAGTATCCTCAGCTGTTGCAGCTTTTGAATCATCATCTGATGCACTAGCTGGCTTCGCTGGAGCTGGTGGCTTGACAGCCTCTTCATAAGAGGTTGCCACTTCAGTCACTTTCATACTTTCCAGTACACGGTCTATCACCTGCTCTTCCAATGCAACAGATTTTAACTGATTCAATTGCTGTTCATTACTTCGAATATACTCAACCACTTCCTCTGGGCTTTCGTAGCTCTGAGCCATATCTTCAATCATCTTTTCAACACGCGCATCATCAAGTTCAATTTTATGATCCTTAATAAACTGGCTCATAATCAGCCCTATCGAAACACGCTGTGTTGCTTGATCAGTAAATAGCGCTGCAGGCAACATCGACACGTCAAAGCCTTGCCCACCACCATACTGCTGCATCATTTCCTGACGCAAGCGATCAACTTCCTGGTCAAGCAATGCTTTCGGCAATTCAATTTTATGCAAATCAACCAGGCCAACGATAACCTGGCTTTTCACCTTATTCCGGACGGCGCTTTTCAGCTCCCGTTCCATGTTCTTTTTAATTTCTTCACGGAACTTAGGCTCCCCACCTTCGCTTACACCAAACAGTGAGAAAAGATCATCGTTAATTTCAGGAATGACTGGTTCTTTTACCGCATGCACTTTGACAGTAAATTCAACCGCTTTACCCGCTAATTCCTTAGCATGGTACTCCTCAGGAAAAGACAGCTGTAACACTTTCTCTTCTTCGGCATTCATACCCACAACACCGTCTTCAAACCCTGGAATCATACGACCCGAGCCTAATACTAAAAGCGTATTTTCAGCGGAACCACCCGGAAAGGATTCGCCATTCATGATCCCTTTAAAGTCTATTGTGACCTCGTCACCATCCTGCGCGGCGCGATCGACCGGCTCCATTTTGGTTTGTTGCTTACGTAGCTGCTCAACCATCTTGTCTATATCGCTTTCTTCTATAGTGGCGACTTGCTTTTCAATTTCGATGCTACTTAGATCCCCGATGACCACTTCAGGATAAACCTCAAAAGTAGCGACGAACTCTAAATCTTTGCCTTCTTCCATCACTTTCGGCTCGATCTGAGGCATACCAGCGGGATTTAATTTTTCTTGCACCACTGCATCATAGAAAGATTTCTGCATCACTTCGCCCAGCACTTCCTGACGCACACCAGTGCCATAGCGCTGCTTAATTACCTTAAAGGGGACTTTCCCTGGTCGAAACCCATCAATACGTGCATTTTGCGCCGCTTTTTTAAGACGCGTTTCAACTTCTGACTCGATACGTTCTGCAGGTACGCCAACAGTAATACGTCGTTCAATGTTATTTAGGGTTTCAACTGAAACTTGCATGATTTCCTCTACGAATAATTCTGACTTGAGTTTGAAAAGTGGTGCGGATGGAGAGACTCGAACTCTCACGCCTCTCGGCACTAGAACCTAAATCTAGCGTGTATACCAATTTCACCACATCCGCATAATTTGGTAGCTGCTTCCACCGTTGATAAGTAATTGGCGTTGCCAACTGGAATTTGGCATCATACCTTATTCAAACTAAAGCGGCGACAGGGAGAATAACCAATAAATGGGGTGAGTGATGGGGCTTGAACCCACGACCGCCGGAATCACAATCCGGAGCTCTGCCAACTGAGCTACACTCACCATAAACTTTGATTCCAGACCAATTCGCACCACGACTAATGGCGCGCCCGGCAGGAATCGAACCTGCAACCCTCGGCTTAGAAGGCCGATGCTCTATCCGATTGAGCTACGGGCGCATTAGTGCCTGGGGCCGCATAAAAATTGGTCGGGGTAGAGAGATTCGAACTCCCGACATCCTGCTCCCAAAGCAGGCGCGCTACCAGACTGCGCTATACCCCGATTCTCTACTGCTACTTAGTCGTCTCAGCTTGGAGGACGGCATATTACTCAGCTAGACAAGGTCAGTCAACTATTCACCGCATAATTATCGGTAACTAACTGAGACTTAACTTAGTGAGCATTAAGTACTCTGTCGACGCCAGCTAGTGCCCTCTCTGCCATCATCTAATAATATGCCGTTTGCTATTAACTCATCGCGCAATTGGTCAGCCTTCGCCCACTCTTTTGCCGCACGAGCCGCGTTGCGAGCAGCAATCAAGGCTTCAACCTCTTCAGCACTAATTCCCGGTGCCGCGGTTCCCTGCAAAAACGCTTCCGGAGACTGCTGCAACAAGCCTAATAAACCGGCCAAATCCTTAAGCAAATCTACCAGTTGCGCACTTTTATCGGGTGCTTTATTGATCTCCTTTACCAACTCAAACAAAAGCGCGAGCGCTTCCGGGGTATTGAAATCATCATCCATCGCATCAATAAAACGGTTTCGGTAGGCCTCTAACCGCTCTGCGTCCACGAACTGACCTTTAACACCAGCTGAAACAGCCGCCTGACGCAACGCAGTATAAAAACGCTCCAAGGACTGCTGCGCTTGCTTCAGGTTCTCTTCAGAATAGTTAATTGGGCTGCGGTAATGGCTGGAGATTAAAAAGTAACGCACTACTTCCGGATTATACTTTGCTAACACATCACGAATGGTAAAGAAATTACCCAATGACTTGGACATTTTCTCGTTATCCACTCGCACTGCACCAGCATGCATCCAAATTTGCACATAGGGTTTTCCGGTAGCGGCTTCCGACTGCGCAATCTCATTCTCATGATGAGGAAACTTCAGATCAGGCCCGCCGCCATGAATATCAAAGGTTTCACCCAGACAACAGGTGCTCATCGCCGAGCATTCGATATGCCAACCAGGTCGTCCAGGTCCCCAGGGTGACTCCCAGGCTGCTTCACCCGGCTTGGCTGCTTTCCACAGCACAAAATCCAATGGGCTTTGTTTCGCCTCGTCAATCTCCACCCGCGCGCCAGCTCGCAAGTCTTCCAGGTTGCGCTTACTTAATTTGCCATAATCCTTAAACTTATCAATCCGATAGTAGACATCGCCATTAGCAGCCGCATAGGCATAACCCTTCGCTATTAACGTCCCAATCATATTGAGAATCTGATCCATGTGAGCGGTGGCACGCGGCTCTAAGTCGGGAGGCAGCACACCTAACGCGCGCTCATCCTCATGCATCGCCGCAATAAATCGTTCAGTAAGCTGTTGATAAGGCTCACCGTTTTCTGCGGCACGCTTAAAAATTTTATCATCTACATCCGTGATATTGCGCACATAAGTGACTTGGTAACCCTTATATCTCAAGTAACGGGTAATTACATCAAAAGCAACCATCACTCCGCGCGCATGCCCAATATGACAATAGTCATAGACCGTCATGCCGCAGACATACATTCTGACCTGCCCAGGAACCAGTGGTTTAAACGCTTCTTTCCTACCGCTTAATGAGTTATAGATTTTTAGCACAGCCTAGCCTTGCTTCTGCTGAGTTTTTGCCCATGAATCGCGCAACCCGACGGTTCGATTAAACACTAGTTTTCCCGGTTTCGAATCATATCTGTCCGCACAAAAATAACCCAACCGCTCAAATTGGTAGCGCTGCTCCGGTTCGGCGCTGGCTAATCCCGGCTCCGCTTTACAATTTTGGAGAATTTCCACTGAATCCGGATTCAGGTGTACCAAAAAGTCATCACTATCCGGGCTTTCTTCGGTAAAGAGTTGATCGTAAAGACGAACTTCACAGTCGACTGAGTGTTTCGCTGACACCCAATGTATCACGCCCTTGACCTTACGACCTTCTGGGTTAGCCCCTAACGTCTTGTCATCATAACTACAGCGCAGCTCAACCACATTACCTTGCTCGCTTTTTACGACTTCATCACAACGGATCACATAGGCATTGCGCAGACGTACTTCTCTACCGGGTGCCAAGCGATAATATTTAGCTGGCGGGTCTTCCATAAAATCGTCCTGATCAATATAGATTTCCCGGCAAAAAGGTAACGTACGCTCGCCCATCGCTGCGTCATCGGGGTGGGCTTGTGTAACTAACAACTCTTCTTTGTCTTCAGGGTAATTGGTGATGCTCACCTTAATTGGTCGCAGCACACACATTGCACGCGGCGCATTCACTTCCAAGTCTTCACGTATACTATGCACCAGCATCGCAGCGTCGACGATACCATCGCTTCGAGTAACCCCTATATTGTCACAGAATTTGCGAATCGACGCGGGAGTATAACCACGCCTGCGCAAACCAGAGATGGTCGGCAACCGCGGATCATCCCAACCAGTGACTATGCCTTCATCAATTAAGCGCTTAAGTTTACGCTTACTGGTAAGCGTATGACTGAGGTTCAAGCGTGCAAATTCGATTTGCTGAGGATGGCAAGGCGTGCTGATATTATCCAGCACCCAATCATAAAGTGGGCGATGATCTTCAAATTCAAGGGTACACAGAGAATGCGTGATATTTTCAAGCGCATCGGAAATGCAATGAGTAAAATCGTACATCGGATAAATACACCATTTGTCGCCAGTACGATGGTGAGTTACCCTGCGAATGCGGTAAATAATGGGGTCGCGCATATTCAAGTTGGGCGACGCCATATCGATTTTCGCACGCAAGACATGTGCGCCATCGGCAAACTCACCAGCGCGCATGCGCTTAAACAAGTCCAAATTTTCCTCAATACTACGGGTTCGATAGGGACTATCTTTACCGGGTTGCGTTAGTGTACCGCGATATTCACGCATCTGTTCATTATTTAGACTGCACACATAGGCCTTACCTCTTCCAATCAACTCTACTGCAAAATCAAATAGTTGCTCGAAATAATTAGAAGAAAATTTAACTTCACCATCCCACTCAAACCCGAGCCATCTAACATCGCTCTCAATAGCTTCCACATACGCAGTGCTTTCTTTTTCCGGATTAGTGTCATCAAAACGCAGATTGCAGCGTCCATCAGCGTAGTCCTTGGCAATACCGAAATTGAGGCAAATCGATTTGGCGTGACCAATATGCAGAAAACCATTTGGTTCCGGCGGAAAACGGGTGACTACTTTTCCGTTATGTTTGCCTTGGCGCAAATCGTCATCAATGATATTGCGAATAAAGTTAGATTTGCTTGTTGTATCAGTATTGTTCATCATAAATAAACGCGATAAAGTCTCAGCTATGTCTTCTAGTCAGGAAATCTAGACTGCAACGAATCAGTCAGCCTAGCAATCCGCCAGAAATACCTTAAAAATAAGACCAGACATTATAACTGCCTTGCGCAATGCTGCTAGAGCAAAGCACAAGAAAATAAGAAATAACTTTGTTTACATCATCACGTCGAACAACGGGAGTCCTTGATGATCATTTTGCACACTAATTTTGGCGATATTCGAATCGAGTTGAATAGTTCAAAAGCACCCATCAGCTCAAAAAACTTTAAGGCCTACGCAAAAAGTGGCTTTTATAATGGCACTATATTTCATCGTGTTATTAAAAACTTTATGATTCAGGGCGGTGGCTTTGAGGTAGGCATGAAACAAAAAACCACCAATGACCCTATTCAAAACGAAGCTGATAATGGCCTAAGTAATCTTCGCGGCAGCATCGCCATGGCGAGAACAATGGAGCCACACTCAGCTACAGCTCAATTTTTTATTAACCTGGAAGATAATACTTTCCTCGATCACAGCTCCAAATCTACTGAGGGCTGGGGTTATGCCGTTTTCGGCAAAGTGGTTGAGGGTATGGAAGTTGTCGATAAAATAAAAGCCGTTAACACGACGGTAAAATCTGGGCATCAGGATGTACCCGCTGATGACGTAATTATCGAATCCGTTGAATTGGTGGATGATTTTTAACAGTCAAATGACTACGTTATTTATATCCGACCTGCATTTACAACCGCAAAAGCCTGCTGTTGTGCAGGCTTTTTTGCAGTTTATCCGGACTCAAACACAGGAGGTCGACGCCCTCTATATTCTTGGTGATCTGTTTGAAGCCTGGATTGGCGACGATTTCAATAACGCTTTTAGCGATGCGATCAAAGCAGCATTGTCTTCCCTCAGAGCACGCGACGTTCCAGTTTTTTTGATTCATGGTAATCGTGACTTTCTAATCGGCGAGCTATTCGCCACTCAAACTGGCTGCCAGATACTCTCCGATCCGACATTGATTGATCTCTACGGAATCCCTACTCTGTTAATGCATGGCGACACCCTGTGCACTGATGATACCGCCTACCTTGAATTTCGCAGAATGGTACGTAATCCTGATTGGCAAAAAGAGTTATTGGGGAAATCTATCCCAGATCGTCTTGCCATCGCGCAAAACCTACGCGATGTCAGCAAGGAAAAAACAGGCGGAAAAACGGCTCAAATTATGGATGTCACTCGATCTGAAGTGGAAAGAGTTATGTCTGAGCATCAGGTGCAGCGATTAATTCATGGGCATACCCATCGCCCACAGGTGCACCAACTGAGTATCGCAAACACGCCAGCTGAGCGTATTGTGCTCGGTGACTGGGATAAGCATGGCTGGGTTTTAAAGGTTGATCCTACTACGTATCAACTGGAGCAGTTTAACATTGTGCAGGGATAACCCTATCGATAGCAACGACGGTTGCTTACACGGGTGTGCCACTGTGAAATCGAAATTCCGAATCTGGCGCTAAAATCAACTGCCCCTCTTTCTCAGCAAATAACTCAATTCGATCTTTAATCGGCTCATCACTATAAAGCTCCGCCAAAGCCAGATAATCCTGGTAATGCCGACCTTCAGAACGTAATAAAGAACGATAAAATTTAGATAACGGCGCTTCCAAGTGGGGCGCAAGCATAGCAAAGCGTTCGCAGGAACGTGCCTCAACAAATGCGCCGACAATCAAAATATCAACAAAGCGCGCCGGTTCATGGGTACGAACCAAGGCACGCAAGCCACTGGCATATCGAGAAGGCGTTAGGTGCCGGTATTCGATATTACGCTCGCGCATAATCTCCATGACCTGCTCAAAGTGTAATAACTCCTCACGGGCAAGCTGCGCCATTTTATGCAGCATCTCCACACGATCAACATACCGATAAATCAAACTCATTGCGGTGGACGCTGCTTTCTTCTCGCAATGAGCATGATCAATTAGCAGGAGCTCAATATTCTGAAGCGCTTTATCGATCCATTCTTGTGGTGTTTCGCAGATTAAAAATTCTTTTATTTCCGAAAGTTGCGGCATTTATTTAAATTTATTCTAGATAATTGATAGGCTCTATAACTCAGTTTGCTGTTGGTTTAGCGAACTGGCTCACGCATAGTAACGAACTCCTCCGCCGAGGTTGGATGAATCCCAATGGTCTGATCAAATATGGCTTTGGTCGCTCCGGCCTTTATTGCTACAGCAATGCCCTGCATAATTTCACCCGCATCCGCCCCGACCATATGTACGCCCAATACCTTGTCCGTGTATTTATCCACTACCATTTTCATTAAACAACGTTCATCACTACCGCTCAAGGTATGCTTTAGCGCCCGAAAAGTGGAACTGAAAATGGCAACATTGAACCCTTGCTCCAGTGCTTCTTCCTCGCTAAGACCGACAGTGCCAATATTAGGCTGACAAAACACCGCCGTTGGAATCGCATTGTAATCAAGTAAACTGTCATCCCCCTGGTATAAATGCTTCACTAGGGCCATCCCTTCCGCCAAGGCAACCGGTGTCAACTGAATGCGCCCCACTACATCACCCAGCGCATAAATTGATGGCACGCTGGTTTGGAAGTGATTATCGATTAAAATAGCGCCATCTTTACCCGTCGCGACACCAACCCGGTCTAGCCCCAATCCCTCGATTTTAGGTTTACGGCCCGTCGCGTAGAGGATGGTATCAACTATCCTAGTTTCGCCGTTGTTCAACTGCGCCTTCAAGCGCCCATCCGCCAACTTTTCGATGCTTTCAATATCTGCATTAAACGCCAGCTTAACACCTTTTTTGCTCACCTCATCGCGCACAAACTCGCGCACATCCTTATCGAAGCCACGCAAGAATAAATCACGACGATAGATCAGCTCGGTATCAGCGCCTAAGCCATTAAAAATACCTGCAAATTCGATGGCTATGTATCCCCCACCCACCACCAACACCTTTTCTGGAAATCGTTCCAAATAAAAGGCTTCGTTGGAAGTAATGACATGCTCGGAACCGTGAAAATCGGGCACAAATGGCCAACCGCCGGTAGCAACTAAAATTGTCTCAGCCGTAAAATGTTGACCGTTTACTATGACGCTATGGGCATCGTGCAAGCTTGCATAGCCATTAATCAATTTAGCACCTGCGTTTTCGAGCAAGCCAGCGTAGATTTTATTTAGCCTTTCAATTTCCTTATTTTTATTATCTCTTAGCATCGTCCAATTAAATCTGGGGCTGCCTTCCAACTGCCAGCCATAAGCATTCGCATCGTGAAAATCCTCACTATAATGCGCCCCGTAGACAAATAGCTTTTTCGGTACACAGCCTACATTCACGCAGGTACCACCCAGGTATCGGTCTTCCGCAATGGCCACTCGCTTACCCAGCGTCGCCGCCATTCTTGCCGCACGAACACCACCGGAACCCGCACCTATTACAAACAGATCATAATCGTATTGCGCCATTAAGCTAACCTCAACTTTTTGATATATTCCAACAAACTCTCGGCATCAAAGGGCCAATCCAGTTCTACTGGAGAGCCCACCATTGCCAGTACCGGTATTCTAATGGCATAACGCGCCATAAGCTCATCGCTATCACTGATATCTATTAGCTTTAACTCGTAATCGAACCCCTCACACTCACTGTAAATAAGGCTTTGCGCCTTCTCACAAAGCTGACAGTATTCGGTGGTATAAAGTACGAGTTGCATTAAAATGGGCCGATAATGATAAAACGCGTTACTATAAACAGTCACTTCAGTATTTAAAACTGCTATTTAACCCGCCTTCATTAATTAACTCATACTTTTTATCCTAGCTTAGGTGCCCATGCTAACCGGTTTCCATTATCATAGCGGGTTATAGCGAACTCTAACCCAATAACGCATTAGGACACAGGAATGAGTGAAGTAAAACACTGCAAACTACTAATTCTGGGTTCCGGGCCTGCCGGATACTCAGCCGCCGTTTACGCGGCTCGCGCCAATCTTAATCCGGTGTTAATAACCGGCATGCAAGCTGGCGGACAATTGACAACCACCACCGACGTCGATAATTGGCCAGGCGACGTGGAAGGTTTGCAGGGTCCGGATTTGATGGAGCGCATGCAACGCCACGCAGAACGCTTTAATACAGAAATTATTTTCGATCATATTAATAAGGTTGATCTAGAGAACCGTCCTTTTCGGTTATTTGGCGATACAAATGCTTACACCTGCGATGCCCTCATTATTGCTACCGGCGCTTCTGCACAATACTTAGGTCTGCCATCAGAAGACGCCTTTGCCGGTAAAGGCGTGAGTGCTTGTGCCACCTGCGATGGCTTCTTTTATCGCAAACAGAAGGTCGCCGTCATCGGTGGTGGTAATACCGCTGTCGAAGAGGCGCTTTACCTATCTAATATTGCTGAGGAAGTCATCTTAGTTCACCGTCGCGATAAATTAAGATCGGAAAAAATTCTTCAAGACAAGCTATTTGAAAAGGCAAAAAGCGGCAACGTTAAGCTTTTATGGAATCATACGCTGGATGAGATACTGGGTGACGATATGGGCGTCACCGGAATGCGAGTCAAAAGTACCGAAACGGGCGCAACTCAGGAAATCGCACTACAGGGTGTCTTTATTGCGATCGGGCACAAACCCAATACCGAAATATTTGCAGGCCAGCTGGAAATGAATAATGGCTACATTAACATTCAGAGCGGTCTCAACGGTAATGCGACGGCGACCAGCGTTCCCGGGGTATTTGCAGCAGGCGACGTGGCTGACCAAGTCTATCGCCAAGCGGTAACTTCGGCCGGATTCGGCTGTATGGCCGCACTGGATGCTGAAAAGTATTTGGATGAGTAACAAACATTCTTTGCTCTAAAGCGGCCGCAGGACTGACGCCAGCGGTTTAGATTCTGTTGCAGAATATCGATACTATTGAAATGTCAGAAATAACGCTTTTAAGCGAAAATCGCACCGACTTCCCCAGTGTTGAGCGCGCCATGAGTGACCCTAATGGATTGCTAGCCGTTGGCGGCGACCTAACTCATACGAGGCTACTCAGTGCCTATCAGGCTGGTATTTTTCCTTGGTATGAGGAAAACCAGCCGATTCTGTGGTGGAGCCCGGATCCACGCTGCGTGTTGTTTCTCGATGACTTCCATGTCTCTAAAAGCTTGCGCCGTCGAACCCTGAATAAAAATCTTTTCACCGTCACTTTTGATAAGGCATTTGCCCACGTAGTAAATGCCTGTGCCGGAGAACGTAAAAAGAACCAGGGCACTTGGATCACTCCGGAAATTAAATTTGCTTATAGCGAGTTACATCTTCTCGGGCTCGGCCACTCAGTAGAGGTATGGCAGGATGATAGCCTGGTCGGTGGCGTTTACGGTGTCGCCATGGGGAGCGTGTTTTTTGGCGAATCCATGTTTAGTACTAAATCCAACGCCTCCAAAGTTGCGCTCTATTATTTAGTTGAAAAGTTACGTGCGTTAGCCTTTACTTTAATTGACTGCCAAGTTTATAACCCACATCTAGAATCACTTGGCGCGGTCTGCATACCCAGACAAACATTTATAGCGCATTTGAAGGAAGCTATACCAGACTCCCATCTGTCACTTTGGCGCTAGGCTTGGTTGTATCTCATGTCGACCATTGAAGAAATTACGCTTTACCAAACAGCTCCACACCAGTGCAGTTATCGAAACGATCAGCTGGCGAGTACCCTTTTTGTTGACCCTGAATTGAAAGTTACACCTGAAATTCTGACTTACCTCTCCCAACGCGGATTTCGCCGCAGCGGAGAATACATTTACCTACCCAATTGTGAAACCTGTTCCGCCTGCATTTCAACGCGACTCCCTGTCACCTTATTCACTCCAAATCGAACTCAGAAACGCGTATGGAAGCGCAACCAGGATTTAGCTATCACCCTCGCAGAACCGCAGTTTACAGATGAAATATACGACCTCTATCAAAGGTATATCGAAACCCGTCACGCAGATGGAGATATGCACCCTGCCACAAAAGAGCAATATCACAGTTTTTTAGTAGAGAGTTATGTGGATAGTTTTTTTCTGGAGTTTAGGCTAAAACGTAAATTAGTTGCTGTGGCTGTAACCGATATTCTAACAAACGCCTATTCCGCTGTTTATACCTTTTTTGAACCAGAACTAACGCAACGTAGTTTAGGTGTATATTCGGTACTGGCACAGATCGAACATACCAAAAAGGCAGCATTCGATCACCTTTACCTGGGCTATTGGGTCAAGCAGTGCCGCAAAATGAACTATAAGCTGCAATACCGCCCAATAGAACTCCTAGTAAATGATCAATGGACTCTGCTCAGCTAGTTAACCTCTGGTTTTCCCTCTCATAAAAAAGTTGATTAAGCCGAAGCATTTAGGCAGAATGCACGCCTCTAAATAAAAACACAGGAGCAGTCATTCCGTATGGCTAAAGAAGGCCAAATTGAAATGGAAGGTGAAATCATCGACACCTTACCTAACACCATGTTTCGAGTGAAGCTCGAAAATGGTCACATCGTTACTGCGCATATTTCAGGTAAAATGCGTAAGAACTACATTCGAATTCTTACCGGCGATAAAGTAACCGTAGAATTAACTCCTTACGATCTTAGTAAAGGCCGTATTACTTATCGTGCAAGGTAGGCTGAAGGTATAATTAATCCAATTCATTTCATCACACAGCTCAAAAAACTCTAGTGCTCGGCTGCCGCCTCTTCTGCACAGAGGCTGAAGACCAATTCATCATCCTCAACTGTCACTAGCACAGAACCACCTTTTTCAGCTAACTCACCAAATAAGATTGCTTCCGCAAGAGGTTTTTTCAGCTTATCGTGAATAAGCCGCGCCATTGGTCGAGCGCCCATTTTCTCATCGTATCCGTGTTCTGCCAACCAAGCGCGTGCTGCCTCATCGACATCGATATGTACTTTTTTATCATCGAGTTGAGCTTGCAGCTCAACCAAGAACTTATCAACGACATTTTTAATAACCCGCTCATCCAGTGCACTAAATTGGATAATACCGTCTAATCGATTTCTGAACTCCGGCGTAAAGGCTTTTTTCACTTCTTCCATACCATCGGTACTGTGGTCCTGATTAGTAAACCCAATGGAACGTCGACTCATCATTTCAGCGCCAGCATTCGTCGTCATAATGATGACCACATTACGAAAGTCCGCTTTACGGCCATTGTTGTCTGTCAAGGTGCCGTGATCCATCACCTGGAGTAACAGGTTAAAGACTTCCGGGTGCGCTTTTTCTATCTCATCAAGCAACAGCACGCAGTGGGGGTGTTTAGTGATCGCCTCAGTTAACAAACCGCCTTGATCAAAACCAACATAGCCGGGAGGAGCCCCAATCAGACGCGAGACAGTGTGTCGTTCCATATATTCAGACATATCAAAACGAATTAGCTCAACTCCCATTACCTTTGCTAATTGGCGCGTTAGTTCGGTTTTACCGACACCCGTCGGGCCTGCAAAGAGGAAAGAGCCGATAGGTTTTTCGATATCCTTAAGCCCAGCACGTGATAGTTTAATCGCGGTACTGATAGCATCTATCGCGTCATTTTGCCCAAAGACAACCATTTTTAGATCACGATCAATAGTCTTCAAAAGCTTTTTATCAGAGGATGAAACGCTTTGCGCAGGCACTCGTGCGATACTAGCAACGATATTTTCAATTTCATGTACGCCAATCACTTTTTTGCGCTTTCCTTCAGGCCGCATCCGTTGAAAAGCACCCGCTTCGTCAATCACGTCGATGGCTTTGTCGGGCATATGACGATCAGTTATGTATCTATCCGCTAATTGAGCCGCCGTGCGCAGTGATTTATCGGTAAATCGAACCTCATGATGCTCTTCAAAACGTCCTTTCAGACCTTTAAGAATTTTGTAAGTATCCTCAACATTCGGCTCTTCGATATCAACCTTTTGGAAACGTCGTGACAACGCGCGGTCTTTATCAAAAATTCCACGGTATTCCTGATAGGTTGTAGAGCCGATACAACGAATCCCACGATTACTTAATACCGGTTTCAGTAGATTAGAAGCGTCCATGACGCCACCAGAGGCGGCGCCCGCTCCTATTATGGTATGAATTTCATCAATAAATAGAATGGCATGAGGCTGATTTTTCAGTTCAGATAATAGTGCTTTAAAGCGCTTCTCGAAGTCACCGCGATATTTAGTGCCTGCCAGTAACGCCCCCATATCCAAAGAATATACGACACCTTCTTTAATCACATCCGGCACTTGACCATCTTCAATTAGCTTCGCTAACCCCTCAGCAATAGCTGTTTTGCCAACCCCGGACTCTCCAACCAGCAAAGGATTATTCTTACGACGCCGTGAGAGAATTTGAACGACACGACTAATTTCCTCATCGCGCCCAATCAACGGGTCAATCAAGCCCAGCTTCGCTTGCTTATTTAAATTCGTCGCGTATTGAACCAAAGCACTTTGTCCTTGGCCCTCTCTACCAGAATCCGTATCAAGCTGGTCATGCCCTATTTCATCTTGTTCGCCATTTTCTCCCACCTTAGAGCTGGGAATGCCATGCGCGATGTAGTTGACCACATCAATTCGACTAATACTCTGCTGTTTCAACAAGAAAACGGCCTGACTTTCCTGCTCACTAAAAATAGCGACCAGCACGTTTGCGCCAGTAACTTCTTTTTTACCAGACGATTGGACGTGAAACACGGCTCTTTGTAATACCCGTTGAAACCCTAAAGTCGGCTGAGTTTCTACCTCGGCTCTGGCATCTGGAATTACTGGCGTCGTGGCATCGACAAAGGCATTAAGCTCACGACGTAGAATTGACAAGTCCACGCCACAGGCGCGCAAAACTTCTACCGCCGAACTATTATCCAGCAGCGCCAGCAGCAGATGCTCTACGGTCATATATTCATGCCGTTTCTCACGCGCATCTTTAAATGCCAAGTTTAGGGTGATTTCAAGATCTTTGCTTAACATATGAGACCTCAATCAGTCTACTTTATCAATTCCACATAATAAGGGGTGTTCACTTTCGCTGGCAAACTGGTTGACCTGTATTACCTTCGTTTCCGCGATGTCACGCGTATAAACACCGCACACCGCTTTACCCTGAGTATGTACCGTTAACATAACCTGAGTCGCCTTTTCTCGATCCATGTTAAAAAAAGTCTCTAGTATTTCGACGACAAACTCCATGGGGGTGTAATCATCGTTATACATAATCACTTTGTACATCGAAGGCTGCTTAAGTTTGGGCTTGGCATGCTCCAGCGCCAAATTGCCATCGTCTTTTTGATCGCCTTGATTTAAGGTTAGTTCAATCTTCAAGGAATTACTCATAATTTCAGTTAAAAAATCTGATCGCTTAGGAATCGATACAAAACCATAATATTGCACTAGACCCCGCTCTGTAAAACAAGTTTAGAGCAAGCGATAATAAGTTTATAGTTTATTCGGTGATGACTTAACAAAGATTTGAGAAACATCTCAAAAGAAGGGGGCAACCGGGCTCAAATATTAATGAACCCGGCTGACTGGATAGCGCCACAGAGTAATAGTTAACCCATGTGTTTAATAATTTCTTTTCCAAACTGAGATGCAGAAACCAAGGAAGCGCCTTCCATCAAACGCTCAAAATCATAGGTGACGGTCTTGGCTGCTATTGCCGCTTCGGTACCTTTGATAATAAGGTCCGCCGCTTCATTCCAGCCCATATAACGTAGCATCATTTCAGCAGATAGAATCAGAGAACCCGGATTTACCTTATCTTGACCTGCGTATTTAGGTGCCGTACCGTGAGTTGCTTCAAAAATCGCTACTTTATCGCCGATGTTGGCGCCTGGCGCGATACCAATACCGCCAACCTGCGCCGCCAGTGCATCAGACAGGTAATCACCATTCAAATTTAGGGTCGCAATGACGCTGTATTCGTCTGGACGTAGCAGAATTTGCTGTAACATGGCATCAGCAATTACATCTTTGACAATGATATCTTTGCCGGTTTTAGGATTTTTCAATACACACCAGGGACCGCCGTCCAGCAGCTCAGCGCCAAACTCTTCGCGAGCCAACTCATAGCCCCACTCTTTGAACGCACCTTCGGTGAATTTCATAATATTGCCTTTGTGCACCAAGGTGACACTCGGCAAATTCTGATCGATGGCATATTGGATAGTGCGACGCACTAAACGTTGCGTCCCTTCTTTAGACACCGGTTTAATGCCGATACCGCACTCTTGAGGGAAACGTATTTTGGTTACACCAAAGTCTTCTTGCAGAATTTTGATCAATTTGTCTGCTTCTGGACTGCCAGCCGCCCACTCGACACCCGCATAGATGTCTTCAGAGTTTTCTCGGAAAATTACCATATTAGTCTTGCCAGGCTCTTTCACCGGACTGGGAACGCCCTCAAACCAACGCACCGGGCGCTGACACACGTAAAGATCTAATTCCTGACGCAAGGCCACATTAAGCGACCTAATACCGCCTCCAACTGGCGTAGTCAGAGGACCTTTAATGCCAATAGTAAATTCGGTGAAAGCTTGTAGAGTCTCTTCCGGCAACCATTGATCGTCACCATAGACACGAACGGCCTTTTCACCAGAGTAAACTTCCATCCAAGCAATTGAACGCTGGCCACCGTAGGCCTTTTCAACCGCTGCGTCGACAACATTGATCATCGGGGGAGTGACATCAACACCAATGCCATCACCTTCTATAAAAGGTATGATGGGTCGATTGGGAACGTTTAAGGAATGATCTGAATTGACGGTAATTTTTTCACCGTCTTGTGGAACTGAAATGTGCTGATATGACATACTGGTCTCCGTCAAAAACTACTTTTACCTATCTTCTTTAATCTTTCTACCTGAACCCCATTACTTTTATTAGAATAGCGGCTGCGTAATATAAATATCAGGTAAATTTGAATCAATATTTCCATTTGATCGCCCCTGCCGAGGGCTGCAAATGATATAGGGTTTAAGTGAAATCATCCAGGCTATGGCAAAAATTATCCTATTTAATAAACCTTTTCGTGTCCTATCTCAATTTACGGGTGATCCCGGTCAGCACACACTTTCATCTTTCATCGATATTCCCGGCGTATATCCAGCCGGCAGACTCGACAACGACTCCGAAGGTCTCCTAATTCTAACGGATGATGGCGCGTTACAGCACCGCATTAGCCACCCCAAGCATAAACTTGAAAAAACCTACTGGGCTCAGGTAGAAGGTGAAATTACTGCCGAAGCAATCAACACTTTGAGAACAGGCGTCAACCTCAAAGACGGCTTGACCAACCCCGCTAAGGTTAGCGGCATTACCGAGCCAAGCCTCTGGCCACGCGATCCGCCAGTTCGATTTAGGGCCAATATTTCCACCTCCTGGATTGAATTAAAAATCAGCGAAGGTAGAAACCGGCAGGTACGCCGTATGACAGCTGCCGTGGGGTTCCCGACCCTAAGGCTGGTACGGTTCGCCATCGGCAAGTGGACCTTAGAAAACATACAGCCGGGTGAATACAGGAAAATAACATTAAATGACTCAACTGGAATGAGATAAAAACGATGCCAAAACCTTGGTACCCACATCTGGTCGTGGCAGCAATCATCGAGTGCGATGGAAAGTTTCTAATGATTGAAGAAAGGTCGGATGGTATGCAGGTTATCAACCAGCCTGCAGGCCATGTCGAAAAAGGTGAAACCCTAATTCAAGCGGCACTGCGCGAGACCCTTGAAGAAACCGGATGGCATGTCGAGCTACAAAGTATTACGGGCTTTTACCAGTATCACTCTCCACACAATGACATTACCTATTTCCGATGTTGCTTTAATGGCACAGTTAAACAACAGGTCACCCGGGATTTGGATGATGGCATCATTCGTACGCTGTGGCTAAGTTATGAAGAAATAAAGGCTATTGAGAACCACTTACGCAGTCCTCTGGTACTGACCTGTATCGAAGACTATCTTAAAGGGCAGCGTTTCGCTTTAGATAGTATTTCTTATTTACTATAACGCTATTGCGCTGGCTATCTACAACGACACCAACGGTACTCGTTCTGCCAGGCTAGTTTCTACTAGGTCAAGGTCAGCTTGATCCGCAGTTTGGCTATTTTGTGCGATCCGATAGCCTTCTTTCACCGCTTCGAGACTAGACTCTACCAGCTTTGCCGGTGCAACCTGTTCAATTGCGGCGAACAGAGTAACTTCATCGCAAATATCAGACAGTGCCAACAACGTGCCAAGTGCAACCATATTGGTGGAACGAATACTGCCCAAACGTTTTGCCGTTTCACTGATAGGCAAGAATACGCATTGCCCATTATTTGGACGGTAAAGTTCACTCAATGGACTGTCGATAATTATCAAACTCGAGGGTTTCAGTAACTGGTCGGAGGCACCAATTGCGATTTTATGCAACACCACCAGATAATCCAGGGAGGTTGCCAAGGGGTAGTCGACGTCATGATCGCTGGCGACCAGGTCAGATCGGCTTAATCCCCCACGGGAAGTTGGTTCATAACTTTGGGATTGAGCGACCTTGAACTTCTTCTGTGTCAACGCCTCCCCAAGAATTCGACCTATCAGCAAAATACCCTGCCCGCCGCTACCGCTAAGGCGTATTTCTAGCTCAGCCATTATTTTCCCCTTCTCGCATCGTTAATATATGCTGACGATAAGCCGCTGCATACTCAGGCCGGTTATTGCGTGCCATGACACCCGTTTTCAGGAAATTCGGACGAAATGGCTGATCGACTTGATTATCATAAACATCCGGTCGCACCGATGATTTCTGCGTCAATACCATTTCAGCCGAGTCGCCTAGTTCATTTTTACGACCAAACACTTCTGTGCAGTCTGACATAACCTCAACAAAGGAAAAGCCGGAATGAGCTAAACCTTCCTTAAGTACATTTTTTAACGCGGGGGTTTGCAGCGTGATTTCGCGTCCGACAAAACCAGCTCCTGCCGCTTGCGCTAAGGCGCAGGCATCAAAGGTAGGCTCATAGTTACCATTGGGCGTGGTGGTGGTAAAACGATCATTACTGGTGGTGGGTGAAACCTGGCCGCCCGTCATACCATAAACCTCGTTGTTTAGCATCATGCAAGTAATATTGAGGTTACGTCTACAAGCATGGATTAAATGATTGCCACCAATCGCTAAACAATCACCATCACCAGTGATGACGATAACTTCTAAGTCCGGACGAGCCAACTTCAAGCCGGTCGCAAAGGCCAATGGTCGACCGTGAGTGACGTGAAAAGTATTAGCATCGATATAGGCCCCGAGACGTCCCGAGCACCCAATTCCAGATACGAACGCCAACTTATCCTTCGGAATTTCGAGCTCATCAATAGCCCAAAGCAGTGCCCTTAACGCGATACCATGTCCACAACCGGGGCAGAGAAAATGTGGAAACAGGTGTTCTCTTAAATAGTCGCGTATATTGAATTGGCTATCAACGTCACTCATTAGATGCTAGCTCCTTTATTCTATGTAGGATTTGCTCGGGCGTAATAGTTTCGCCGTCAATCCGGTTCAAGCCTTCAACTCGGCAACTTGTGGGGCGATAACGTTCAACCTCCTGAATCAACTGCCCCGCATTCATTTCCGGCACCAGTAGGTTTGTTACCGGGCCTAGAATTGCTTTTAACGGTTCGGCAGGGAATGGCCACAGGGTGATGGGTCGAAACATGCCCACTTTAATACCTTCATTGCGCGCCAACTTAACTGCGCGTCGTGCCGCGCGAGAGGTAATTCCGTAGGACACCACCAATATTTCCGCATCCTCCGTATTGATTGCTTCGAAGCTCTCCACCAACGCATTGTGGTGTTGAAGTTTGCCCAGCAGGCGCTGCATGTATTCATTTACCAGTACAGGGTCTTGAGTGGGGAATCCATCCGGGGCATGGGTTAACCCGGTGGTATGAGTTCGAAACCCATCACCAGGACGCACCATCTCGGGAACTTTATCCTCCCCTGCTGCATAGGGTTTGAATTCCGCCGAGACTTCAGCCGCCCACTTACGGTTATGCAACTCAATCTCTGCACTTTCTTTCAGCTCAACCGTTTCTCTCAGGTGACCGATAGCTTCGTCATAGAGCAAAATTACTGGGACGCGCAGGGTTTCCGACAAGTTAAACGCACGGATAGTTTGCTCATAAATTTCCGGTACCGAGGCTGGCGTGATAACAATAATAGGATGATCACCGTGGGTACCCCAGCGTGCCTGCATAATATCGCCTTGCGCGGGGCGCGTGGGCAATCCGGTGCTCGGCCCACCCCGCATCACATTGACGATGACACAGGGAATTTCAGCCCCGGCAGCATAGCCTAAATTTTCTTGTTTCAAAGAAAATCCAGGGCCACTGGTAGCTGTCATCACTTTCAGCCCCCCCATGGACGCGCCAAGAATAGCCCCCATTGAGGCAATTTCATCCTCCATTTGGATAAAAATACCATCCACCTTGGGTAACTCCAAAGACATGCGTTCGGCAATTTCTGAGGAAGGTGTGATCGGATAGCCGGCGTAAAAACGACATCCTGCAGCGATAGCACCCATCGCGCAGGCATGATTACCTTCTATATTAACCAGGCGAGGTTCAGATAATTTGGACATAGGGATTGCCATAAAAATTAGTTTTTATAATTCAACGAAATTGCAAAATCAGGACAAAGCCGTTCGCAAATTCTACAGAGGGTACAGAGTTCTGGTTTGGTTAGTTCCGCAATGCCATTTTCATTTAGACTAAGGCAGCGTTCCGGGCAAAATTTAACGCAGATATCGCAGCTTTTACACCAAGCCTCGGTGATTACCGGTAGCTCAAATTGGACTTCGTGAGGTGTATGCGATCCCGCCAACCCCTCGTTATTACCTTTGCCTCCTTTTAGTACCAACGGATCATAACGTTCCACCCAGTCTCTACCTTGGGTAAAAGCTTCCATGTTGATATCAACGGTCTTTGGCGGCACGAATTGTGCGATCACCTGTTTCCAGTCATCCGCAGGGAAATCCAAGGCGGTAGATAACATTCCCAGCAAAAGCGTATTCGCCGCTTTGGCATTACCTAGCTCAGTCGCCATATGGCCTGCATCGGCGGCAAAGCAATTGCTAATCAATTCTGAGATATCCGCTACCGACTCTTTTGCGTAACCACTGCGCGCCCCGTGTTTTCGATCACGACAAGCAAAGGGTGGTACAATCTGTTGCGTATCCGCGATAAAAATCCCAGTTTCAGGTTTTAGGTATGGCAACCAACGTAGACCCTCAGCCCACTCCAGCGCCACTAACACATCAGCCTGCCCCACCGGGATAGTTGGAGAATACACTTGCTCTCCAAAACGTACATGACTGAAGACGGAACCACCGCGTTTGGCCATGCCATGCACTTCACTTTGCTTCACCTGAAACCCCTGTTGTTGGCATAGCGCAGCCAACACTTTGGATACCATGATGACACCTTGGCCACCAACACCAACCACTAATACGTTAGTGGGCACTTTCATCGCTTGCGGCTGTCTCAACGTCGGTGAGACTTCAGCTTGAATTAGGGTGGAATCACTCATTGTAGCTGACCTGCATCGGCGGGTTGGATACAGTTGGTCGAACCCACCTGAGCGCACAGACTACAGCCAATACAGGCAGCCTCGTCTATTTTTACCTTATGGTGCCCCTCAAACATCTCGTCGCTCCAGGAGATAGCTGGACAACCCAAGTTCATGCAGGCCTGACAACCTGTGCAGTTTTCAGCCTTAACCTGGAAAGCCGGACCTTTTAATTTAACCGGATCCAGTACGCAGGGACGATCGAGAATAATAACGGCAACACCCTTGTATAGCGTCGCTTCACGTAACGACTGATAAACACTGCCCATATTGTAGGAATCAATTTTCTTTAACCACTTCACGCCAATCGATTTAATCAGTGCTTCATAATCAACTTTGTGCGTCTTTTCTCCGCGCAGGTTTTTTCCCGTTCCAGGGTGATCCTGCCCTCCGGTCATCGCGGTAATATGGTTATCTAAAAGCACTACGGTGATATTAGCGTTGTTGTAAACCGCATTGATCAAAGGCGGAATCCCCGCGTGTAAAAAGGTGGAGTCGCCAATGGTTGCGACAACCGGTCGTGTTTCTGTGCCGGAAAGCGCGATACCTGTTGCGTTAGCGATACTGGATCCCATCGCCACTGAGGTATCAATGGCCTTTAACGGCTCAACCGCCGCCAAGGTATAACAGCCGATATCACCCGAGACACGTGAATTGAGTGCTCGCAATGCCATATAAGCTGTGGTATGTGGACAGCCTGCACATAATAAAGGTGGGCGCGCCATAGGCTGGATATCAATCAGCTCAAGTTTTGGCGTCGGTGGTAGCAAGCCTGCTGATTCAAAGCCATCACGCACTACTTCTGTCGAGAATTCGCCCTCACGCGGAAATAACGACTTCCCTTCAACACCAAGTCCTATCACCTTTAATTGATTTTCAATCATAGGTTCGAGTTCTTCGACAACAATAACCCGTTTTACGGAAGCGCAAAAATCACGTATTTTTGCCTCAGGCAATGGATAAGAAACACCCAGTTTTAATACGCTGGCCTCGGGTAGAACTTCTTTCACATAGGTATAAGCGGTGCTTAAAGTGATGACACCGATTTCTTCACTACTCGGCTCCCAGCGAATCAACTCCGAAGATTCAAAATATTCCTGTAATTTTTGTTCCCGCTCCAACAGTGCCCTGTGTCTTATCCGAGCATGGCCGGGAATCATGACATTCTTGGTTGGCAGCTCGAGAAAACCTTTACCGGGGTTCTCTACACGCTCGCCGGTTTGCACCAAACTACGCGTATGTGACAATCGCGTGGTACTGCGTACAATCACTGGCGTATCAAATTCTTCGCTGATATCAAATGCCAGTTTGGTAAAATCGAGCGCTTCTTGCGCATCAGTTGGTTCTAAAATGGGGACCATTGCCAACTGTCCAAAATAGCGCGTGTCCTGTTCATTTTGCGAGCTATGGATACCGGGGTCGTCACAAACAACCAATACCAATGCACCATTCACGCCAATATAGGTTTGTGACATCAGCGAGTCTGAAGCAACGTTCAAGCCGACATGCTTCATTGATGTAAAGGAACGAACTCCTGCGAAAGAACCACCAATCGCTACATCCAAAGCGACTTTTTCATTGGTGGACCATTCCGCATGTAAATCCGCCGCTGGGTATTTAGCCAGATTTTCCATGATTTCTGTGCTAGGCGTACCGGGGTAGGCTGCCGCCACTTTCACGCCAGCTTCCCAAGCACCACGGGCAATTGCCTCATTGCCCATCATTGGCCGTAATATTTGTTTAGTCTCTGGACCTGAAGTGATACTGGTAGGTTTTGATGCTTTGCTCAGTTCAGCTAGTTCTGACATATAATCTACTTCATTTCATTGTTTTATATCGCAACCGCGTTGATCTATCACGCTTGCGCGTAACCCTCTCAAAAGGACAGCTATGGTACAGAATTCAAAAAGTAGGAGTCATGATTTGTATCATGAATATTTGGCTATGTTGGGGCGTATTTTATCGCCGCTAACGGCGAAGGAGGCTGTTGCGAAGGACTATGCTGAGTACCAAATGACAGGAAAAACCAGTCCTCTGATGTGGCACAAAATAAATTCTACCGAAGGAACCTCTGGTCTATTCATTGACTTAACTTAACCTTATCTCGATGTCCAAATCCCTTGGCATTATCAATGAAGTACAGTCGTCGTGGTACCAGCTTATACCAAGTTACCCCCGCCATTGCTTTACTGATTGCTGATGGCGCTTTAAGTGCTGTTTGTATGACTGGAAACTTTTTCGCATAACACGCCATCGCTGCGGCTTTTGCCGCACCGTTGAGAACATTAATCTCACCTTCTAGCTGCACGCCTTTAATGTCCTGCCAATTATCGTAATCCAGCTGGATGGTCGCGGCGACCTGCGAGCATTTCGACATATTTTCGCCATGCCGTGTTGAGGGTGCCGATAAAAAATAAAACTCGAAGCCATCATTGACAAAAAATACTGCCGCAGCCCAGGGGCCTTCTGGACCAGTGGTGGCGAGGGTCATCACATGCTTATCTTTGATATAAGCTAGCACGCTTTGCGCTAAAGCATCGTTCACCTTTTACTCCTTCAATATTTAGGCCTGTTCCGCGATAAGCATAAACTGCGAAACAAATGAAATCCATGGCTATTCTAGAGTATTGACCTGACTATTTATTGGGTTGTCACTTAGGATACCAATAGCCCATTTGGGACTGGCGAAAAGATTCGATTAACACTGGTGAATGCTCAGCGGCAACCGTAACTTTGATCAACCCGCTACTGATCGTATCCAGAGTTTTTATCTGCGCCAGTCGATAACGCTCAACAATATCAGGTTTAGGGTGACCAAACCTGTTTTTATAGCCTATGGTAAAAATAACCCAACTTGGTGCTGCCTGCTGAATAAACGTTAAGCTCGATGAGGTTCTACTACCATGATGCGGGGCCAACATAAAATCTGCTTTTAACCCATCACCAAACTGCTCTAGCAATGACTGCTCAGCCTCTCGCTCAATATCGCCAGTGAGCAATACAGCAAAATTACCATTATCGATTTTGAGTACGCAGGAGCGGTTATTTTCGCTAGTCCAATATTCGGGGCTAGCCTGCATTAATTGAAAAGAAACACCATCCCATTGCCAGCTTTCCCCCGACTGGCAAGCATCAATTGGCAGTTTGGTATATTGTTTCAGTACAGAGCCAGAAACAATATCTCCGTAATCAATATGGTCGAGCAGATAAGGTAGTGAGCCAGCATGATCATTATCGCTATGACTAATGAGTATTCGATCCAACCGCCCTATCCCACGGTGCTGAAAATAAGGCAGTAAAACGCTGGTTGCCGCATTGAATTTGTCGTCGTAAGCAGGCCCGACATCGTAAAGCAAACGGTGTTCGCTGGTTTCCACCAGCACCGATGAACCTTGGCCAACATCAAAAAAACTGACACGATAGTCGCCCACCTTGAGCGGCGGTTGATAGATGAACAGCGGAATGAAGCAAAATAATGCCAACCATCTCCCTGGCAATCCACGCGGGCCCAACAACACAATCGCACCACAGGATGCCACCACGACCGCAGCAACACTCGGGCTTAGTTGCACCACGGCAAAAGGCGTTTCAGCGACAAACTCCAACCCCGTGATCAGTCCCCAAATCGCTCTATCAGCTACCCACAAAACACCCGCCGCCAGTGATTCATCGACTAAGAGCAATAGTCCAGCCAGCAAGCATAAGGGCACGACTAATAAACCCAGCAACGGTATCGCCACCAGATTTGCTAAGGGTGATATGACAGAGAATTGTTTGAAGAAAAAAAGCAATAAAGGAATAAATGCTATGAAGACTAACCATTGCGGCCGCCCCCAACGCCACCAAAAACCCTGATGTGATGTATAACCTGCGAAGCCTAGCAGCAACGCCCCCACTGCACCAAAAGACAGCCAAAACCCAACAGTCCGAGGTGCCAGTGGGTCCAGCAGCAATACGCACAGCAGCGCAATAACAAAGCTGGTAACAATGTTGATATCACGTTTTAAAATTTTCCCCGACATCAGCAATGTCAGCATTATAAGGGCACGCTGAGTCGGTAGCGCAAAACCAGCCAGTGCGCTGTATCCCACGCTCGCCAAAATTGCTGCCACTGACGCTACCTGCTGAAGAGCGATCACTGGAGCCCCTAGAGGTATCCAACGGCCAATTTGCATAACCAACAGATAGCAGCATAAAGCCACAAAACCAATATGTAATCCGCTGATAACAAACAGATGATTAGTGCCAGTGCGAGTAAAGATCTGCCATAGATCACCGCCAAGATCCGATCTTTCGCCCATGAGTAACGCAATCAGCACATCCTTGTACTGATATCCTGCGGGAAGTTGGTTTAACTTCTGATAAAGTGAAAATCGGATTTGGTCGAGCAAGCGTGCTAAGCCCGCTTGCTTTAGCTGCAGGTTTTGCTCACCTTCACGAACATATCCGGTGGCGTCAATGCCCTGCTGAAATAGCCAGGTTTCATAATCAAAGATACCCGGGTTCGCAAAGCCATGAGGGCGTCTTAAACGCACTGTGAATTGCCAGATTTCTCCGGGCAATACTAAGGTTTCAGTTTGATACCAATTGATTCGGATACGTTTAGGTGCGGCCAAGAAGTTGTCACCAACGGCTAAACCAATAGTTTTTATTTTAAGATCAAAGCGTTGTCTACGTTCGCTCGTTGCTGGCAGGCCGACAACCTGACCTACCACATTGAGATCGATATTTTCAAGAGATTCAGGTAACTGATGCTGAAGCCCAACCCAGCCAGACAATATCCCCCAGATAACACCGAAACTTAATGCGCCAACAAATTTTAATAGTTTATACTTAATGGCAATCAACCCCAGTGCCGCCAATGGCAACAACCAGAGAAGCGAAGGTATTACAGGGAAAAAGCTGACAGCGCCTACGCCAAAACAACAGGCAATCATCCATCGCATTAGTAGAGTTCCTTCTCCAAACTGAGCACAGACTATTAGATCATGCCACGCAAATTTTTTAAGCGTTTTTTACCGGATCCGGCAAAAATCAAGCACAACCGTTGGATCGCATTATTAGGCAAAAGAATTCACGACCCCGAATTATGGCACCTTACCAAATACTCAGTTGCTGGGGCATTTTTTATCGGCGTTTTTTGTGCTTTTCTCCCAATCCCGCTGCAATCTTTATTGGCAGCGTTCTTAGCTATTATTTTCAAACGCAACATAGCGCTTTCCGTCGCCCTCGTTTTTATCACCAACCCGATTACCATGCCGCCGATATTCTACTTTAATTATTGGGTTGGCAATTTAGTGTTAAACGCGCCAGTCATCTACGAACAATTAGTTGTTCATGACATTTGGAGTCGATTATTAGCTAACTTTGATACCATTGGCAAACCGCTGCTTTTAGGATCCGTTGTTTGCGGCTTAGTCTTCGGTTATTTAAGCTACTTAGCAATTCACCTGTTTTGGTTTTGGCGAGTCACAACGCGTTGGCGAGAACGCAAAGAACGACGCAACCGGAACTCAAAATTAAAATCCTAAGGGTATAGAATATTGCCCCGCTTAAGGAAAAGCAGCGTTAAATTATTTGAATGCAGCCCCGCTCCCTACAATAGGGAACCATTAAACCTTAAGAATTTTCTTATATCAGACAGTTTGCTTTCTCTGCGCTTTTCCTCTTATCGGCTTAGCAAAGGCATAGCCCTGATAATGAGCGGCCCTAGTCACGATAGTAAATTTAACCAGCCATCCTCCTAACACAGCTAATACGCCAGCCACAGCGCATAATGCCTGTTGCTCGAATGCGGTTATCGCAATGGTCGCGCCGATTAGCGCCAAAGGTAGTAGATTACCTATGATCATCGTCAAAGTATTAATTTGAGCCAGAACCGCCTGAGCTGCTGCTGGCGCCTCATGTACTTTTAGTTGACGGCGATAATGCACCCAAGCAACCATTCGCAGAATGAGCAACAAGGCAAAAAGCCCTAACAAAAATTGATCGTTAACCCCTAAAGCAGCATAAGCAAAAGCAAGTAGCCCCGCACCCTCAGTAAGCCCCGTAACCTGAATGAACGGCATAATGGCTGGCTCTCTCCAGGCAGGCACTCCCTTTGACGCCTTCAAAATTCGCGCTTGGCAATAAAGGAAAAAGAGGCCTGCTAGCCCACCTAATAAGGTCACTATCGGAATCTCAAACAAGATACCGATAAACGCCAAACCAAAAACAACCGCTGCAACAAATGCTTCGCGGCTCATCCAGGAAGTCCAGGGGTTAAAATAAACGTTGATAAAACGCCACGGGCGACCAATTTCGAGCCACACCAGAGTTAAGCCCAGCGCAACAAAAAACAAAGCCAGTAACCCCACCATAAAATTAGGGTTGCCGGGAAAACTAAAAGCGGCGACGAGAAACAATAAACCACTGCCCGTGCCACCAAACATGAAATTACCTGCGGCACGCCAATCCCAAACATCCTGCAAAACCTTTCCAAAACTATGCTGTTGCATCATTCCGCTCCATCCCAAAGATAGTAGAATCCGGGATCCGTTCCCAACTCCTCATGCATCCGGAAATGGGGATTTTCGTCAACCAATTTGGACACATTACTCTCTTCATCTTCGATATCACCGAAATGCAGTGCTCCGGCAATACAGGCGTTCGCACAGGCCGGTGTTGCATCGGGATCAATACCGGGTATGAGCCCCTTCTCTTTACCGGAGTCCACTTTGTCAGAGCAAAAATTACATTTCATCGCTACGTTGATGCGCGCCTCATCAAAGCGCTCGGCTTCATTTTCGGTAGGCTTATCGCCAAAAGCAAAACTGGGTTTGCTGACTTTGTAGCGTGCTTGATAGGGACAGGCCACGAAACAATAAGCACAGCCGATGCAGATATCGTAGTCAATGGTGACAATGCCATCATCACGCTTTCCGGTCGCGGTACTGGGGCAAACTTCCATGCAGGGTGGTTCAGCGCAATGTTGACATCCCACGGGCATAAAAATCCGATCGACATCGGGATATTCACCGACTTCCACATCCAGTACTTTCCGCCATTGCACACCAGGCGGGGTCGCATTGGTATGTTTGCATGCCGCCGTACAAGTTTGGCAACCCACACACCGATTTAAATCCGCCACCATTACGTAACGTGTCATTAATACTTCCTCGTTTCCAAAATCGATTCGCTGAATTATTGAGCCTTAATCGGCGTCGTTTCTCAGACGTATCCTTTATTCACAATGTCATCGATATGTTGCGCGCGCTTACCGGTCCATTTACTGCTCAGGCCGTAACTCAGGGTCATTCGGTTCGCAAGATTAAATAATCCACACACGGCGATAGCATCTTCCAGGGCTTTTTCAGTCCAGCCAGCCGCCACGACATTCGCTACATCCTCGGCGCTCATTTTCTGAGGGGTTAGCGTTAATTTACGTACAAAGTGCAGAAGCGGTTTGAGTTTGTCATCAACCCGTGCACTATCGATATCTGAGAGTAGTTCTTCCACTACCTCATTCGAAAAACCAAAGGCCTCAGCAACTTTGCTGTGTGCGCTGTAGCAATAAATACTTCCTGTTGTGCCTGAAACGATGGCGGCAATAAGCTCTCTCTCATTGGCGGTCAGTTCGGAGGACTCCCCTCGCATGACATCTTGGCAATAGTCTTTAAAGCCCTTATAACGTTCAGGCCGAGCGCTAAAAACGTCTTCTAATACCGTACCATCAGGAAAATAACTCAAATAACTCATATTCTTTCTCTCCTACTTCTTTCAATAGTAAAAATTTTTAGAGCTTACGAATGCTCACTCTTACCAAATCGGTGCCGGACCCCATGGCATCGGTTAGCTCTAGCGAAATGGGTGTTAGGTCATTCAAGTTCGGAATATCCATATCCTTGGCAATCGGCGTAATCCAGTGATTAAACTTACCCACAGCTAAAAGAGTGTCTGGGCGAATTCCCTGGCGTAACACAAGTTTTCCTGATGCGGAGCGAAGCGAAGAGGTCAGTTCAACCCGATCGCCCTCTTGCAGACCCAGTTTTGCTGCTGCCTGAGCATTCATCACGAGCCCGGAATGGCCCGCCACATTGTCCGCCAGCTCCTTAATCAGCTGTAAACTCAGATTGGATCCCCAGGCATATTGCATGGAGTTTGCTGTCACTAACCAAAAGGGGAATTCTTCCGGTTTTTTACCGCTGCGCAGAATACCTTGCTCCCAGATTTTCGGAAAATCCCGCCATTCGGGAAATGCTTCGTACTCTGCCAGTTGGTCATCCCACCAATGGATGTCTTTTTCATGCAGGCGATTTCCCAACTGCTGGCCAACACGTAGGTAACGTTCCTGATAGGGCATTTCAAAGCGTAAATTTAAGGACTTCATACGCGGGTAAAGATACCAATTGAGCTGCGAATATGGCCCAAACTTAAAGCCGTGCTCTTTATACCAAGCAAGGCCATCGGTCTCTGTGCCATCGGTTAGTTCGGCACTGGCGGCCTTGCAAATTCGGTCCCACACTTCATCGACGCTATGCTCAATAGTCTCGTCGAGACTAAAATCATAGTTTTCCCCCTTGAGCCTGACACCCGCCAAGCCTTTATTGATCATTTTGTTATACAGGGGAAGCAAGCCCGTGCGTTTGGCCAGTTCTTGCGAAATCTCTGTAAAGTCTTTCGCTTCTCCCGGCGGACTTACGACTGGCTGGCGTAAACCGAAACCCTTATGGCGCCA
This sequence comes from Pseudomonadales bacterium, assembly GCA_024234615.1. Taxonomy (NCBI): domain Bacteria; kingdom Pseudomonadati; phylum Pseudomonadota; class Gammaproteobacteria; order Pseudomonadales; species Pseudomonadales bacterium. Next base: position 1,965,113 of record JACKNY010000001.1, read on the forward strand.
AAACTGCTCCATGGTATTGGTGCTTCCCATGCGAATTAGCTGAGTACTTTCCAGGTCCATCGCATCCGGCAACAGGATATCTGCCATATAATTGGTTTCATCAAGCGTATAGGCAAAAGCCACGGTAAATGGGTAGGCCGCCATTTTTCGAGTAACACCGGGCGTATCCCAGCTAGAAACACCTGGATTAGTACGATAAACAATCCAGACTCCCGGCAAGGTAAAAGGCGGCAAATGCTGCGCTGGTTCATCCTGAAATAACCAGGGCAAATGCGTTGGCCCTAACGCCTGACTGGAAGCGCCATCACCGACTAAAGGTATCAAGACATTGTAAGCGTTACGGCATTTTGGCTTGTCCGTCCAATTCTCCTTATCGGTGGGATTAAAATTAAGATTCATAAAGCCATCATCACCAGGATGGACACTATCTACTCGGTTCGCCGGACGATTCAGCGTCGTAGACGTTCCGATAGTACCGCCAGGTACTTCCAGACCACCAACCAGAGTAGCCAAAACCGTGCGCGCCCAAACACAGGGGTAAGCACCCCAGCCGTTATTAACACTTTTTCCAAGCACTACGGATACCGGGCGCAACGGCAGGACTTCACCGTCAATTTCGATAGTTTCACCTATCTTTGCGTGGCTAAGAAAGTCATTGGCTATCCGTCGAATAACATCTTCCTTGATATCACAAATGCCGGCAGCCCAATTAGGGGTATACGCCTTAACATGCTCTTTTAACGCACTGAAGGCAGTACCGCACTTTACTTGCCTATGTTGCCAACACTCATCGTCCGGCCCCAGTTCAATAGCATCTATTTGATACTCTCCTTCTAAGGCGGGTGAAATTCCTTTCATATTTTGAGGTACCGCGCCTCCGGTGTTGAGGTCCCAGACCAAGGGCTCTCGACTTTCGGGGTCACGCAGGTAATAACCATTTGGTCCTAGCAGATAGGGAGAGGCTGTCCGGTCTCTTAAAAAAGGCACGTCAAGCTCAGCTGTTTCGTGCTCGAACAACAGCACATGAATTATCGCGAATAAAAAGGCCGGATCAGTTTTCGGTTTAATCGGTACCCATTCCGCCGCCACGCCGCCGGTAACGGACAAGTGTGGTTCAACCTGAATGCGTTTCATCCCACGAGCACGGGCATCGGCATTGCGCGAAACACCAATGACGCCAGTAGAGACTTCAACATTAGCACCTAACGAAATGACGTAGTCACAGTAGGGCATATCTGCGGTAACAGTGAAACTGCGATGCCAAAATTCACCAAACAAATGTTCGGAGTGGTAGCATTTAATGCCTTGCCCTGCCCCAATACCGTAATCGATCGGACCCCAGGCCGCTAAAAAAGGAATGAAAGTTCCCATATGTGAAACCGGTGTTGCCGCCTCACCAAAACTCGCTGCTAGGCGTGGATACCCGGATTCATCCAACAAACCCTTCTCTCGAATCCCATTCAGTTTTTCCGCAATAATCTCATAAGCCTCATCCCAGGAAATTGGCTCAAATCCTGGATTCTGGTCGCGTCCTTTTTTGGGGTTGGTGCGACGCATCGGGGTAGTGATTCGGTTCGGATTGTAGCTTTTTTGAACAAGTCCAAAGGCTTTAACACAAACCCTGCCATTGGCGGGGTGCATTCCCGCTGCATCAAAATTCGGTTGCACGCAGGTGGCTACGCCATCTTCGACGGTGACTTTGAGTAAATCTGGACCAGCGTTGCACTGAAAACAAAACGTCGGTACAAATTTTCGTTGTTTACGACGATTTTTATTTTCCTCAGTTGACGTAATGATTTTGGCCATACAGCAAACTCCCGTTATACAAAGTGATTATGCAACTGAACCTAAATAGTGGCCGCGCAGGTCTCGCTTCAATACTTTGCCCACGGCGTTTTTGGGTAGCTCATCGATAAAAAATACGATGCGGGGAATCTTGTAGCCACCAATCATTCCTCTGCAATGTTGAATAACGTCCGCTTCCGTTAGCGCATCGCCCGCACGTCGTACTATTGCAGCTACCAACGCCTCTCCGAAAAGATCATCGGGAATACCGAAAACGGCTGCTTCGAGAACGCTATGATGTGCGCAAAGCACGGCTTCGACCTCGCCCGTATAAACATTTTCTCCACCCGTGATAACCATGTCTTTTTTACGATCCAACAGATACAGATACCCTTCTTCATCGACCTTGCCCACATCTCCTGTGCGGAACCAGCCATTACTGAAGACTTCGTCGGTTTCTTTCGGTAAATTAAGGTAACCCTTGGCGATTTGCAGTCCTTTACAAACTACTTCTGCGACCTGCCCGATCGGCATTTCATTATCGTTATCATCCAGTATTCGCACTTCAGTACCGACTACTGGTTGCCCTGCCGATTTCCAGCGCTCAACATAGCCAGATTCATCTTCCTCACCCTCACGCCGAAGACAGGAAAGCGTCACCATGGGGGATGTTTCGGTGAGCCCATAGCCATGCCAAATATCAGTTTTGGCAAACCCTTCCAACGCACGCTTAATCCACTTTGGTGTCATTGGTGCGGATCCAAAGACAAACTGTTTAAGGCTTGAGATATCAAATTCCGAGAAACCCTCCTCCTCGAGAATCATAATAATGAGAGTAGGAGGAATCATCGTTACCGTAATTTGGTATTTGTCTATTGCTTCCAGAATGCCACGCGCGGTTGGCTTGGCGATGTAATAATGCGCGGCGCCCTTCAGCGTAAAAGCATTCGCCACCATATCCGCAGTGTGAAACATTGGGGCAATGTGAAGATACCTGTCGTCACACTCAGGGTTCATACAATTCGCAATTTGAACAGCATTCCCAGCCAAGTTACGATGGGTTAACCGCACCCCTTTACTACGCCCGGTAGTGCCACCGGTATAGAACAGTATTGCATCATCGCCTTCTTCAGCCTGGCATGGAGCAACTGGTTCTGCATCGGAAAGCAGCGCCTCGTATTGCAGCCAGGGCACCTCAGCCGAATTTGCAGACAGATAAATAGCATTATCAGCCCAAGGCTTGATTGCATTATCATGAAGAATGCCAGATAACGAATCTTCAACAATCAATAGTTTGCTGCCAGAATCTTCCAAAATAAACGTAACTTCCGGAACGGCGAGACGATAATTAATAGGCACCGCAACTGCACCCAAAAAGTACCCGGCATAAATCAGCTCCGCCTGCCTGAAGGAGTTATGACTGATGATCGCAAAATGATCACCCTGACCAATTCCCAACTTAGCAATAGCCGCAGCCGCACGGGAAACACGATCATAAAATTCGGCCCAGCTATACTCGCGATCATTATCGATGATGGCAGTTCGATGACCGTATAATCTTCGTGCACGGTCCAAAACTGACGTCATAGTTAGCATTTTTTATAACCCCTATATTTCAAATGAATAAAACCCCAGCAAAAAATAAGGGCTGAGAAACTATTGCTAATTTCCCAGCCGGGCTGCTTATCTACTAGAAGTTACGTGTAATAGAGAGTGACCATTCGCGCGGTCGCGCCCACAGTGCTTCCGAATAGCCAATACTTGGGTTGTTATAGGCGGAAGTGAAATAATCTTCATCGGTTAGGTTAGTAACCCCCAAAACCGCCTGCCAGTCACCGTTATTGTCCCGGAAGGTAATACTGGCATTGATGACATCAAAACTATCCTGAACGATATTGGCGGAATTGATGGTGTTGTTATATACCTTGCTGCGATAAGACCAATTCACTCTGGGTGTTAACGTACCTAATTCACCCAATGAAATATCGTAATAGAGGCTCGCATTCGCGGTCCATTCCGGTGTGTTTGCAAACTCTTTATCCGTGGTAATTTCGCTGGCCGCTGCAGATACCGTGGTATATTCCGCATCCAAGTAGCCCATCCCAGCATCAAGCCCCATGTTTTCGGTTAACAGCGCCTTTAACTCAAGCTCGAAGCCTTTAATTTCCGCTTCGGCAGCATTTCTGGTTGAAGAGCCAATACCGTCTTGTACCAACACTTGCATATCTGAATAATCGGTAAAGAAAACTGCCGCATTGAGCCGGGCGCGACGATTAAACAGGTCAGCTTTCATGCCTAACTCATAAACTTCAACAAACTCTGGAACAAAAAATGGGATATCTTTACGCCCAGGAAATACTCTCTGAGTAAAACCACCACTCTTGAAGCCCTCTGAATAGGTAAAATAAGTCATTACCTCTTCACTCCAGCGATAGGAGAAATTAATCATAGGAGTAACCTCCTCGATAGATACCTCTCCTTCAACAAAGGGCAACAATCTTGTACCCAAAGGAACACCCAGGAACCCGCTGTTTGTTACGAATGTATCCGGCGTAAACCTTTTCGTTTCATCGGAATAACGCAAACCAGCTGTCACACTAAAATTATCGGTAATATCGAAAGTCAGCTGAGTAAAAATGGCCGAACTATCGTTTTCAATATCGCCGCCACTTTGAAATTCAATGATGGAGGTGCGGATGTCGTTAACATCAGTACCTTCTTCTTCAAAGTAATAAAGGCCAACAATCCAATTAAGCCGATCATCAATAGCGACACCTGTCAGTTGAAACTCCTGGCTAAATTGCTCTTGCTCCATATCATTTTCGGTTTCAAAAATGATATGAGGGGAACCGTCGGCATCACGATAAAACTGTGCTTCCATTTCCCGATAAGAGGTGATTGATTTAACTGCCCCCCAACCGAGATCATATTCAACCGTTAAGCCTGCACCGGTCACGTCATAATCTGAGCGTGATTCGGAGGAGGCCCAGGTTTTATCACGCCCAACCAACCACTGCTCGTTATAACAGGCCGGATTGCTCAATGAGCCGGGAGCCGGAGCACAACTGCCACCAACGATGACATTATTAAATAGCCCTGAAAATGGCATGGCAGTTCCATTTATACCAATTAGCGTATTGGGCGCTGTTTCTTCTCTCGCTTTAGACACATCTACAGCGAAATTTGCCTCAAGGGCATCGCTAGGCATCCATTGGAAGCTAGCGCGGGCCGATATACTGTCGTCATCTCCCAACTCCTTTCCATCAAACAGCCGCTTTACATAACCATCTCGCTTCTTGGTCGCAACTGAGAACTTTGAATGTACAGTTTCCGATAATGGAATATCCACACTTCCCTTGAAATCCATCCGGTTATCGTCACCCACTGTCAGCCCCACTTTCCCACCAAATTCTTCTGCCGGTTTTTTGCTCACCAAACTAATAGCACCACCGATGGTATTGCGACCAAATAAGGTACCCTGAGGCCCTCGCAATACCTCCACACGTTCAAGGTCCAATAGATCTAGAACTCCACCGACAGATCGGGCGATATAAACGCCGTCAACATAAAGACCAACACCGGGATCTGTGGTAAAACTGAAATCAAGCTGACCGATACCACGTATAAATATCGATGATGCAACGTTACTGCCGGAGATCGGCGCTGCTGTATCAAATACGAGGTTCGGAGTGGAAGCACCTATACCGGAAAGATCATCCATTTGCCGAGCTTCTAAATCCTCTCCGCTAAATGCACTGATAGCAATTGGTGCGTCTTGCAGCCCTTCCTCTCGCTTACGGGCCGTCACTACGACTTCTTCCAACATTAATCGTGGCTTGCTTGAGCCGCCATCCGCTGCACTCACACCAACACTGGTTAAGGCTACGCTTTGACCGATAGCAAAAGCGAGCCAATAAAATTTTTGTTTTTTACACGCAAAGCTACTGTACTTACTAATTTTCATTTGCCCCTACCCTCTTTAATCAACCATTACGCTGAGACAATAAACAGTATAATTATTTTCAGCATACTGAGTATTAGCCTACAGCAACCCCATCCATGTCTTTTACTTCAGCGAATATCACTTCCTTGTATTCACCCCACACCAATCTTATTCGACTTTATAACAACTGCATCATAACAACTGCATCAATAAGACTGTCCCACTTTTACAACAAATTACGTTGCGACAACTCATTACCGTATCAACAAAAACAAAACCATTGTCGATACTTTGAATAGTATACTGATTATCAGCACTATTTCTAATAATATTTATCGATGATAAAATTAATCAATAGACTTGATTAGTATTAAGTAAAAATCACTCTATAATACAGCTCAAAGAATCACTCTTAAGCCTGCAAATAATGCATTCCATGAAAAGCACCCTTAAAAACATACTTAAAAACTCACCTGGAATTATTATCGCTAACTTAATTATTAATCAGTATACTGATGCTTTTTGCTAATATCAACACCCATAACGACAGCGTTTACACAGATAGGTTCGCTTAACTGTACGCGCTTTCACCAGACCGGATCACTCCGCGAAATACCGGTCAACCACAAAGGAGGCCCGCTAGTTATGGATAAAAAAATATCTTTAAGCACGGCTAGTTCCAGAAAAAAAGCTCACCCAGGTATTAAATGGGGGCCCTTTACTTTTAGAATCCCCGTGCTCCACACTCGTTTGGAATGGCCTGAACTCACTCAGGGTGTCGCTATTACACTCTCCACCTCAATGGCCTTAACCCCCTTGCTGATGATAGGCTTTGGACTGAGTTTCGATGAGGCTGTTACCGTATCGCTGATACACTACTTACTTGTCAGCGCAAGCCCCATAATATTTGGCGAGCCCTACGCTGGCGGCTGGATCACCCCAGCGCTGCCTTTGGCACTGGCCTATGTGATGGGAACCTTTGAAGACCCCACCCAGCGCTTTCAGGCGATGACGGCGCTTTCCATTGACCTGGCACTTATTCTTTTTATTTTTGGCATAACCGGCATAGGCAGCCGAATTATTCAGTGGATGCCTGAAACATTAAAAGCCGGCATTATCCTGGGCGCTGGCTTAGCTGCGTTACAACGCGTATTTATCGACGATATCGACAAGTATATGTCAGCTCCGGTATCTACAAGCTGTGCCATCGTCGTCTGCCTATTACTTTCATTCTCCAACCCATTCAATCGATTCAAACAGCATTCAAAACTCCTGTCCAATCTTGCGAAATTTGGTTTGCTTCCAGGCTTTCTTGTGGCCGCGCTTATCGGTCCAATCATGAATGAAATTTCTTACGACATAAAACCAGGATTTCTGATTCCTCCATTTGCATCGCTTTGGGCTAAAACCTCCCCCTTCGCAATAGGGTGGCCAGACGTCAATATGTTTCTTACGGCCCTTCCGCTGGCATTTATTGCTTACATTATCGTGTTTGGCGATATTATTACCGGTATGGCTATTGTCAAGGAAGCCAGCCCTCATCGCCCGGATGATCCTATTGACTTTAATTCAAATCGCACGCATTTTTCACTAGCCATTAGAAATGTGGTGATGTCGATATTCGCACCTTTTTTCCCAAGCCAGGGATGCCTATGGGCGGGTGTTCATGTTGTTATTGTTAATCGCTGGAAAGATGGCCCCGATAAAATGCAATCTTTGTATAGCGGCATCAGTTCGTATTATGTTTGCGGCTTACCGATTTTGATGCTGTTTTACCCCTGGATTACTTTCTTAAAACCTTTGCTCCCAATTGCGCTGGCCTTAACGCTTGTGCTCACAGGAATCGCATGTGCCGGTGTCGCCATGGCAAAATCCAGATCTTCCTTTGCCAATGGCGCGGTCTTTTTGTCGGCAATTGCCCTCGCAACCTTTACCCCCTGGATAGGTCTTGCCATTGCAGTGCTCTGCACTTGGCTATTGGCAGGATGGGAAAACCAAGCAATGAAACCTGAATAATTGCAACACCCAAATTGTAGTAACAATAACAGACTTGATGGTTATCGACTGAAATGTTATTGTCAGCATACTGATTGTAATTAACCCCAACCAAAATAGATAAAGAGGTTTATGCCATGGCATATGAACAAGTGATATATGAAAAAAGTGACAATATCGGAATAATAAGGCTCAACCGCGCCGAAAAGAAAAACGCTTTCACACCGAAAATGAGTACGGAAATTTTGGAGATTGTCACCGAGATTGCCAAAGATAAGAGCGTACGAGGTGTTATATTCACTGGCTCTGGGGATAGCTTTTCAGCTGGCCTGGACCTCGATATGTCTTTTTTGCAAACGATGGAGGAATCTAATTCGAATAACTTTCGTGAGGTAATGGATCCAATTCTTGGTTGGTATCAAAAACTTTACGATCTGCCAAAACCAACAGTAGCAGCTGTGAATGGACACGCTTACGGCGGTGGATTTGTTCCTGTCTCGCTGTGTGATATAGCCATCTCTTCTGATCAAGCTAGGTTTGGGCTACCGGAAATCAATTTCGCTCACTTTCCCGCTGGTGGCAGCACTTGGGCGGCATCACATTTCTTGCTACCGAAACATTTCGAATACCTGTGCCTGAGCGGTGACCGTATTGACGCGAATGAAGCCTATCGCATGGGGTTAGTGACCAAAGTTGTTCCACACGCAGAGTTGGAAGAAAGCGCATGGAACATGGTAACGAAACTGGCCAACAAACATCCCAATGCCTATGCCACCGCCAAAAGTATGTGCCGTATGACCCGTTACATGCAGTTATGGGAAGCCATCAAAATTGAAATGGCTCACATTCATGAGAACTACTTTTTGAGCGAAGGTGAAATGGTCAAGATTGCATTACAGCAGTTTAAGAACAAAGAAATTAAAACCGGTACGGGTGAATCCTATACAGCAAAGGGTTAACTTCTTATGACAAATATTGCGGTTGATGAGATGCTCAATAGCGAAGAGATTGATGCCATAAAGGCGTCGGTCAACCGCTTTATACAACAACAGGTACAACATAACTGGCCAACATGGGTTGAGCAAAAAACGATTCCTAGATCCTACATTAAGGCATTGGGTGACGCCGGTTACTTTAGCTCCGATCTGCCAGAAGCTTATGGTGGAAGCAATGCTGGCTTTGCCTATTCTGCTGAGATTATAAAGGCTTTTTGTCGTGAGGGTCACTTTGTACACGGCGGCCTATTGATTTCTCAACAGCTTATGGTTGCCCATATGCTGAATAGCCCACGTGTCTCGACCCAAATCAAAGAACAGGTTTTAACTCTGGTTGCAGCAGGAGATATTATTCCCGCGCTCGCAATGACGGAACCGCAAGGCGGTAGCGATCTGTTAAACATTCGCTGCGAAGCCAAGCGGGTCAATAACGGTTATATCATTAATGGTTCGAAAACCTTCATTTCCAATGCACACCTCGCAGATATTTTTATTCTCGCCGCACGAACCACGCCAATTGCCGAGAACCGTAAAGGGTTGACCCTATTTTTGGTTGACGCAAACACGCCAGGGGTTGAAGTCGGCAATAGTTTATCTAAGATTGGCATGCAGGCCGCAGACACAGCTGAACTATTTTTAAACGATGTCGTCGTATCGGAACAATCCATACTCGGAGAACTTGACGGGGGTGTCACCCTGTTGATGGAGGGCTTACCCAGAGAACGCTGCTATGCCGGTATTTGTGCGTCTGCCATTTGCGAGGGTGCGCTCAAACTGACTAAGGATTACGTCAATGACCGAGTACTTTTCGGCAAACCGATGAGCCAATTACAAAACACAGGTTTTGAAATGGCTGATATGGTTGCTGATTGGCGTTTGCTGGATGCTTTTATCTCGTCGGCAATCCGTCAAATGCATTATGGACAGCTTTCGTCTGAAGCAGCCTCCATCGCACGTTTAAAGGGAGTACAAATGGTCATGGCCATTGTCGAAAGGTGTGCATTGCTTTTCGGAGGCTACGGATTTATGGCGGAGTATCCCATTGCGCAGCTCTGGTCAGATGTACGTGGCATGGCATTTTGGGGAGGCCCTAACGAAGCGATGAAAGAAATCATCGCCAGGCAATTCCTTGCTTAACGCCAATGAGCCAGGACAAACAAGGCTCAATGTAGGCACTTATTTTTAGAAAAAAGGACGACCTACCCGATTTTCCTGAGATAGGAAAAGGGAGGGATGGATAGGTCATCCTGCGAGATGATCGGTGTGATTTGTCTCTAAATATTGCCCTTCTCTATTTCAGACTTAATAAATTCGGCCTGGCGAATAGCGAGTGCGACAATGGTTAGCGTTGGGTTTGCACTGCCAGAAGTACTGAATAGGCTTCCGTCAGATACAAATAAATTTTTGATATCGTGAGTTTGTCCCCATTTGTTGCACACCCCGTCATTTACTCTTTCACTCATGCGTGCCGTTCCGAGATTATGAGTAGCTGGGAGCGAGGTGATTTCATAGGATTTTGTTGCGCCCAACGCCGAATGAATTGCTTTACCCTGGCGTAACGCGTGTGCTTTCATTTTTGTCGTATTGGGATGGTCGCTATAGTGAACCACAGGGATCGGCATACCCCGCTGGTCTGTAACTTCGGGATCAAGTGTTATGCGATTAGTCGCTTGAGGAGGGTCTTCTCCCATCATCATCAGGCCGGCCAAATGATCATATTGCTGTAGACTCGCGGTTAGTTCCTCTCCCCAACCGCCATGCTGCATATGAGCCGCCAAAAACTCGGGGGGGAAAGGTACCGGATTAATCGAATAGCCACCCCAGAAACCCCGCGATAAATCATGCCGCATCTCATCTCTTACCACACCGGCCATCTGCGTACCGCGATGAAAATTAACCGGCTTAGGCATTAGACTGATGACACAGATAGTGAAATGTGTCATATAGTTTCTGCCCACCTGATTACTCGAGTTGGCCAATCCGCCAGGGAACAAATCCGAATGCGAGTTTAGTAATAGGCGTGCGGTTTCAATCGCGTTTCCCGCCACACAAACCGCTCTCGCCTTTTGATGTCTTAACACACCTCCTTTATCGTAATAATCGACACCCGTTACCCGGCCATGTGCGTCATGATGAATTCGCACCACCATAGACTCAGCACGTAGCTCAAAATTGCCGGTTGCCTCTGCTTTAGGCACTTCCGTATAGAGCGTCGACCACTTGGCGCCGATCGCGCAGCCACTATTACAAAACCCTATTTGCTGACAGGAGGGGCGGTTATCCCTTACTGTGGAATTAATCGCCATGTGTTGGGTATCAACATCCTGGTAGCCAATCTTCCTGGCACCCGCCGCCATTACCTTATAATTGTTATTGCCCGGCAAAAACGGACGTCCATTTGTGCCTGCGACCCCCATCTTATCCTCTGCCTTAGCATAAAAAGAGGACAACTCTTGCATACCCAAGGGCCAATCGATGAAAGAGGTGTCTGCCACCTCTCCATAAGTGGTTTGTGCCATTAACTCATGTTCTTGCAAACGCGGGCACTGCCCTTCCCAGTGCATGGTAGTGCCACCCACCGTCTTACAGCTCCAGGAGGGAAATTGTGGATGCAGTTGGCCGGTGCCTTTACGCGGATCAAGCCAGCTCATTTTCTTAAACATGGTGCCTTCATTATTCACAATATCTGCCAAACTTAATCTGGGGCCAGCCTCCAGACAGACTACCTTTACACCTTTTTGAGCAAGCTCGTTGGACAAGGTGCCGCCACCTGCGCCCGAACCTATCACGACGACCGCAGACGAATCGGTTAAATCAAAGTGCGCCACACCTGTCCCCTTCAAACCGGATAAACATCAATTAACTGACCCTTCTGGCAACCAATCGATATCGTTAAATCCGCGGTTAATATAACCGCCATACTCTACCGAAGATCCCGGGTACCCTATCAAGTGCCACACTTCTCGATTAGCATGCAAACTATGAATACTGGTATTAAGCATCAGTTGAAAAAAAGCACTGGTTTCGATTCTCTTCATTACCTCAATCTGTTGTGCTTTAGACAATGCCAACCACTGCTTCCCTGTCACACCGGAATCCAGTACGCCGACTCCTTCTCTTAACAGGGTCGCCACATCGGCAACACTTTTTTCATTTCGCACCTGATTGACAACTAACCGGTAGGGTTCTTCACTCAGATTTCGATAAGGGAAAAGACGCTTTACCATTTGGCGTAACGTATCCGCTTCGTGTACTACCAACCGTTCGGCGTTTGCTTTATCGTCATTGGCATTGGCATTGGCGGTCAATAACACCTGCCCATCCGTTGCCGCTGCTAATAACACCGTTATCCCAACCGTAGCTTGAATTAAGCGGCGCCGACTAATTCCGGAATCTGACATCGCAAGACGCCACTTAGAACTCATAACCAACGCGAACCCACCACTCTCTTTCACGCGCAGGGTTAACGTAGGCTATGCCAAAGGGGTTCAAATGCTGGAACGCATTGACATGATAGTCCTCATCACCCAGGTTGGAGATACCGAAGCCCAGGCTCCACGCCCCATCACTTTGGAAGTTAACACTAAGGTTTACTAGATCTACATCATCCTGGGTGATTACGTCGGTATTGGTAATATCAAAGAAGACTTCGCTGCGATGACTGCCATCGAGTCTAAAAGCAAGTGATGCGCCACTATCGAAGGGATGCGTATAGGAAACCGCTGCACTCAGCGACCATTCCGGCGTGTTCACCAGCTCATGGTCTTTAGACAATCCCGCCAGAACCGCTCCCGGACTTAGTTGGGTGTATTCGGCGTCGGTATAACCAACCGAAGCCTCTAACATCCAATTATCAGCAGGAATAAAAGCCAGTTCCAGTTCAAGACCTTTGATCTCGGCCTCTCCTGCGTTGCGGGTAACCACATCAACACTGTTATTCACAACCGCAATCTGGAGGTCAGAATAGTCCATAAAAAATAGCGCGGCGTTAGCGCGCAAGCGGTTATCATCGCTATTGTACTTAAAGCCTAACTCATAGGACTTAACGAATTCAGGATCGAAAGAAGGCGCTTTAAAGTCAGAGGTACGAGGAAACACTCGCTGGTCGTACCCACCACTCTTATAGCCCTCTGAATAGGTCAGATAAATCATCGCTGCATCAGAAATGTTATAGGATAAGTTCACCATCGGTGTTACTTCGTTAATATCGGTCGGTACCTCCTCCAGCGGTAGCATACGAGTGCCAGGAACATAACCGAAACCAAAGGGAGGTGGCGCTCCCGATAAACGTGGATCGAGTACATACTGATCGGGTAAAAATACCTTCTCATCTTCGGTATAACGTAACCCAAGCGTCACGCTCAAGGCGTCGGTAATATCAAAGGTTGCTTGCCCAAAAATAGCTTTACTTCCATTATCAATCGATCCCCCGCTATGCAATAGCACCACCGGGAAGCTAACTATATTGACGTCCTCCCCCTCTTCTTCAAAATAATACAGCCCCAAAACAGTCTTGAGGCGATCATCCATAAAGCTACCCAACAGCTGAAACTCTTGGCTAAACTGGTTTTGATTATAGGTGTGCGTAATATGGTCTTCTAAAATCGGAGAATTGTCCGCATCTTGCGAAAATGCGCTATCCAAATCCCGATAGGCAGTTATCGATTTGAGCGTTAAGCTTTCCGAAATCTCCCACTCGATCGCTAAACCGGCGCCCCATATATCTAACTCGCTGTATTGGGGATGAGTACCATTGCTAATACGCTTGCCATTGGTTACCCATTGACTATTGAAGCAGTTGCTATTGTCTATTGGCCCCGGTGGAGGCGCACAGCCCAAATGGCCTAAAAATACGACATTATTTGCAGCGCCTAGAGGAGACAGACCATCTGCCGCCACGGCAAATGACGCAGCTCCATCTTCACGCTCCCTGGTTGCATCAACATTAAAGTCTATCGAAACATTATCCGAGGGTAACCAACGAAGCGCCGCCCGGCCAGAAAGTGAATTATCATCACCAAGATCGCGCCCAGTCTGTACGTTCTTCACAAAGCCATCGCGCTGCTTTGACGAAACGGCAATACTGCTCATCAATCTCTCACTGAAGGGAAGATTCAATTTAGCCTTAAAACCCATCAGCTCATCATCTCCCAAGGTTAACTGTATCTTGCCACCTAGTTCTTCATTGGGCTTTTTCGGTGTAATACTAATTGCACCACCAATAGTATTTCGACCAAACAGTGTGCCCTGCGGACCTCTCAGCACCTCTATTCGTTCGATATCAACCAGGTCTAAAGCGCCACCCACAGAGCGGGCAATATAAACACCATCAACATAGATTCCAACACCCGGCTCGGTGACCAGAGTATAATCGTTTTGTCCGATACCACGGATAAATACGGACGCCGTCGCGCTGCTACCTGAAATCGGCGCGCTGGCGTTAAACACTAGATTGGGCGTAATCTGGCTGATATCCGCTAACGCGGTGATATTACGCTGTTCTAACCCTTCTCCACTAAAGGCGGTAATTGAAATAGGTGCATCCTGCAGACTTTCTTGACGTTTGCGAGCCGTGACCACAATTTCTTCCAACACATAAAAGCCCCTACTTTTTGATTCCTCCGCTGCAGCGACTCCGCTGGCAGACACCAGCATATCGAGAACACAGGCTAGGCCCGTCATAGTTACCGATAATTGATTTTTTTTACTCATCGTCCTCCCCCCTTTGGAAAGTGCTCTTTTATATTCGAGAAAATTCTACGCGCCCTAGATTAAGCGGCTATCCGGTAACGGAATAAGTTTGTCCAAAAAGGGTAAAATCTATACAATATTGATCAGCATACTAATTGTCAGCATACTAAATATAATAAGCACTACACATGAGGGGAATGGTAATGAGTACAAATTTACCTCTCAGCCGATTTAACGTATTTTCATCGACTGACCTGAATTCTGTTCGAGATTATGTGAGTAGTTTATTTTGCCAACATCAGTTAGGCATAACGGATCATCACGCCAAAATGAATACCCGTTTGCACCACTTGAACATGAATAGTCTCTCGCTCGTCTACCTGGACTACGGCGCACCGGTCTCCATTACACCGGGCTGTTTAGAGAGTTTTTACTTACTGCAGTTAGTGCTTGCGGGTCAAGCCAGAGTATCGAACCGAGAACAGACGCACGTCGCCAGCGCAGGGGAAGCAACGCTGATTAATCCGAACGAACCTATTAAAATTGTCGCTTCGGCAGACTGTCGCTTTTTATCTATAAAAATTGATAAGCAGTTAATTGATCAACAATTAGCGATTTCTCTGCCAGATCGATCAAATAACGCATTAAATTTTAAATCCGTACTTGATTTCAGTAGTCGTGGCGGCCAAGCCATTCGCTACTATATCCACTTTTTACTCAACGAACTCAATCTTATAACTGACAAAACAAGCACATCTCCCACCTATCGCTGCTTCGAACAAACATTAGCGTCCATGTTGATTGAACTTCATCAGCACAATTACTCAAACCTCCTAGAAATCAGTAAGCCTACGCAGGTTACACCTTACGTAAAAAGAGCCGAAGCCTTTATGAGGGAAAACCTAGGCAAGGAAATAGCACTTGAAGATCTTGCGATAGCGGCAAAGACAACAGCCCGCACATTACGTAATGCCTTTCATCGATGCTATGGGACATCACCTATGTACTACTTGAAAATGCAACGACTGGATAGGGCCCATAAGCTGCTTAATAGCGCCTCTGCCGACGCCAGCA
The DNA here is from genome assembly GCA_024234615.1 of Pseudomonadales bacterium. Taxonomy (NCBI): domain Bacteria; kingdom Pseudomonadati; phylum Pseudomonadota; class Gammaproteobacteria; order Pseudomonadales; species Pseudomonadales bacterium. The sequence continues at coordinate 1,980,596 of JACKNY010000001.1, forward strand.
TTACAAATATAGCGCTTGACTGTGGCATCAAGCACTTAGGGCGATTTTCTGAGGAATATAAAAAAAGGTTTGGTGAAACTCCTTCGCAATCGCTCAGAAAGACAGTCTAGGAGCTTATCCGGTTTACTTGAGCGGTAAATACCGCATTGGCGCCCGGCTCAATTCATTATTACTTTCAGCAAGTTTTTGCAGAAGGTTTAAAAATATTTTTCTTTCTTCCGGGTTAAGCGGCTTTAACAATCTTTTCGATACTTTTTCCATAAGCACTTCAACCTCCCGAAACAACTCCCTTCCTGCATCGGTAATATAGACCAATTTAGCCCTCTTGTTTTCAGGGTCAACTTCACGCCGCAGATACCCCCTCTCCTCCAATCTCGAAACAATATTGGAGCAAGTGGTTCTATCCAACGCAACATACTGGGCGAGAGAAGCTTGATCTTCTCCTGAGTGGGTAGTAAGTACCCAGAGTATGGAAAATTGTAATGGAGTAATATCTTTTTCTTTAAATTCGTCCGCGAAAATTGAAACCCCAATCTGGTGAACTCTTCGAATTAGAGGCCCGGGAGACCTGCGTAAGCTATACTTCGCCATAGTTTATTTCCATCAGTAAGCTGTCGTTTAAATTTGGCACATCTTAAGGGAATACTATAAATTATGCATTATCGCTAAACTAATTTTTGTGCGCTTTGACGGCCAATCAAATCTCTATTGGGCTTTTTCTGTATAAGAAGCGGTGAATTGCAGGACGAAAACCAAACTCGGCCTTTTCGGCAGGTACGGGCACCCTTTTTCGAAAGAGCACTATTTTATTTCAATCCATTTAACGGAACACGATTGATGACAGACCAAATTGATAAACCAACGAAAAAAGTATTACTCCACGAAAATCGATTTCCCATTCGGTGGAGCGACATTGATGCCTTCGGACATGTCAACAATGCCATCTATTTCCGCTATTTTGAACAAATTCGCGCAGACTGGATGACTGAACTAGGCTACCCTCTGACAATTAACCAATTGACAGAAGGCCCGACCATTGTCGATGCTCACTGCCAATTTTTGGCGCAAATCCTTTATCCCAGTAATCTAAAATTAACTCTCTACGGTGGCGCCCCAGGCCGCTCAAGTGCCGAACTTTTTTATGAGTTGCATGACGACAAAACCGGCCAGCTCTATACCGTCGGGAGCACCAAAATGGTTTGGTTGGATTTTGAGAAGGGCCGCTCTATCCCACTACCGGAAAAAATACGAGCCCTACTCCCGGTGAAAGACGAATAATTGGCTTAAGCGGTGTTATATTTTCTAATCAACTACTTGCCAGGTTGAGCAACCCATCCACCAGCTCATAAGTACAGTCCATACGGCTTGCCAGTTGCGCGTCATGCGTCACGATAATAAAACTGACTGAAAACTCATGATTAAGGTCCAGCAACAGTTGATGAATCGCTTCCGCTGTTTTTCGATCCAGATTTCCGGTTGGCTCATCCAACAAAACACAGTCTGGGGTGGTTACCAGCGCACGAGCAATTGCTACTCTTTGCCTTTCTCCACCCGATAATTCTGCGGGCTTATGTTCTGCCCGCTCGGCTAGGCCTACTTTAAATAATATCTCGCGTGCCCGCTTTGTTGCCTCTGCGACGCTTACTTTTCCAATCAGCAACGGCATACAGACATTTTCCAGCGCGCTAAACTCAGGCAGCAGATGATGAAACTGGTAAACAAAGCCCAGGTTACGATTACGTAGCACCGCACGCTCTTTTTCACTGATCTGCGCGAGGTTTTTTCCACCCAGATAGACTGCCCCCTCATCAGGGCGATCAATTCCCGCCAGCAAATTCAATAGCGTTGACTTACCCGACCCTGATGAGCCGATAATCGCCATTCGTTCACCTCTTCGCACCGAAAAACTTACCCCTTTTATTATCGCTAAATCCTGCGGTCCCTCGTGGTAGCTTTTATGCAAGTTTTCACAGCGCAGCACTATGTCATCACTCATAGCGTAGCGCCTCCGCTGGCTGCACCTTGGCCGCTCGCATCGAGGGATAAAGTGTTGCCAAGAAGCTCAAGCTTAAGGCGGAAGTAATGACGACCAGAATATCCCCTAAACGCAACTCCGACGGGATATAGCTAATAAAATAAACCTCCGCGTTAAGGAACTGGATATTCAGTGCAGACTCAAGCCAGGCAATGACATCGCTCACAGATAATGCCAGCAGAATTCCTAACAGCGTTCCCACAAAGGTACCCACAATCCCGATTACTGCTCCTTGCACCATAAAGGTTTTCATAATAGTGCCTGGGCTCGCACCCATGGTGCGCAAAATGGCAATATCCGCTTGCTTATCCGTGACCACCATAATCAAGGTCGAAATGATATTGAAAGCGGCCACGGCAACAATAATTAACAGCAGTAAACCAATCATGGTTTTTTCCAATTTGATCGCTTGAAACAAATTCCCTTGCGTACGCGTCCAATCACTCGCCCAATAACTTCCGGGTAAATTTGTCGCTATTCGCCACGCGGTATCAGTCGCCTGAAATAGGTCGGTCAACTTTAAACGTATGCCATGAACCCCTTCGCCTAGCCGATAAAGTTTAGCGCCATCCGCCAGATGTACCAGGGCCATGCTGCTATCGAGTTGTGCTCCGACTTTAAACACGCCCTTGACCTCAAAGCGCTTCAGTCGCGGTAACACGCCTGCGGGAGAAGCACTGGCTTCCGGTAAAATTAAAGTCACTTTATCTCCCAATTTTACGCGCAGGTTGCTGGCCAGCAAATCACCCAAAATAATGCCAAATTCACCACCGCGCAAATCATCCAAACTACCCGCAACCATATGATCACCAATAATGGAGACCTTTCTTTCCATTTCTGGCAGCACACCGCTAATGATTGCCCCGTGGACACGGCCGGCATGGGTTAACATCCCCTGCCCTTGGATATAGGGTGCAGTTGCGATGACCGTTTTATCCTGTTGTGCTTGTGCCGCAATTTCCCGCCAATCCAGCATCGGACCATGGGCATTAATGGTGGCATGTGGCACCATCCCCAAAATGCGTTCGCGTAATTCCCGATCAAAACCATTCATCACCGACAACACCAGTATCAGCACCGCAACGCCAAGAATCATCCCCAGCATCGAAGTGAGCGATATAAAGGAAATAAAGTGATTCCTGCGTTTGGCGCGGGTATATCGCAACCCAATAAACAGGGATAAAGGTTTGAACATGCTCAATAAATCTCTGAATAAAATAGGAGTTTTGCCGCCTTCAGCAATTTTACGATTGGGCTGAAAGATTTCATTTTACTGTTATACTTAAGGAAATTTTGCAAACCTAGCGGATTTTAACCGAATGACACAGGGTGTACAGGATAATAGGGATTTTTATCGCATCCAGGATCGGGCTATTTTAGAGTTTACGAAAATAGACCCGCAGATGCTCGAAGCTAACCAGATCGATTTCCCCATGCCGATCTCACCAGAGTTTTATCTTCTCAATGAATTGCATGGCATAGACAATGAAACCAGCGCACTACTGCGTTCTATCTCTGAAAGGGAACGCAGCATTGCCAGCTACCTGAAAAGTCTTAATCATAAAATTGAGCTAATTGCGCAGACTATCGTGCAAAAAAGCAGCGATTTGGAAGAGCTGACGCCACAGGAAGTCACTCTCAGTGAGGGCGGCATTTCTTTTACCTATAAAAAATCAATACCTCTGGCAACATGCTTAGCAGTAAAGTTGGTATTACTACCCTCCTACATTGGCTTGTTATTACTCGGACGGGTAGTCAACTGTAACGAACATATTAGCGGTAACTTTTTGATCAACCTTGTCTTTGAACGTTTAGCTGAATCGGATCGACAACTGATTGCACGCCATGTGCTGCAATTCCAAGCGAAAGAACGCCGCTCTAATCAAGACCAAGAACCCACGGAGAAATAATCGGTATGAAAACCTCAGTATTATTGCTAAGCGCAGCGCTTGTATTTGTTCCTCTTGCCTCAGCAGAAGTATTACAGATTAGCATCTCAAAACAAGCGCCAGAGCTTCAGGAACTTGAGCGTCCGCTCAATGGCATGACGAAAGAGGATGTCGAATCCAAATTCGGCCCGCCGCAGGAAATAAGCGAGCCTGTTGGTAACCCACCAATCAGCAAATGGCGCTACCAGAACTACGTCGTTTATTTTGAGTTTAATACGGTGATTCATACCGTATTAAGCTATCAAGCCAAAGATAACTCTTCAGAAGCCTCTGATTAATACCATTAAGCAGACGCCCAAAAACCTACAGACTTTTGGAGGCGATTTCAAATACATCCTTTGATAGAGCCTCCTTAGCCCTCACCCGCTCCAACTCTTTTTTCATCAGCACGCTCAGAGTAGGGATATAATGCCGCCACTTGGTGAGTGGTATCAACAATCGCGCTGCGATAGAGGGGTTTATCAAATCTAACTCAAGCACGCGATCCGCCAAGAAGGCATAACCAGCACCATCATGGCGATGAAACCCAGTCGCATTTTGATTGCAAAATACGCCAACCAATGACCTCACTTTATTGGGATTCCTCATACTAAATGCTTCATGCTGGAGTAACCCTTTCACATGCTCAAAGGTACCATCAGCAGGGCTGGATGCCTGTATCGAAAACCATTGATCAATCACCAAGGGGTCCTTGCGCCACTGCTGATAAAAATTATCCAGCGCTTGCCGCCCTTCACTTATATAACCTGCATGTACTAATGCCGTCAGCGCCGCATTGGTATCCGTCATATTGTTGCTATCGCTGAACTGCTTTTGGCAATGCGCCAATAGGTCAGGTTCTTTTAACAGCATCAAATAATGTAAACAAACATTCTTCAAACTACGTTGTGCAATATCCTCGGCACGGGGAACATAAGGGACTTCGTTTTGATTTTTCAGATAACAGTCCAATAATTCTTGCTTTAACTGCTGCGCCAATTCAGTGCGCACAAACTGACGCGTCTGATGAATGGCGTGTGGATCAACCTGCTCAGAGAGTTCACTTAAATAGGCTTCAGAGGGCAACACGAGCATACGTGCAACCATCGCCTGGTCTAAAGACTTATCCAACAATACCTTTCTAAAAGCTACGATCAGACGCTGATCAACCCTTAAAACATCACCTTGCTGATGGTTTTGAATCATCTCCCGCATGATATCAATCGCAAGCTTTTGTCCGGCATCCCAGCGATTAAAACCGTCGCTGTCATGACTCATTAAAAACATCAAGTCATCACGACTATAGGGGTACGCTAATTTGACTGGCGCGGAAAACCCGCGTAGCAAAGAAGGTATTGGCTTGGATGTAATCTTATCGAACACGAAGGTTTGCTCCAGCTCAGTAATATCCAGGCTCGCAACTTCCTGCTCGTCACCGTTTTCATTCAACAACGCCATCGAAAAAGGTATGTGCAAGGGCTGATAATCAACCTTAACGACACTGGCTGAACAGGTTTGTTTTACCGTCATTCGATAAACCTGTTCTTGCGGATCATAGCTGTCACTCACCGTCAACAACGGCGTACCCGGCTGCCGATACCATTGCCGAAATTGTTGTAAATCAACACCACTGGCATCCTCCAGCGCGCTGACAAAATCATCCGTGGTGACCGCCTGACCATCGTGTCTTTTAAAATACAAATCCGTGCCTTTACGAAAAGCTTGCTCGCCAAGCATGTGGTACATCATACGCACCAGCTCCGCGCCCTTTTCATAAATGGTAACGGTATAAAAGTTTGAAATCTCCAGATAGGAATCGGGGCGTACCGGATGGGCCATAGGACCAGCGTCCTCGGCAAACTGTACCGTTCTCAGCAGACTCACGTCATCGATGCGTTTGACGACGCTTGACCCCATATCGGCTGAAAACTCCTGGTCACGAAAAACAGTGAAGCCTTCCTTCAAACTGAGCTGAAACCAATCACGGCAGGTAACGCGATTTCCGGACCAGTTATGAAAATATTCATGGGCCACCACCGCTTCCACGCGCTGGAAGGCAGAGTCCGTCGCCGTTTCCGGTTTGGTCAGCACGCAGGAAGAATTGAAGATATTTAAGCCCTTGTTCTCCATCGCTCCCGCGTTGAAATCATTAACCGCAACAATCATAAATTTATCGAGGTCATATTCACGCCCGTAGACCTTTTCATCCCAAGACATTGCACGTTTGAGCGAATCCATCGCAAATGCACACTTATCAATGTTCTCCGGCTCGACAAAAATTTGTAACTGAACTTTCCGCTTGGAACAGGTAATAAACTCATCATCAATAGATTGCAAATCACCGGCCACCAGAGCGAACAGGTAAGCTGGTTTTTTAAAGGGGTCATGCCAAGTAACCCAGTGTCGACCACCATTGAGCGTGCCTCTGTCGATATCATTTCCATTCGATAAAAGTACCGGATATTTTCCCTTCTCCGCCACAATAGTGGTGGTGAAAACGGACATCACGTCTGGACGATCAAGGTAGTAGGTTATTTTACGAAAACCTTCGGCCTCGCATTGAGTACAAAAAAGCGCGTTGGATTTATACAGCCCCGCCAGAGAAGTATTCTGGTCAGGACGAATTAACGTTACGCATTCCAGTTCAAAATTTCTCGGCACCTGCGGGATAACCAGGGTTTCGGCGTCCACCTGAAAGTCCGACTGTGTTAACTTATGTCCATCCAAGGTAAGCTGATTTAGCTCTAAATCAACTCCCTGTAAAACCAAAGGAACTCTCCCTTCAACCTGACATTTTGGGTTCCGGCGAATCTGTAAATTCGATTTCACCAGCGTAGCTGTCTCTCCCAGCTCAAAGTGTAAATGCGTTGTATCAATGAGATAGCTGGGGATTTCATACTCAGCTAACCGGACTTCTTTAGGTTGATTATTTTTCATAATTATCAATATGTTATATCATTAAGTTAATTTTTTATCGGAGCTATATTTTTAATTCATCTAGGCGGCAAAACTAATTTTATAACCCGAAAATTTGCGGATATTTAAGACCCCGATATCCAATATCAAGTATTGACCTTTTATACCCAATAACGTCCCTTCAATTAAGGCGGTTTTATCAAAATTAAGTGACGCCACTTTGACGGGGTATTCCAATACCGGGTATTCAATTTCAGTCTGCTGTTCGACATCACAGGCCTGTATTGCCTGCAGCCCAAAACGATTCTGGAGCCTGCTAATATCTGACGCCAACCTGAGCAGTAAATCATTACGTGCCTCAATCAAATTGAGTTCGTCCACTTGGCCTTTCAGCATGGTACGCCAGTTAGTTTTATCCGCGATGTGCTGCTTAAACAGCACTTCTACCAGGCCAGACTGGTAGCGCGATTGCACGGCCAGTATTGGCAAAGCCTGCACTGCACCCTGGTCTATCCAACGCGACGGAACATTTTCGGCGCGCGTGATACCGACCTTAAGGCCGGATGAGTTGGCTAAATACACATAGTGTGTGCGCATACAATTGCGTTCACCCCACTCCGGTTCACGGCAAGTACCCTGATGATAATGGCAGGTTTCCGGACTAACGATACAGCGGTCACATTGTGCTAACTTGATCATGCAAGGATAACAATAGCCCTGGTTAAAGCTCTTTTTGGTTGCTCTACCACAGTGAACACAGCCTATATCGCCACTAAACGATAACCGTATTGTTCGCCCCAAATAGGGGTTAAGGGGAACCAGCTGATTCCCCAAGGGTAGCTGGTAATTAACCGGCGCCGATAGTTCTACCTGCATTTTATGCAGGCTTCCCCGCGTGTCTATCGCTTCCATTGGTAACTTTTAAAGGGATAGCTAAACTTAATAAAATTATTAACTAAGACATTCATCTATTTGTTTTTTCTGGATAAATACCGACACTAAAATTCACGGATGTATTAGAAACTTGATCCGCCTGGCTTTTACAGGTCTGCCCTAAATAACCTGCTCGCTCTTGTTCCGGCACATGCAGGGCTTCATAACTGATAATCGCCTGCATACAGGTTTCCTGCTGTTCCTGAGTCAGTCGTTTGCCGTCGGGCCATTTCCCCAGTTCTAACGCCTGCTTTAAACGTTGATAAATTGTTGGGCTTAATTTTTGTGAAAACTCAGTAAATTGCTTAACCATATTATCCTTTAACTCACTTAATCGGGTTGTACGATTTAATTAAATCGGCGCAACACTTTCGCCATCAACGCGAAAAAAATACCGAATACCAATCCGGATAAATGCGCAGTATTGGCCATCGAACCAAGTCCTGCCCATTGTAAAAAATCAGTGTAACCCAACGCTAACCATCCCATCATAAGGCCCATCAGCGCGGCAGGAAAGCCGTAGGCATGATCTGGCATGAGTCGATCCCACAGCCAGCAATAGGCTAAAATCGCGTAGACAACACCGGACATACCGCCAAATCCAGAACCAGAGACATAGTATTGAGCAATATTAGAAAAAATAGCAGCACCAGCGATCAGCATAACTAGCAGAGAGCGCTCGCCTCGCGTTTCGATTTGCAAGCCGAACACCCAAAGCATCAGCATATTAAAAACCAAATGCATAATATTGAAGTGCATAAAGATCGGCGTAATAAGACGCCAAACTTCGCCACTTTCCAGCACATAGGCTGGAGACCCCACCCGCAGGACATAAAAGAGCGCCTGCCCGGACCAGTAATTGAGCAGACTGATAATAACACTCGCCACAATCAGCATTGAAATCAGGGGCGCAGCCTTTAGGTACCGCCATATATGCAACAGCGACCAGCTGACCGATGGTGATGGCGCTTTTGACGAAAGGCCCTCAGCGTTATGGCAAAGTTCACCGGAAAGCAATCGTTCATAACCACTTTTCACTCGCGCCACATCACTTCTATCAGCAACCCACACCACCTGATTTGAGCCCAGCTCACTGATGCGGTGCGTCACTTGCTGCTCGCCTAAATATCGGCTTAACGGTTGTAAGTTTTTCGAAGTAGGTACAGCAAGTGCTTTTATCATTAAACTTTTCATTCTCTATAATTAGCGGCCTCATCTGCGTTTAAGCTAACATTCACCCAAACTAAATTTTGGGGGTGAAGCGGGCCGGGTTGATCCATACGGTAGGCCATTAAACGCCCACCATACACAGCACTGTAATCCAAACAGGCAATATTATTTTGCACCAACTGCGGCTTTCCGGAACACCAGTAGTGCCCGACGAATAAAGGCACTTCTGACTCACCGTAACAGAGCAACCTATCACGATCTTGCGCTTTTAGCTCTTGATAGTGCACATGTTCTGGTAAAGCGTCTGGCTGAAACACCAAATCGCCATAGGTTTTCGGCTCAGGCACCCAAAATTTTGTACGAAAATAACGTCTATGCAAACCATCGCTACCGATAATCACCTCATTATCAGGCAATAGCATACTGGTGCCGCGGGTCAGCCTGTTCACTAGCGAAAACTCTAAACTACTCAGTTCCGTAGTGCGCTGCAATAGTTCTGTCGATATTCGATGCGTTGCGTAGGTCGCCTTAAATTGGTGAATGAGGGATTGATCCCAACAGGCATGTACCGCCCGAAAATGCTCGAACTCCAGAAATAACGGCAGTGCTTGAAACCACTGAATAAATTCGGTCAATTCTGACGGATATTTGGAAAATTGCTCCAAAGTTTGTTTAATCTGTTGTGTATGACGATCAGATCTCTCCCGTAAATAAGTGTGACCACTTTCCGGCCTAGCTCTGGTATGGTATCCAATCACATTAATTTCATGATTTCCGAGTACAATCTGAGCGCTTCCCCGCTCGACCATACTGTAAACCAAGTGCAGAGTTTCCCTGATCTTCGGGCCTCGATCTACCAAGTCCCCCAGAAATACCGCCTGTCGGCGGGCATGCTGGTAAACCCCTGATTGCTTTTGGTACCCCAAGCGTTCAAGAAGCTCCACTAACGCATCGTAGCAACCATGGACGTCACCAATAATATCGTATCCTAGGGCTGGTTGTTTCACGATTAAGACACTAACCCCCTAAGCGACTACCCCAACCCAGTTTGCTGCGGCAGCTTTCATAAAAATCATGAGATAATGGGTGAACCAGGGTTAGCGGGTCATCCATTTTTCGGATAAACACTTCATCTCCAGGCGCTACGGTAAAATTATCATGTCCATCACAGCTGATTAGTGGGTAAGTATCATGCAAATTACCCGGGACGATTTTAATCCGGCTATTGCCATCCACCACCACCGGACGCGCTGTCAATGTGTGTGGGAACATAGGCACCAATACAATAGCATCAAGGCTGGGATGCATGATCGGCCCGCCACCGGACAGTGCATAAGCGGTTGAGCCGGTTGGTGTAGAAACGATGATGCCGTTAGAGCGCTGACTATAGACAAATTGATCATCGATATACAGCTCGAACTCGATCATACGTGCCGATTTTCCTGAACTCAACACTATATCATTCAACGCTTGCCCATAACCGTTTTGCTGCTGGCTTTGCTCGTTGGGTCTGACTTTTGTGTGCAGCAGAAAACGTTCTTCAACAGTATATTTACCAGCAAACACTTCATCTAACTGGAATTCAAGTTCGTCCGGGGAAATATCTGTTAAGAAACCAAGGCCACCTCTATTGACTCCAACTACCGGCACCCGGTTCTTAGCCAATGCGCGTGCGGCAGTGAGCATGCTGCCGTCCCCTCCGACCACGATCGCCAAGTCACATCCACTACCCAGCTCATCGTGAGTATGTACAGGAAGGCCATGTTTCGGTAATGCTTTTGCCGCGTTACTCTCTAGCACCACCGCTAATTTGCGGCCCTTCAGGTAGCTCACCAGCTGTTTGAGGGTATCGGCAACTTCCGCATTCGCTTCTCGACGCCCCACAATACCTATCGTATTAAATTTATGCATGAGATTAATCGCCTAATCAATAGAGGAGTGCGGCTAAAATTTGGTTGATCGGTATAATATAGCGATGCGTCCCTCATCTCAAAACAAACCGATTGTTAAATTTGAAAATTAATGAGTTATCAAATTACTCCCCAGCAAATGTGTGATGATTTGGTCTGGGCTGTCACCAGCCCTCACCTCATGGCCCTTAGCCAAAATCTGACCACCATCCCCGCACCCGCTGAACTGTATAAATGGCTTACTACCGACAAGCATAAGGAACGCCTAAGCCAATACTTAACGGAAAGCAAACCGACCCGCTTAGGTGTTTACTTTGAAATACTCTGGCGATATTTTCTAGAGCAGCATCCGTCTTTTGAACTAGTTTCCCATAACTTACCCGTGCGCAACAATGGCCAGACTTTGGGCGAATTTGATTTTATTTATTATTGCCGACAACGCCAACGTTATATCCATCTGGAAACCGCCGTTAAGTTTTATCTCGGCAGGCAAGGAAATAGTCAAACCCCTTCAAGCTGGGCGCAATGGATTGGTCCTGGTTGCAAAGATCGTCTCGATATCAAACTAGCGCATATGTTAGGCAAACAGAGTCAGTTATCTTTAACGCCCGAGGGAGCGGAATTGATTAGTGTGCTTAGCATTACCAATCTGCGCCCAGAAATTTGTCTGAAAGGCTATTTTTTCTACCCCCTTGAGGCCAACTGTGCGGCACCCAAGCAATGCGCCACAACCCATCTGCGTGGCTATTGGTTAAAACGAAGCCAACTTGAGTTCCTGCCGCCAATGGGATTATGGAAAATACTTGATAAACCGTCTTGGCTCTCTCCCGCTCATCACGTCGAAGAGCGGGAAGTTTTAGATCATGCTGCTCTTGAAAAAAATCTAGCCGCTTATTTTGCCGTTAACCAGTTTCCTCTAATGTTAGTGCTTTTGGCTCCTGAGCAGCAGTGCTTTAACGAGCAAGCACGTTATTTTGTTACTCAGGATTATTGGCCGGATTTACACAGCTAGCACGTAGTCGAGCCATTTTTTTTTGCATCCCTCGTAAGCCCTGTAAACCACCCGTATGAATTGCGACGATGCGAGCCCCAGGCGTAAAGTAGTCCTGCTCCAGTAAACGAAATATACCATAGAACATTTTACCCGTATAAATGGGTTCCAGCAGAATCGGAGAGAACCTGCTCCAGTCATCCATAAATCGCACCAATTCAGGGCTGAGTTTTGCAAATCCTCCACAATGGAAATCATGTAAAATTTGCCATTGAACTGGCCGAGTAACTGCTGCGTCCTGCAACCAACGCATCACTTTATCTTCAATATCCAGCAACCCTTTCAGCGCACAAAAGCCTAGCACCTTTGCCTCCGATTGCTTTAACCCAGACACTAAACCAGCCAAGGTCGCACCAGTACCACAGGGAACGCAAAGATAATCAAATGTTGATATTTGCTTTTCAATCGCCAGAGAGATTTCAGCACAACCTCTGAGCGCCAACTGGTTAGCACCACCTTCGGGCACCAGATAATGAGGTTCAAAACCCCGCGTTATCCGGTCAAGAAATTGTGCTTCAAATCGGCGCTTATACTCTGCACGCGACAGATAAATTAATCGCATTCCCCTGTCTGTGGCGTCCTGTAAGGTTGGGTTTAGCGGCTCGTTTTCCTCACCCCGGACAATACCGACGGTCTTTAACTGATATTGATTTCCAGCAAAGGCCAATGCATGCAAATGATTGGAATAACTACCTCCAAAACTCAGGACAGTTCGATAACCCTGGGCTTTGGCCTCTTGCAGATTGTATTTTAGTTTGTACCATTTATTACCGGATATTTGAGGATGCGTTAAATCAGCACGCTGAACAAAAAAAGTAACGCGTTTTTTTTCCAATAATGGATGTGTGACCCGCTCTAGCGCTGGCTCAACAGCTTGATCTAACATTTGTATGTTGACTGTCTAGTAGGAGTTCATCGCATCTTTTGACTGTTTAAGCTGATGCGTCTTGCACATTTCGCTATAGCCTGTAACGAACTCTTTGGGGTTATCGACACGGTCAATCACGACATTACAGGAACACCCCGTAGATTTTCCCGCGTGGCAAACCGGATCTTTATAATGCTGGTACCAAGCCAGATATTTCGCTTCGCTGACGCCACAGCGTTTGGCCCAGAACTCCGTCGGACTTTCAATATAGCGACTGATTTGATCCAGCTTTAAGCTGTAACTACCAACTCCCGCCTGGGTGACAATCAACTCTACTCCTGAGTTAATTAAATCCAACTGAAAGGCTAACAGGTCAGCTTGTTTTTCCTCTTCAACACTCTCTTTCAACTGTTGCATTTCTTCCTGTAATTGGCGCTCATTTTCTTGGCAATAGCTCAACTCCAACTCTTTAGCGCCAAGCTGCTCCGTAAAGCTATCACTCATTGCGGCCAATGCTTTTTCCTGTTTGGCCTTATATTTTTCTGCAATCAAGTCAACATGTTGTTTATTTTGTAACTTAATGCTGTCCAAACTCTGCTGTAACTCAATATTTTGCCGTTTGACTGCGTCAATTTGACCCTCCAATTGGCGCACGATCTCATCCCGTTGCTTGTGCAACTGCTTAATCTTACTCTCGTACTTAAAACTTAGAGTTGCTTCAATATTTTTGATCAGCTCCTGATGGAAATCGTCGCTAAACAATTGGCCGATATCATCTCCGGTGTCAAGACTGGGAACCCCTCTATGGTGCGCATTGACGCCATAACGACGCCTGTCACCACCATCATAAAGTCCCAGCTTATTTCTTTTTACCGAGTCACGAATCGAGGTTAAGACCGCTAGTTCATGCTTGTCGGCATCCCAAAGAGAGTTCTTATATTCATTTTCGCAAGTCTTTTGCGTTACCAATAGAATGTTGCCTTGTCCTAAATCCGGGCCAGCTACGGCGTTGCGCGTTAACGCATGTAACGGCAAGTCCCACTCTTTAATCACATGTCCATGCTTATCAAACCGAATATTAAAGAGAACGACTGTACTTAACGTAAGATAAGAGCCTACCGTGATATAGGCGGCCCGGCATTCCTTTTTCGCATATTCAGGAATACCCACGACGCTTTCCAAAACCGCTTGAAACTCAACATAGAGAATTTCCTTGACGACCTGATTGCCCTCAAAGAAAAATACCGCCTCTGCAAAATATTTATCCTGCCCTAATACCATCAAACGTCCAACACTAAATGACTCAAATACCCATGCCCGCGTATCTAACACGAGCTTTCCCAAATTATAGTCCAAGAATAACAATGTACCTGGGAATATATGTAAAAGTCTGACTTCACCTTTTATAAAGTTATATGCACTAACAGGTAAGAAATTTCATTGATCAATGATTAGTATTTACAGGTAATAACGTTCGATTAAACCTGTTGACACCGCATTCAGTTCCGGAGAATTAAAATTTAAAATGGGCCAATCAACCAACAACCGCGCGTCTGCTATGGCAATGCCCACAGCAGCTCTCTACTTTATGACGGAACTCATTACCGGCATTTGGAAATATTAACCTACCCGGTAATTCAGCGGCATCATGAGGTATTATAATTTTTACCAAAACCTTGCCATTTTAAGAGCTAAATAGTGATATCTCTAAGCCCCCGCAAACAAGGAGCACTTCATGGAACAACTCATCATTGACCCAGCCGCACGATTAGCCATGTGCGGAGCAGCAGTATTTTTTATGACAGGACTGATTACCGGCGTGTGGAAGTATTATGGAATCCGCACCAGCCCAAAAGCGGAAGCGCCCTATTACACGAACATCGCCCATCGAGCCGCGCTACTATATTCTTTCTCAGCTATTTTGTTGGCGATATTTGCCAGCCTGAGCGCCTTGCCCGACTGGCTGAACCTTAGTTCAGTAGCGGTGCTTTTATTCTTTTTTTCTTCGGCGATATTGCGCTATATACAGCTGGGCATAAAGAACGAAACCGAAAACCAGCATCTGAATCCGAGTAACCCAACCGGCGAGCTGGTTTTTCTATCCTTACTGATTTTAGGCGAAGTGGGTGGCTTTCTGGTACTAGTGATTGGTTTTGTAATGCGATTACTGCAAAACTAACCTAGCACGGCTAGAGGCTCCAATGACGCACCGAATACCGGCTAAGGTCGAGTGCTAATTAAAGTTGCCAATGCGACTCGTCGGTCACATCACGATATTATCGATAAGCAATCCTAATCAAAAAACGGTGGTTCCTCTAGATCGTCGCTGAGCACCTCGGCCTGAGCTGGAGTCTGAACTGCTGGCGCCGGATTTTGATTAAACCATAGTCTGGTGACATCCGGCCGCGAATAGTGCCCTGCCGGATCAGCAGCAATTTTCGCCAGATCAATGACGTTTAAATCAATCTCTGCGTAAACGATACCCTCTTCCGTTTCAGGAAGTGCTTCACACAACTCCCTGCCATCGGGGCCATAAATCATGGCATAGCCACCACCCAGATTGAAAGGTTGCATTGCGCCAGTAGTGCTCGACATCAATGCCTGAGCTTTCTCATCAAAAACGGAAGTTGGCGCCAGCACGAAGCACTGCCCTTCAGCCGCATAAAGCCTACTTGCTGCACCGTTAACCTCCTTACCCAGCGCATAGGCAAGCTCAGGGTTAATACAGAATGCCGGCCAAGCGGCAATATGAATCTGTTCGCGTTGGGAGTACATGGCATATTTGCTCAAAGGTTGGAGATGTTCCCAACAG
This sequence comes from Pseudomonadales bacterium, assembly GCA_024234615.1. Lineage (NCBI taxonomy): Bacteria > Pseudomonadati > Pseudomonadota > Gammaproteobacteria > Pseudomonadales > Pseudomonadales bacterium. The sequence goes on from JACKNY010000001.1 coordinate 1,996,219, forward strand.
CACAAAGCACCAATACGACCAATAGGCGTTTCAAAAACACTCAGATCCGAACCATCGCCTTCGCCATAAACCATGCGCTCTGCCATAGTCGGCTTTAACTTACGCCTTGAAGCAATGGTCTTTCCTTGGTCATCGATAATAGCCTGCCCCAGGTAGAGGCTACCCTGATCGTATTCGCTGTAACCACTGACCACGTATATGTTGTTGTCTGCCGCCGCCTGATTAATGCGCTGCGCCTGTTCACTGTTTAAATCCAAAGAACAGCTCTGATATTGCGCGAATCGCTGAAAATTGGTGAAAGGCCCGTCAACCCATACCCAGAAAGGATAACCGGGTAACCACGCCTCACCAAAAGCGACCAGTTTTGCACCATTTTTTGCAGCTGCTTCGATTAAGCCAATGGCCTTATCTATACTGGCCTCCAACTCGAACCAAATTGGTGCCGCCTGCACAACCGCAACTTTTAAAGGAGCACCCATCATATCAATACCTCACTTTTAACGTTTACACGTCGTAACAATGGCATCTTATATCGCTGATCTTGATCTGGCATCTTGCACAGACAAAGGACTGCTGCTCACTCCGGCTATAACACCTGCCGTTACCATCGGATGCATTGGCTTGGATCTGTGAGCCCGCTCTTATTTAAGCAAACTCTTAATCTACCTAAAAAGGGAATGACATTCTTTCGCAGAAAAGAATAACAGTTTTAAAAAAGCGAACTAGCGAAGTCAGTTTCGGTACTACCCGCAGTATTTTATATATCTAGGGAGCCTCTGAAAATCAGGCTTGATTACGCACATCTCTCGGCCCCCGTCCAAAGCGTTTTTTAAATAACGTACTGAAGTGTGAGGGGCTGTTAAAGCCCCATTTCAACGCAATTTCGGTGATAGCCCGGTGGTCAGCGGCTGCGCTTTGCAGCTCACGGTGACAATTCTCAAGACGAATATTGCGCACATACTCGCTCACACCAATATCCTGCCCTTCAAATAATTTATGAATGTAGCGTTTTGAAACATTCAATGCCAGGGCTATTGAATTTACGGAGAGTTCTGGGTCCCGAATATGACGGTGAATATAGCTTTTGATCACCTCCACCCTATTACCTTCTGAAAGACGAACCTCATCCTTGTTATTTATCAATGCGTTCATCAACGCACCAGAAACTAGATTAAGAACTGATTCACCTATCAGCAACCGCTCTTCAGCATAAACTTTGTTTAAGTTTTTAAATAGGAGGTTTAAATGCTCGGAGACAACTGTGCCAAGCGGCAATTTTAATAGAAGATCTATGGCGGTAATATGCTTCGCGTTATGCTGCCATTTGCTCAGGTAACTCTTGGGAATAGACATCACCAAATGCCTAAAATGACCGCTGCCAAAAATTTCGTATGGCCGTGTGCTATCAATCAACGCCCAATGCCCAGGCGTCAGTTTGACCTCTCGATGATCCTGCCTTAACACACCGCAACTTCGCGCTTGGAGAACCAGCATGTAAAGATCATTTTCATTAGCAGAAGTATTCAGAAATTTTCGGCGTACTAATTGCTGACAGGAATCGACAATAGATAATTCCGTATAACCCAATGGCTCAACCTCAATCGAACCAAAAAAGGGCTCACGGCTTCTGGGTTTAATTTCCAGATTCACATAAGTCTTGCGAACGAGGTCGTTCCAAAATTGCAGGCGATCAGCTTCCGGGACCGTTTGGGTTGAAAAATAGCTATGCATAGTAGGCTTATACCTTTCATTGAAGACAATGCCAACAATCAAACTAAGACATTATTAGACACCAGCAACTATTTGTTAATCAATACAATTATCCGCCACACTAAACAAACCATCTAACCGGGTTTAACAAAAAAAAATTTTGAGCTCTTTCAGAACAGCTGTTTGTGCAACCATTGCTCGATAGCTTGCGCTACTTCTTGCCAGCCTTCAACGGTAAGCAGGTTGTGTCCTTTACCTTCAACATAAACGTACTCTGCCTGATAAAATTTAGCTAATTTCCGCATTGAAACCTCCGGCGTCAGCAAATCCAGCTCTGCCCCTATCACCAGCACCGGGCAATTAATTTTATTTTTATCAATGGAAAGCCCGTGCTCTATCGCCTCACGCACGGCCCTAGGTGATTCGTCGCAAAGGAGCGCGTATTCTTGACGGGCTTGCTCCTCATTTACTGCCTGGAAAAATAATTCCTTTGCAAATTCAAAAGGTGGTGGTGAAAAAGGGATCGTATCATCAATAGGCGCAGGTAATTCAATATGGGGCGCACCTAATTCTTTGGGGATTACCGAAGTTGTTAATACCAAGGCTTTAACTGGTGAGATTTGAGCATACTGCTGAGCAACCATGCCTCCCATGCTATGCCCAATTATAATTGGCTCTACCCCAATAGATTCGACGACCTTGCCTACTTCTTCAGTGACATCAGCAAGGCTTCGGTTGATAAATTGATTCAAAGGTAATGACATGGACTTATAGTGGTTATACCAATTTAGCGCGTAACAATCCCAACCCGCATTGGAAAAATATTCAAGAAAATTGCGCCAATGCCAACTACCGTGACAACCACCATGCACAAAGACTAAGGGTGGCCGGTTTGAGCATTCTTCTGGAGAGTAATGCTCGACAAATATACCCTCTACCTCAAAGTTATTCTTTTGCATATTTACTCTACTCTCATCTCGTTATGGTATCTGCTAGTCGTTTTTACCATTAAATCAAAGGATAATGAGTATTATTTAAATAAACAAGTACAGCTAGTTTTTGGTCACTTACATTTATCTAAGTTATGGAGAAAAAGAATGAACGATACAAATGCCCCGTAACGACTGGACTTATTCGCAGTAAATGGAGCCAAATAGCCTCCATCAACTTCTCTATAAAACATTACGTTTTTGTCAGGTAAAATTGTAAGCGATTAATAAATTGAGAGTTAAGGTGTCCATTTGCTGGCGCCAATCCCCATTATTATGAGCCCGCTCGTAAATCTTTTCTCGATGAACTGCAACTGTTTTTGCTTTACCCTGATGGACGAAATAACCATCTTTATAATCCACCGTTAGGCCCGTTTAAAACTTATTTTCGGCTGTTAAAGCGAATTTACTAGCGACTAACAATGGTTTTACGACCTTGGTACCCCAATCAATTTTGTCATAATCGTGCAGGGTGTCAGGCGCCAAAGGATTACCAATCCAGCGTGGATGCTGAACGAACTGATCGGAGATTAAGCTGCGCGAATAATCCATTCCTTTGAAGTTAATGCCCGTCATATCACAGAGCGTATAAATAAAATCGGCACTACTAAAAGGTCGATTAATAGACCGCTGCCATTGGCTCAAGTCATGGTTGGCATTGAACTCAGGCGATGTCCAGGTAATAAAAGGCACGGTGTACATAGCTGGTGTTGGCGCTCCTTCGTTACGCCCGCTAAAGGGCTTGCCCGGCGTATCGTAAACTTCCTCGCCATGATCGGAAAAATAAACCAACAGGGCATTATCATCCTGTTTGCGCAGATTTTTTATCAGTTCGGCAACCACAAAATCGTTATAGCTGATGGCATTATCGTAACTGTTGTAATCGTATAAATCCTCCGGTCTCACCCAGCCGGGAGCGCTATCACGATCCACAAACCTTTCAAATTCTAGCGGGTAACGGTTGTCATAACCGCGGTGCGTTCCCAGCAAATGCACCACGATCATTTTTTTATCATCAGAGCCTGTCAGGGAGTCAAGGAAAGGCGCAATAACGGCACCATCAAACTGATTGGCATTCTGCTCTCGATTATTGTTTAGATAAACTTGTTGATCAGCCAATTGAGACAAGGTTGTAAGCATTGTATTGCGTCGAGTTTGTGTTTGCTGATTAGTGATCCAGGTAATTTCGTAACCCGCTTGTTTCATTATATTCAGCAATGTTGGTTGCTCAAAAAAGGCTTCGGGGCGCTTTGAATCAGCGAATGATAGCACCTGCTGCAAAGCCTCAATGGTATAAGGCCGAGGAGAAATAACATCATTAAAAACAACCAGCTCATCACGAATAGCATTGAGTTGTGGTGTGGTATCGCGCCCATAGCCATAAAGGCTCATTCGGTGCCCATTAGTCGACTCACCAATAACCAATACCAACGTATCAGGTGCAGCGCTGGCATTTAGTTTGAAATCTTCCAACTCCGACAAACTACGGTTTTTATTCAACAACCTATTCATGTCGGCAAGCTGATCCCGATAATGTAAGTACCCGACAATCAAATTCCAGGGCGCCGCAGGTTCAAGACGTTTTTCTAAGTGATAAAGAGCCGCCTCTCCACCCTGCTGTCGAATTAACAGACTATTCAAAAAAGGCCAGCCGACTATCAGAGAAAAAACCACGGCATAAATGCCGCGCTGGCGAGGTTTCAATATCATCGGCGACATGAGGCGCCACATAAATACCGGAATAATGCTTAAGGCTAAAAAAACAAACAGGTACCACCAACGCAGATAGGAGAGAATAAACTCACTCCCCTCGGCAGGATTAGATTCAAAAATAATAAAAATTGCACTCTGCGAAAAATCCTGCCCATAGATCAACCAGTAACCTACTCCCACCAACGACGCTGCCCACAGAACCAAACCAATGATTGCCGCCAATAACTTGCTGTGTGCCGGCCACAGCAATAGCGGAAGCAGCCATAACACACTCATTAACAATGACTGACGAATGCCCGCTACCCCTGACATGCCCGATGAATAAACTAACAGTTGGTAAACAAGTGAAAAGTACAAAAAGAACAAATAAGCCCATAACAGCGAGTGGCGTTGAACAAATGCGCACATAGAAAAAACCTAAAATAAAATCAAGTACTACACAGTAGCAGGGGTTACTTAAAGCAACCTTAATAAGCCGGTTTCTCTACTTACACTTACTTCGCACACTTCATGTAGATTAACGATTGGTTTAGGCGCCAATTGGCGCTATAAGTTATTGATAAATTGAGACTTAAGGTATCCATTTACTGGCGCCAATCCATAATAAACCAAAGACCCTATTAGATTCGCTCATCATTGCAGCACGTCCAATAGGGCCTATTTCCTAAAATATTTTAACTTGCCGACAATCTGCCGTTCAACTATGCGGCCTCCTTCGCCTTCTCTTTATGTTTCGCTTTTGTCTCCGGTGGCGAAGTAATTATCTCGGGCGAGACGCTGCCTTCAAACAGGTTCCGGCTGGATTCCTGACAAGCGGTGATTGTCTTACTGGCATATTCGGAAACGCCGGAATCAATAGCCGCCGGATCAACGCTTTTCACCATTTCGAACCAATTATTCCAGACGGTCTCACGAAGTTCCCGCCAACTATCGTTAATTGTCTGTGCTTGAATAACGGAATTCTTCAGCAGCTCAGGGAGGTGATCCTGTTTCTGCACCGCCTCACGCACCTGCTTGGACCAGTCCGCCTGCGTCCGCAGACAAGAATGAACAAAATTTTCCTGCGATAGTGTGGCGATATTGAACATCTCCACGAACGGCGATGCGCGGTTTGGCTTGTTATCATTCAGCCATTGGTTAAATAGCTTTTGTTGACTGTCCCACCACTGGATCACTAACTTATTGGACTCTAACTTAGACTTCATTGCTGCCTCCTTAATTTTTACCTGTTTTCATTCGCCCGCAGCATACCGCTTCCGGGCGGCTAATTGACCTTAATTTTAATCGGATGGCTGGGTTCCGACTCCTTAGTTTTAGGGAGACGGACTCGTAACACACCCTTTTTATATTCCGCCTTGATATTGGACTGATCGATATTATTTGGCAGTGCAAACATACGCGAAAATTTGCCGTAGAAACTTTCAGTCAAATGACAGGTTTCGTCCTCTTCTTCTTTTTCATACTTCCGCTCTCCCTCAATCACCAAGCTTCCCTCATTAAAGGAAATGTGAATATCGGATTTTTCCACGTCCGGCAATTCCGCTTTCACCAAATACTCCTTCTTGGTTTCACTGATATCGGCGGAGGGTGTCCAAGACGCAATCGTATGACCGTTATCATCGATTAATTTTGGAACACCTGAACTCAGTGGCCGAGTGTAACGGCGGAAAAGTTCATCCATTTCCTGAAAAGGACGCCATGTAATGAGGTTCATTTTGCTATCTCCATAGAATGATTGATTAGAACCGCCAGCATAACCGGGAAAACACCTGCCTATTATTAGGAATAGCCGCAACGATCTAGTGGATAGCCACAATTGACCAATAGCCTTTGTTTAAGGCATCACGATAGCTCAGCAAAGCAGTGCCCGTTCAGGAAATTTATTCATTCCTGAAATCAATAACAGCTATTGCCGCGGGCGTTCAATTCACTGTGGAAATCCCTTATATCGAACCCGCTAACACCCTTGTATGCTCTGTCACCCACACCACCGCCTGTCACCAATTGTAGGAGGATCGGATTTATGCAAATCGACCAAGAACTGTTATTAGACATCTACCGAGAAATATCCTCGATGCGTGAATTTGAAGAACAGTTACAGGAGGAAACCCGGGAAACCGACGCTGCAGTGCTGACGGAACTTGTGGATTTCCCGCAGCAAGATGTATCTTCAAAGCGTTAGCGGCATCGACTAAGTAAAATAGGCTGACGTCGGAAACGGCGACGACCGCCATTATTAGTGGACAAAAAAGGAGAATAGAAGCCATGACTCACACACCCGCTGGTTCACCCATAATGATGAAATCTGGCGACAACCGAGACAATAAAACGGAAAACACCGCATCTAAAAGAGTTAGGAAGCTGACGTTGCGTAAGCTACGGCACTCGGGAGACTATGTACCACAGGTCAGTTATCATGACGAGGTGGATATCAGCATCATCCATAATCTGCTGGCCCAAAGTGAATCCCAGCCCAAAGGCAGGGTCGTGCAAAACTTCAGCAAACGGAATAACCCGTTACTGCCATTCATCATTCAGGTTGTTATCGATGCGCTACGCGCTTTCCCACAGTTTAATGCCGCGCTGAATGAAGCCACTCACGCACTGCTGATTAAACACTATTATCACATCGCCATCGCTTTCGATATGCCAAACGGCCTGATTGCGCCCGTGATCAAAAATGCTGACACTTTGACCCTAGATCAACTGAAACAAGCAACGGCGGAGCTACCTGCCCGCATCCAATCAGGAAACCTAAGGGTAATCGATACGGCCGGCGCGTCATTCAGTTTAACCAACCTCACCGGAGCCGGCGGCACTGGCTTTTCCCCCACTATAAAAGCGCCGGAAGTGGCGGTGCTGGGTATCTCCCAGGATATCGATAAAGTCGTCGCACGTCATGGCGAGTTACTGGTGCGCCGCACCTTACCCCTATCGCTCTCATATGATTATCGCGCCATTAACGAAGCCATGGCGGCGCACTTTATGGCGCACCTCCGACACAGGTTAGAATCACCGCTGGAGCTATTCAACCGGGAGTTTTCAGCACACCGTACGGCTTGCTGAGAATACATGCGCGTTGCGAAGCGGCGTAAACTGTTTGAGGCGACAATTAGCCTTGAGTGGAGAGAAATTGGCATGAGCACAGGACAAACAAACTGTCATCGCTTTGACGAACCGGCTACAACCGACAACACTGTCCAGCAGACGCGACAACCTTCAACTCAACACAGTTGCGGTCGCGCACTTGACTACAAAATTGAAGAAATTGTCGCGTTAACCATAGCAGTCATCGCCGGTTATGAGGGTGCGATTTCTTTCCACACGTATAACGCGATTCACGCCGGCGCTTGCGCGGAGGAAATTAGCGACATCCTGAACATCATAACCCTGATGGGTGCCAGGGTTGACGGTCTCTGTCAGGCGCTCGTCAACAAAGCAATTCAAGAGGCGCAGATAAGCTAATGCGGAAACGGCTAGAGATGCAACGCGCTATTTAGGCGAACCGCCGGATACGCTTTCGCGCAGCGGCATGGATGCGTCAATATTCAAGCGCACGAGTTGCGCCAAGGTGCGCACGCCCAGCTTCTTCATGACCTGCGAACGATGCACCTCCACCGTTCTTTCGCTAATGCCTAAATCAATGGCGATCACCTTATTCATCTCACCGTCCGCAACGCGCTCAAACACCTCGCGCTCACGGTCAGACAATGCCGCGATTTTATCCAACATTGCCTTTCTTTCGAATAACCGTTTATGCTTGCCCGCTTCAACCGTCAGCGCTTCGTTGATACTCTCCAAAAGCTCCTGTTCACGGAAAGGCTTGCGAATAAAATCCAGCGCTCCGCGCCGCATTGCTTCGACGGCCATTTGGACATCGCCGTGCCCGGTAATAAAAATGATGGGGATGGCTGATTTGAGCTGATTAAGTTTTTCCTGCAGCTCAAGCCCGGTCATGCGCGGCATCCGAATATCGAGCACCAAACAGCCTCTTCGCAGGGGGTCAAATTTATCCAAAAACCCCAGCGAAGACGCGTAGGTCTCACAGGCTAGACCCACCGACTCTAGCAACATAGATAATCCCTCCCGGACTCCCTCGTCATCATCAACGACAAAAACCGTTTGCGTGTCATCCATCCTGATCTCCGCTCCCTACGACAGGTAATGTAAAAAGAAATGTTGCACCGCCGAGTGGATTATTATGAAAGACCAATTGTCCTCCATGCGCCGCAATGATAGCACGACAGATAGATAATCCCAGGCCCAATCCAGATTTTTTAGTCGTCGCAAATGGTGTGAACATATTCTTAGCGGCCTCTTCTGAAACGCCGCAACCGCTGTCGATAACAACCACTTCGATATCGCCGCTATCGACCAGCCGTGTTTGCAAACGAATCGTGTTGCCACCACGATAATTGATTTCTTGCATTGCCTCCATTCCATTGCGTAGCAAATTGAGCACGACCTGCTGTATCTGGACAACATCGACGGCAACCTTCGGTAACCCGCTAGCCGTTTCAACGCTAATACCGACGCCTCGAATATGCGCCTCCGCCTGTGCCAGCTTAACGATTTCATCCACCAACAGATTGCAATCGACCATCTCTTTGGTGCTTTCCCGCTGTTGCGCCATTGTTTGCATGCGCTCAATCACTGCACCGGCACGCAGCGCGTGTTGACTCAGCTTATCGAAAATTTCTGGAATACGGTCATATTTCTTACTTTCGTATAGCCGCGCCCCGGTTTGCGCGAATAACGAAATCGTGGTCAATGGCTGATTGATTTCATGGGCAATGCCCGCCGCCATTTCACCGAGCATATTCAGACGATCAACATGGGCTAAATGCTCCCGGTGCTGGCGGGCTTCAATTTCAGCGGCACGTTGCTTTGAAATATCTCTGATCAGGACAACAAATTTTTGAACCGGGTTGAAACGCACATTACTGATGGATAGATGAATCGGAAAAATCAAACCGTTCTTTCGCCGCGCACTAACTTCAATGCCATTCCCTATCCTCTTCTCACTCGTTTCCTCCTGAGTGTGTGCTCGGATATATTGATCAAACTTTTCCCAGCACTCTGGCGTTATCAATAGGTGGAAAGTTTTCCCTTTAAGCTCCGCCAACGGATAGCCAAACATCTGCTGCGATGCTCGATTAATGGTCTCCACCTCGCCTTCAACATCGGTCGTTATCACCGCTTCGGCAGCGGTTTCTATCACCGCTTCAGAGAATTTGCGAGCCTCGAGCAACGCAATTTCTGCGCGCTTTCGGTCGCTAATATCGATAATCAAACCCTCCAGGCAGACCCCATGATTGTGCTCCGAAGGGACAATTCGCCCCCGCTCCCATACCCAGCGCTCCTCTTTATTTTTTGTGGTGATGCGATATTCGATATCGACTGTTTTGTTGGCCTCGACGGATTGCTGTACTGAACGCCAAACGCGGTCGCTGTCTTGAGGATGTATTAGTTCGCCCCATAACACGCGCTGCTCCTGGAAATCGCTGCGCGAATGCCCCGACAACCGCTCACACCCCTCACTAACAAACCCCATCGGCCAGTCCGGCTGATTGACACAGCGATATGCCATACCCGGCAAGTTTTGAAGCAATGAGGCAAGTTGGCCGGCGGTGCTCTGAAGCTGTTGCCCGCGTAACCTGGACGTTATCGCCAAATAGACCACGGCAGCTATAAGCGCACTAATCAGCAAACCAACGATGAGATTCAATGTCGATGCATGCGCGTGAACGGCGGAGACAAACTCCTTGGTCGGCGTCACTACCGTGCTCCAGCTCATGCCGCGAACTCTGAAATCGTGACGCGACGTCCAATCACTATCAATTGAGCGCCGCGCAGGATCGTTGCGATACACCTCACGCCCCTCCACGAACACATACACATTGTGCTCCATGTGTTTCAGCCGTGCGAAGACATCACCCAGCCAAGCTTCTAAATGCAATACGCCAACGATAACGCCATCAAATTTCTGGTCGCGCTCCACCGGCGTAAATGCCGCAATGGCAACGCCGCCCTCCGGAAGTTCAAAGGGTTTAGACAGGGTCATCTCGCGACGCTCGCGCGCTACCTTCAACGCCAACCGCACTGATTCCGGTTGGCCTTTAAAAAGGCTCCGCTCTGCTGTTGACCCGGTGAAAGGGAGAACCCAACGTATGCGCAAGTCGGCGTCCGCCCACTCAATCGCTTGAAACCCCGGCATGTCTTCCAGATAGCCTGCCGCATCCGCTTCCCAGACAGGACGCGGCGTGCCCCCGGCAGCGTTCCAACGCTGTGCGAGCCGATCCAGGCTTAAAATTCGATTATTAATATCTTCATTAATGAGCAGCTCAGCGACACGTCCGGAATAGTCTATGACTGAATCAATCCGCTCACGAGCACGATCATTAAGTAGTTGCCACACCACCACAACGACAATCGCAGCAACAATACCGACCAGTGCCGCAATGAATATTGCTGCTTTATGGTCGAAATCATAACTAAATTTTGCCAACCTGGAATTCGCGCACATATTTAAGTTTATTGCCGATTAAAGCGGCTCCGGATTTAATTAGAATGCAGACCATCTATAATCCTGGAAAGAATAACTTTTCCCACATGCGCGCGAATTGATTCACAGCTATAACGGCATGATGGACAGTTGAGTGCAATTTGCATAACTGACAAAAACCTTATAACGCATGAAAAGAGAGGCACATACTAGCCCACATACCCCTCGCGGTCGATAGGCACTTTAGCGTCTATTGGGTGCTGAGCCGCAAAAGGATTAACCCAAAGCCCAATCGACGCGGTCATGACACAGTGGCAGATCAGGTTGTGTGCGCCGTTTCCCGAGCTCACGTCGCGCTGACTGCAGTGCGCTGCGCAAGCCTTCCTCCACCGTGGGGTGATAAAAGGGCATCTGCAATAACTGATCGAGAGTCAGCCTTTGTTGGATTGACCAGGCCAGCAGCTGTGTCATGTGTTCCGCGTCTGGCGCCACCATTTCAACCCCCAGTAGTCGTCCATCGTGCGCATCCGCATAAACCTTGAGCGTACCGTAATTACGCCCCGCCGTAAGCGCACGCCCCTGCTTGTTGAAACGCGTAGAGCCGGTGACAAAATCAACTCCTGCCTCGTCGAGCGCGCGGGAGGTCTGTCCGGCATGTCCTACGCCAGGTTCTGTGAATACAATGCCCAAAGGCGCACGTCGTGAGAGGCATTCGGCTTCGGGGTGAAGCGCGTGATAGGCGGCAATACGACCCTCGTCGGCGGCCTCATGCAACAGCGGCCGCTGGCCATTCACGTCACCAGCGATATAGATCGGTAAATCACCTACCCGCAGTGTCGCCGCATCAAAAACCGGCATCCCTCTGCTATCCAGCTCCACGCCCAAACACTCCAGCCCGAGCCCTTCAATATTGGGCCGCCGACCGAGCGAAGCGAGCACCCAATCGACTTCGGCGCGATGATTACCGCCCTCAACGATGATGTGATCACCGCCCTCATGAAGAGATACATCAGCTTCAGTAATCACCGTCATCTGTTTCGTAAGCACCTCGACCAGACTGGCATTGACCTCTTCATCGCGCAGGCCGGCGACGTGTGGTCCGCGCGTAAAGGCATGCACCTCGCAGCCCAGCTGCGCAAACGCCTGACCGAGTTCAAGCCCGATCGGGCCAAGACCCACGACACCCACTCGCCGCTTCGGAGCCTTCAGTTCAAACACCTCGTCGGAGGTAACGACACGCGATCCAAAAGCTCGCCAGGAATCGGGCACGAAGGGACGGGTGCCCGTCGCAATAATGATCGTTTCAGCCTGAATACGCACGCCCTCAACGTCGACCGTGTGAGGATCGAGAAATGTTGCTTTGCCGTGAATGCTGCACTCACCCAGAGATTTGGCGAGTTCGATGGGGCCTGCTATGAAACGGTCGCGCAGCACCCGCACATGCGCCATCACCATCGGCAGATCGACCGCGAGTGCGTCAGTACCGCCGACGCCGACCTGCGCAAGCCAGTCACGCCGGCCAACAGCATGCGCAACTTCGAGCAGCGCTTTCGAGGGCATGCAGCCAACCCGAGCGCAGGTGGTACCATAAGGCCCGGCATTCACAAGCATGATATCGTCGGTATAGCGTTGCGCTTCCTTGAGTGCGGTTAGACCCGCCGTTCCAGCGCCAAGAATAAGTACTTTTGTGCGTCGTGTCATCACTTCTCCACAGGGCGCGAAGCGCCTTAAAATTTACCTTTACAGCCGGGTAGCCGATTACTAGGAGGACTGGCCTTTTTACAAAGCATCAACCCTCTCTTTACTCAAAACAGGCTTCTGCTCCGGCCTAAAACCTTTATCTTAGCGATAGAAATGGGCCGATTTCCGCTGCATAAATTGATTCCAATCAACAAATTATCAGCCTATTTTTAATGAAGTATGAGGGAACACAATAGTTATGCTGATGTTTCTATGTGTCCTGAAATGGTCATCTGGTTACTCCCAGCCTAATCTTCGAATTAGCAACCAGTGCGTGCGTGGCTTCAGCAATAACCCTCTCCTCGTTGGTTGGTATAACCAACACGTCGACTTTGGAGTTCGGGCTGCTAATCCTGCTAGCGTTGGCGTCATTTGCAGCGTGATCAAGCTCAACGCCAAGCCAGGTCAAATGATCACAAATCAGTTGGCGCACCACGGCGGCGTTTTCTCCAATGCCGGCGGTAAACACAATGCTGTCGAGCCCCTGTAATGCGATGATCAGTGCGCCAAGTTCACAGGCAGCACGATAACAGAACAGATCAATCGCTTCACGGGCACGGGGGTCTGAACTTTCCCGTAGTACCTGCATGTTATTGCTGATACCGGACACGCCGAGTAAACCGGACTGGTGATAGAGCAGGTGCTGCACCTCGTCGACACTCATGCCTTGATTTTGCAGCAAGTACAATACAACTCCGGCATCGAGCGAACCACAGCGTTGCCCCATCATCAGCCCATCTAGCGCAGTAAAGCCCATACTACTGGCAATACTGCGGCGTTGTTTCAGTGCGCACATGCTGGCGCCGTTACCCAGATGGGCCACCACGACCCGGCCATCAGCCCGCGCACCAAGATAATCCGGTAACTGGCTGGCTATGTATTGATAGGAAATACCATGAAAGCCGTACCGGATCACACCCTCTTCGCTTAACGCCCGTGGCAGGGCAAACAGCTGTGCAAGGCGCGGCTGGCTGCGGTGAAAACTGGTATCAAAACAAGCGACCTGGGCGAGCCCGGGAGCCCAGTCGGAAATGGCCCTGATCGCCGCCAGATTGTGGGGTTGGTGCAGCGGAGCAAGTGATGCCAGCTGTTCCAGTTCCTCCACAACCTCTGTACTGATCACAACCGGGCCAGTGAAGTTACGGCCACCATGAACCACTCGATGGCCGACGGCAACGAGCCGGGTTCCCTGATCATGACGCTTAAGCCAATCCAGAAATCGAAGCGTCAACTCGCCATGGGTGGCAGATTTTTCAATCGTCCCCAGACCGCTCTCTGCCAGAGCATTCCCCCTGGAATCACTAACAATAAATTCCGGGGCGCGTCCGATACTTGTAATCTTGCCACTAATCAGCGGTGGCTGACCAATCCCCATCGAAGCATAGAGCGCAAACTTGATGCTGGATGAACCGGCGTTAAGTACCAGGATAGTGTCAGTCATGATCTCATTTTCATCGTATTATCAATGTAAAGCTGCGCCAGCGCACAGGAGGCCAACCGTGAAAGCGTACCGTCTGCCCGGCTGGTCAGGATAATCGGCACCCGGGCACCCAGCACGATACCGGCAGAATCCGCACCAGCCAGATAGACCAGCTGTTTTGCGATCATGTTGCCGGCTTCAAGATCCGGTGCCACCAGAATATCGGCATCACCGGCAACAGCAGAGACAATGCCCTTGGTCTCAGCGGCTGTTTTTGAAATAGCATTGTCAAAGGCAAGCGGTCCGTCGAGCATACCACCAGTGATTTACCCGCGATCAGCCATTTTGCACAGTGCGGCGGCGTCCACAGTGGAAGCTATTTTAGGATGTACCGTCTCTGTCCCGTCCTAAAATACGTTGACGGTTTTGATTAAGCCGGTTGCCATTCGCAACCGGCTTTTTTATGCACTTCTTCTGGTGTTTTCATGCCAAGGCTCAAGTGCGGCCTCAATCGATTATAGGTGTCGATGGATTCTGCCACTAACACCCTTAGATCTTCAAACGTTTTACAGCGATAAAGTAAAAACTCCTGTTTTAAAATGCCGTTGACGCGTTCAGCCAATGCATTCTGATAACAATCATAACCATCCGTCATCGAAGGCTGAATATGATGCTTAATATCCACCATACCCTCAAGAACAAGGATACGAAGGCGCTCATCTTCCAGTTCTTTTTCCAGGCGTTTGATTTGTTGTGCGGGAGTTTCTTTGGATTGGCTCATGGGTAACTCAGTGGGGATTGACCAATCTAATTTACCATGTTTTCTAAGCCAAACCAGTACCGTGCTCCGCCCCTGGATACCGTAGGCCTTCTGAGCCTGTTTATAGGTCATTTCGCCTTTTTCTATCTGCTCAACCACCGCCAATTTAAAGCCCAGATTATAATCACGCTGAGTGCGTTTTCGACCGGAAGGGGGAGTATTAGTCATATTAAAGTCCTCAATGTGTAAACACATTTCAGGACGAGACACCGGATTAATACTGTCATACCTATAAGCATTATTTTAACGTACCGTCAAAATACGGGCGTAGCGTGGCGGACGCAGGGAACAAGCCAAAAGGCATCTGGAGGCCTACAGACTGGCTCCGGGCATCGCTCGAATTATCCCGGACTATGCTGTTTTCGTGGTTTTTTCAATGCCTCAAAACCGATGATTACATCCATCAGTTCGGTGGTGATGTCGGTTTGCCGTACCGATCTTAATTCACCCTGCACATCTTCAATGCGTTCATCCACCGACTGTTCGGCCTGCTGCATCAGCGCCAGCCGAGCAGAATTTTCGGTGACCATGGCTTCTGCCGAAGCGCGGAAGACGCTAGCAAAGATATGGCTGCGAATCAGTGATGACAGCAAGGTGTCCGCAGCCATGCTGTAGTCTGGCAACGAGCGTGAATCCCAGTGTTTCTCCCGCTGCAGCAACTCAGGTTCGAGTGGCAGAAGCCTGAGAGTCACCGGTTCACGCAGGCCTTGATCGCCGCGTTGGGTAAACGCCAGAGTAACGGCTAGATGATGCAGCGGTTGGCCCTGACTGAAATGATCGATCCGGGTGACGATATCGCCGGCAAGGCGGCCGATGCCTTCGGCAGATGCTGGCGGTAACAGGATGGCTGCGGGCGTCAGGCCCTGATCATCCAGAGCATCGTTCATCTGCGCACCAATGCAGAGTAGGCATTGTTTACTGGTGGTTTGTACCTGGAAATGTTGCTTTACCACCTCCGCAAGAATCTCGTTGTAATTGCCACAGAGGCCATGATCAGAGCCGAACACAATGGTCAGATGCTCAAGCGCGTCATCCTGGCGCAGAGCGATCTCGCCGGTTCGGTATGCGAAGGCAGCGAACCCCTGGAGTATGGTCTGGTGAAAGGCTTCGATCGCACGGGCGGCGTGCTCATAGGGTGCAGCATTAATCGCAGACAGGGTTTTCATGGTGTGGACAATACCACGAATGCTGGTCAGAGTGTCGCTGTGTCGGGAAAGCGTCTCAAGCGTCTGGGCCATGGCTGACCTCGTCTGGATTGGAGGTGGTGGCAGAACGACTTGCAGCAAGCGCATTGCGTGCGGTCGTGATAATCAGCGCCCGGTCTTCCTCGTTCAATCCTTTGTTATCACTGATACGTTCGTCGATGACCTGTAACTGATTCTGCACAGCGGCACGAATGCGGACCATGATATCGGTCAGTTGTTGCTCTGACAAAGCATCGAATAGACCTTCAAGTGCCGCAATCAAAACCGCCAGTTGCTCCGCGGCGGGCATCGGATCACGCTCGGCCTGGCGCAGTGCGGTGCGAACGGCTGCACCCCGGGTGAGGCGCGCGCGCGTGACGTCATCCAGTCGTGTGCCGAAGCGCGCAAAATCCTCCAGCTCTTCAAACTGAGACAGCGTAACCCGCAGGTTACCGGCCACTTCCCGCAGAGCCCGGCTTTGAGCTTTACCGCCTACCCGAGAGACAGACAAACCCAGATCAACGGCCGGAAACTGGTTTTTACGCACCAGCCGTGGCGACAGGTAAATCTGGCCATCCGTAATGGAGATCAGGTTGGTGGGAATATAAGCCGCGAGATTCTCGGCCTGGGTTTCCACCACCGGTAAAGCGGTAATCGAACCGCCGCCAGCTTCCTGGGTAAACTGGCCAGCCCGCTCCAGCAGGCGGGCATGAACGTAAAAGATATCACCGGGAAAAGCCTCACGCCCTGGTGGCCGGCGCAACAGCAGTGACAGCTCACGGTAGGAGCGAGCGTGGTGCGTCAGGTCATCAAAAATCACCAGCACATCCCGACCCTGATCGGAAAAATACTCGGCCATAGCCATAGCGGCATAAGGCGCGATATAGGCCAACCCCGGGGTCTCTTCATCACCGGCTGACATTACCACGCTACGGGCCATCATGTTGCCTTTTTTCAGCGCGGCAATTACCCGGGAAACGGCATCGCCACGCTGACCAATGGCGCAATAGATACAGGTAACTTCTGAGCGCGCCTGATTGAGTATAGTGTCTATAGCGAGGGAGGTTTTACCGCTCTGACGATCACCGATGATCAGCTCACGTTGGCCCAGGCCCACGGGTACAGCGGCATCGATAGCCTTGATGCCGGTTGCCAGCGGTCGGAAAATGGCTGAGCGACTGAGAATGCCCGGCGCTTCCGCCTCAATGGGGTGCTCGGCCACTGCCGCGATAGCCCCCAGTCCGTCTCTCGGGCGGCCCATGGCATCGACCACGCGCCCCAGCAGTGCGGCACCAACCGGCACACTTACCACCTTACGTGTGCGGCGGACATCCTCGCCCAGGGTAATGAGCTCGGAAGGCCCCAGCAGGATCACACCAAGTCGGCCAGGCTCCAGATCCAGCACTATGCCGCGCACGCCGCTCTCAAACACCAGCAGCTCATCCGCCAGTGCTCGGGCAAGGCCGGTAACGATCACAACACCGTCACCCACTTCAGTCACTTTGCCGACTTCTGTCACTACCGGGGTGGGCGCAGGCGTTGCCAGCAGGGCCTCCCGCCATACCTCGAATTGCTCGGCTGAAGGCGTTTCGATCATCATGTTTTACCCAGCTTTTTTGTGTACATTCGGGTTTACCCCTCAGCGGACTGAATCCGCCCGGAAGCACCGGCAGCCATGCGTTCGCTTAACAGCGCATCGAACTCTTCGGTGTAGCTGTCGACTGTCCAGGCTACCTGAGCTCCGCCAACCCGGAGGACCAGTCCCGGCGCCTGCTTGGAATCGGTTTCACAGCGCAGGGTCATACCTGGCAACAGGCTTTTGATATCGGCCTGCAGCAGTGCCTGTGCCGCTTCCGGCAAACTATCGCGGGTGGTCGCTACCGCCTCTGTGCTGTCACCAGCGGCACCTGCAAGCTCGCTCGCAATCGGACGCAGTCGCGTGCTGACATGACGAACGATGGCTTCTTCCAGTGATTCATCCGCGAGATCGCGCAGCGCTTTGCGGGTCAGCTCCAGCAGAGTCTCTTCTCCGGCTCGCTGTAGTTGTGTGGTGAACTTCTGGCGCTCACGCTCAAGATGTTTGTGCCAGTCTTTCTGCTCTTGCTCAAGTTTGGCGCGGGCATCGGCCAGTAATGTATCACGCTGGTTTTCCGAATCTCGGAGCGCCCGTGCTATCACGGCATCCTGGTCAGACAGCAGCTGTTTTTGCTGCTGGAGATATGTCGCTTCGGCCGCCTGCGCTTTTTTCTCTGCCTCTCCGGCTTCGGCCATACGGCGGGTTATTTCAGCTTCGCGGGCATCAATGCCATCAAGGATCGGGCGGTAAAGAAAGCGTTTAAGCAGCCAGACCAGCACCAGGAAGTTGGCGATCTGCGCGATAACAGTAACCCAGTCAATGGACATGATCTGTTCTAGCCTCCTGCGGTAGCCTGCATTGCGTCCCAGAATGGATTGGCGAAAATGAGAATCATGGCCACTACAAAACAGTAAATGGCAGTGGATTCAATCATCGCCAGACTCACAAATAGCGTCCGGGACAAGGTCGGGGCTGCATCCGGTTGCTGGGCGATGGCGGCAATCGCGGCTGCGGCTGCCCGTCCCTCGCCTAGAGCGGGGCCAATAGCGCCGATGGCGATGGTAAAGCCTGCGGTAAAAATCGAAATGGCCGCAATCATGGCAAGATCGGTCATGGTTTATCCTCGTGCTGTGGAGATGAAGGGTTTGGGTCTGCCGTAGCAGATGAGATGTAAACGGTAGCAAGATTGGCGAAGATGTACGCTTGGATCATGCCGGTTAATAATCCAAGCATGTCCATGACCACCGGGAAGAAAAACGGTGCGACAGTAAGCAGTATGGCTGCGATAACGGCACCGCTCATCACGTTACCGTAAAGGCGAATGGCCAGTGATATGCCCCGGGAGAATTCACCGATGATATTGAATGGCAGCATGATGACCGATGGCTCAATAAAGGTCTTTAGGTAGTGCCCTACGCCACCGCTGGCAATCCCGAACACCGGCACTGCTACCAGTACAGACAACGCTAGTGCAACGGTAGTAGATAACGAAGAGGTGGGTGGCGAAAACCCCGGTATGACCAGCATTAAGTTTGCGAATGCGATAAACAGGAACAGTGTGCCGGCAAAGTACATCACGTGGCGTGCTGAGTTCCGGGTTACCTCTTCGATTTGGTCTTGAATCAGCTTCACGACCACTTCCAGCGCCGTGCGCCAGCGGTTTGGCGGTACATCAGCGCGCAGGTTACGGGTAATCAGCATGGAAATTCCCACCAGCAGCGCCATCACGATCCAGGTGTTGACAATGGTGGCGTTGACTTCCCAGCCTGCCAGCGTGAAAACAATAATATCATCGGGGGTAAGTTGCATTATACGCCCTCCTCGGTGGCGGTGACGGGCGTTCTTTTTACTCTGGCCCAGAGTACAGCAACCAGCCGAACCAGGAAAAACGCAAGCGCGTAGCCGGCCACTGCCCAGCTACTTTCAGTAGCAGCGGTTACCAGAAAACCAACAGCCAGCAATATCGTAATCCGGCATAAAGAGCTGGCCATCAGCCAGAGCCCTGGCTGATCAGAGCCCAAGGCACGTTGCATCCCCCAAGCCAGCCCCATAAAGAATAACGTGCTGACGGATAAACCCAATGAAAATCCCAGCAGTAGTGCTTGCCAATCTACCGTTATCACCCTTTATCTCCCTTGTGATTCGGCCCTTCTTTGTCGATCCAGTTCCAGGCAATAATGCCACCGACGACTACGCCGCCCAGGATCAAAGCAATGGGCCAGGAAAAGTTCTGTGGCACCACCCTGTTCAGCCATAATCCCAGGAATGCACCACCCACTGTAGGCACTGCGATCGACCAGCCGATAATCCCGAAAGCGCCCAGTCCCCGCAGAGGGCTTACGTCGGGCTCACTGAGCGCACGTTTCATGCGCTCGGCACTGCGGCGAATGTGTTCTGCAGAGCGATCATTTTTCGAGCTCATATCGTTGGTTTTCGCAAGTCGCCAAAACGCCGGACTATGCCCGCTTCAAGCCGTGACAGCGCCGACCGGGCTACCCGCTCTTCTTCATCAACTTCGATAAACGCGTCCTGTATGGTTTCGTTCAGAGAATCGAGATCCTGGCCTTGAACACCGCGGCGTATTGCGATGTCTACCTGATGGCCTTTTTTCATCAGCACGCCCTCGTCAACGCCAAAAAATAGTTCCGTGCCATCTGTTGCTGTGAGAATCAGCACCGAGGGCACCAGCGCTGTAACGAAGTCGGTATGATTTGGTAGCATGCCGAAAGCGCCGTTCTGGGCAGTGGCAAATAATCGATGCACGTCGCCTTCAAACAGCTTGTGGGTTGGCAGCCGCAGCGTTACCTGCATGGTGTCGGCAAGACTCATGATTGTTTCTCCAGATCCTTCAGCGAACCAATCATGTAATAGTCGGTTTCGTTATCGTGGAATTCGGTCTGGTTCAGGATAGTTTCGCAGCCATCCAGAGTGTCTTTGATGGACACGCGCCTGCCGCTGTCGCCAGTCAGCGCACCAACGGTGAAAAACGGTTGTGTGAGAAAGCGTTCAAGCCGCCGCGCCCGGGCCACGGTGGTGCGGTCTACGGCTGATAACTCCTCCATGCCCAGCATCGCAATAATGTCACGCAGATCTTCGTACTCGGCCAGGGTGCGCCGTACGGCCCGGGCAATGTCGTAATGGCGCTGGCCAACAATGGCAGGTGTCAGCATCACGGAGGCGGAGCCAAGCGGGTCGACTGCAGGGTAGAGGCCTTCACTGGCGCGCTTGCGCGAAAGTACTACAGAGGCCGAAAGATGCGAGAAAATATGTGCTGCTGCGGGGTCGGTGAAATCATCCGCCGGCACATAGACGGCCTGAATGGAGGTGATCGCTCCGTTACGGGTAGAGGTGATGCGCTCTTGCAGTGTGGCCAGTTCGGTGGCCAGTGTGGGTTGGTAGCCAACCCGGGAAGGCATACGCCCCATTAGCCCTGAGACCTCCGAGCCCGCCTGTACGAAGCGGAAAATATTGTCGATAAGCAACAGCACATCCTGCTGCTGGTCGTCACGGAAATACTCCGCCATAGTAAGCGCGGTTTTACCCACCAGAAACCGTACACCCGGGGCTTCGTTCATCTGCCCGAACAGCATGACCGTTTTGTCCCGCACACCGGCGTCGCCCATCTCGCGATACAGCTCCTCAGCTTCTCGCGAGCGTTCACCAATACCGCAGAACAGGCTGACGCCTTGATAGTGCTGAACCGTGTTGTTGATCAGTTCGGTGATCAACACGGTTTTGCCTACCCCGGCGCCGCCGAACAGCCCGGTTTTGCCGCCGCGTTCGATGGGCGATAATAAATCGATCGCCTTGATACCAGTTTCCAGAATGCCGCTGTGTATCACCCGATCTTGCAGCGCCGGAGCGGGCTGATGAATGGAGCGTCGCACCGTGGTGGCAGGGGCCGGTTTACCATCAATGGGTTCACCAAACACGTTGAGCATCCGCCCCAGCACAGCATCGCCCACCGGTACCTGAATCGGCGCACCGGTAGTCAGCACAGGCATTCCCAGTCCAAGCCCACGCACAGGTGCCAGTGCCATGCAGCGAACTGCTCCATTCTCGAGCAACGAGGTGACTTCCAGTGCCAGAGTACCGGCGCGGATAAGATCGTGAATGCGAGGAGAGGTTGTCGGAAACTTTACATCGACAACGCCGCCACGAATTCCCACGATCTGTCCAACATCATTTTTGCCAGCGTCCAGTATCAGATCCGGATTGTTAGCGCTGGAACCGTAAGCGACCTGACGAGACATAATAATGTGCCTGAACAGATTAAGTTATTAAATAATACAGTGGGTTACTGACAAAGCAATTTAAGGGTTCTTACGCTCTTATCCGGAACTATCCGCAGTGACGAAATGCTACCAGACCTCGCCCCCCTTTTCACCCGTTAAACGCCGAAAGGTTGAAGTCAATTTTAGCGGCAGCGGTTAGTTCCGGATAAGTATGCGGAGGTCAACCTGAAGTTCTGATAGAGGCTTTATCGGAAAAGTTGATATTTGTCATTACCTACCACCTACCGAAAGATTTTAATAAGCTAAGGTGCCTTTGATTAATCAACTGGACAAGGAATCTCTTTATGAACGACCTAAAAGTTTATCCCGTCTGGGATGCCAGTGTACGCTGGTTTCATTGGCTCAATCTGTTATGTATTCTGGGACTGATCGCCGTCGGTGTTGCTATTCTTAACGATAAGGCGCTCGGCGTTACTAACGACGGTAAAATTCTGCTAAAAACCGTACATGTCTGGATTGGTTATGTGTTTGCGCTAAATCTGTTGTGGCGACTGATTTGGGCTTTCATTGGTGGAGCGCATGCGCGCTGGCGCGCGATTCTGCCTGGCGGGAGTGGTTACTTAACGGAGTTAGGTCGCTATATCTCCGATTTTATTGCGGGTCGGCCGCGCCAATTTATCGGACACAATCCGCTTGGCCGAATTGCAGTTACCTGTCTACTCCTCATGTTGGTGATACAGGCCATCACTGGTCTGGTACTGACGGGCACGGATCTGTTTTATCCGCCCATCGGTTCATGGATCGCAAACTGGGTAGCCGCCGCAGAAGTTGATCCGGCGCTGTTGCTTCCCTATGCGCCGGAAACCTATGACAAGGTCGCTTACGAAGCGATGCGCGCCTTTCGCAAACCCTTCATTACCGTTCATTATTACGGTTTCTATGTGCTGCTTATATTCGCTGTGATTCATATTCTAGCAGTGGTGGTGACTGAGTTACGCGAGGGCGGCAGCCTGGTATCTGCAATGTTTTCCGGTCGAAAGATACTGAGTGAAAAGCCAGCGGATAATGCTGAACGATAGGATGTTTATTGAGACGGAATCAGGTATAGATCAGGATTACCGGGCTTCCCTCGCCTACACTGCTGAGACGGATAGCCTGATGCTATGACAACTGCGGGATTGTTATCTAATGAATAATCTGTTGATTTTTCTATTAATTTTCCTCACTACGACCATTGAAATAAATAGCAGCCAAGCAGAGCCTAGCCACTTGCATCGAATTGAAGGCCCGTTCGAACAAGGCTCAGATGTCACCCGCGCTTGCCTTAAATGCCACAAACAGGAAGCTACTGATTTTATCAAGGACGTTCACTGGACCTGGTCCGCCGAGCATTATATCCCTGCCCACAAGGCAACTGTCGCTCTAGGTAAAAAAAACAGCATCAACAATTTTTGTATAGCTGTGTCTTCCAATTGGGCGGGATGCACCAGTTGTCATACCGGATATGGTTGGAAAAATGCAGCCTTTGATTTTAACAATATTGAAAATATAGACTGTCTCGTCTGCCACGACACCACTGAGCTCTACAGCAAAGATCCGAAAGGGGCCGGCATCCCAACCGCAGGGGTTGACCTGGAAAAAGTCGCTAAACATGTAGGTCGTACGAGCAGAAAAACCTGTGGCTCCTGCCACTTTTTTGGCGGTGGTGGCGACCATATCAAACATGGCGATCTTGATACTTCGCTAATCAATCCGTCACGGGACTATGATGTTCACATGGGTGTGGATGGCTTGGATATGTCTTGCCAATCCTGCCATCAGACAAAGCGCCATCAGATTCCCGGACAGGCTATGTCGGTATCAACCGGGGCGGGTAAACGCGTCGAGTGTGCGGGCTGTCACAGCGGTAAACCCCATAACCGTTCAACGCTAGACCAGCATGCCCTTAGCGTGGCCTGTCAGACTTGTCATATTCCGAGCTTCGCAAAGGATCAGCCGACAAAAATTTGGGGCGATTGGTCCAGCGCTGGTGCAGATCGTAAACCGGAAAAAGACCAATACGGTATGGATCTTTACGCAAAAAACAAGGGCGAAATCAAGTGGGGAAAAAACATCACACCTGTCTACGCATGGTACAACGGCAGTTCAAATCGCTACATCCTTGGCGATAAAATTGATCCCAATCAACCTGTTTATTTGTCCCGTCCCATCGGCACAATCAAGGATGTGGATGCCAGAATCTTTCCTTTCAAAGTGATGGAGGGCAAGCAGCCCTATGATGCCCTTAACCAATACCTGGTGGTGCCAAATTTAGTCGGTGGGTATTGGCAACACTTCGATTGGAACAAAGCCATCACCGATGGTATGGCGACCGTGGCTCTGCCCTACAGCGGTAAACACGACTTTATCCAAACGAAAATGTATTGGCAGATTACTCATATGGTTGTTCCTAAAGAGCAATCGCTTGAGTGCCATGATTGTCACGCAGAAAAAGGACGACTCAATTGGAAAGCTCTCGGATATGAGGGCGATCCAAGGAAATTCGGCAGCAGAGAACTGGAATAGCGCTAAACCGTGAAAAGCCAAGGCATCCACGACAGCTAAACATTTACCGTCTCAGACTCAGCCGCCTGCTTGATAAAACCCAAATCTTCCATGATGGCATACATGGCCGGCAGCACCAGCATGATCAATAATGTTGATGTCAGCATGCCAAACACGATACTGGTGACAAGCGGCACCAGGATAAGCGCCTGACTGCTGGTTTCAAACAGTAATGGAGCCATGCCCGCAACAGTAGTAACGGAGGTCAGGAATATCGCCCGAAATCGATCCAGTACCGCTTGCTGTGCAGCCTCGTGAAACACCAGTCCTTCCTCGGCCCGAATTTTGACAAATTCCACCAGCAAGATAGAGTCGTTGACCACCACGCCCGCAAGGGAAACAAAACCGATCATGCTAGGCAGGGTAAAGTCCAACCCCATCAGCAAATGCCCCCAGATCGCACCAATGAGGGCGAGCGGAATATTGGTCATTACAATAAGCGGTTCGCGGTAATTACCAAACTGCAGGCTGAGCAAGAGAAAAACGCCAAAGGCTCCCAACCCGAACCCCCGCAATATGGATTGTTGTGTTTCCGTGCCGTTTTCCACTTCGCCTTTGAAGGTAAAGGTAATATCCGGGTAGCGTTCCTGCACAGTGGCCAGAAAGTGTTTTTGTAAACCGGTAATGACCTCGCCAGTGTTGGCAAGCTCTGAATCCACGTCGCCGTAGATATTGACGGTGCGCTGATGATTGATGCGCCCGATTCGGGAAAACTCCCGCTCCTCTCTAATCTCGGCGATACTGGATAGGGGAATTTCACGACTATTTTTGGCAAACACTTTGAAGTTGTCGAAATCACGCAGCTCGTGCGGTTGCTGGCTATCCAGCTTCGCCACTATTTCATAGGCTTCTCGTCCGCGATAAATCTCGCTAATCTCCACTTCAAGGTAGGCTGAACGCAGCTGTGATGCAACGCTGCGCGAATCCACTCCGGCAGCCAGCGCACCGGGTTTCAGTTTGATGCTGTACTGGGGTTTGCCCGGACGCAGGTCATCCAACAGGTTATAGACGCCACGATAGCCACGTAGCCAGTTCTGTACCTCCCAGGATGCGCTGGAAAGCCGCTCTAAATCCTGACCACTTAATCGGATATGGATCGCGCGGCCGGCTGGTCCTGATCGGGGTTCTTTGTATTGAATACTCAGCACATCGGGTAACGAACCGGTGTTTTTCTGCCATAACTGAATCAGCGATGAAATCTTGGTTTTACGTGATTCAGTATTGAGCAGATCGATACTCAGGGTGGCTAAATGTGTGCCATTTTCCGGTACATCCGCATGCTGACCATAGCTTAGCTGTATATTTTTCACCAGTGGCTGGGACTCCGTTTCGCTCAGCGTCGTATTGGTTTGTTGCAACGCATCCAGCAATTTGTCCACTACTCTTTCCGTTTCCAACAAGGGTGTGCCTTGCGCAAGTAACACTCGGGCTTCCAGCGTATTTCCTTCCAGGTCAGGAAAGGCTTTAAATTTTATGGTTCCTGTCGCCATCAGACCGATCGAAAAAATAAGCATTGCCAGCGCGATACTCACCGTCAGGTAGCGATACTTAATAGCGAAATGAGCGGCATTGCCCACTTTGTGGGTCAAGCGCTGAAAACGCGCTTCAAACTGTTCGCGCCATTTCGCTGGAGCCTTTTCCCGCTGATGTGTCAGCGTATGTTTCAGGTGGTGCGGTAAGACCAAAAAAGCCTCAATCAAACTAATGGTTAACACCGATAGCAAGACGACGGGTAATACTCCCAACACTTGACCCAAGTCGCCTTTCATTAGCAGCAGGCTGCCAAATAGAAAGGCGGATGTGAGATAGGAGGAAAAAACACCACGAAAAACCTTGCGGGTGCCATCAATGGCGGCATCGAGCGGCGCTTTGCCTTTACGGTATTCCTGATCGATATTTTCAGACAGGACGATGGCGTCATCCATTAATATCCCTATCGCCATCAGCAAGGCGACCATTGAGATCATATTGATGCTCACACCGAACACGACCATCAGTGCCAGACCACCTAAAAAGGAGACCGGCAACCCCAGGGCAATCCAGAAAGTATAGCGCCAGGAGAAAAACAGCAAGAGCATCGCGGTTGCCAAGATCAGCCCCTGCCAACCGTTCGTTATGAGCAGGTTTAAACGATCCCGCACCGAGGTAGAGGTGTCATTGACCAGCGTTAACCTTGTCCCCTCGGGAAGTATCCTGTTCTCCCGATGCACAAACTCAGTCAGAGCATCGGCCACTTTCAAGGTGTCATCGATGGTATTTTTACTAATCTTCAGCAGTGCCGCCGGCTTACCGTTTAGCTCAATGCGGTCCTCTGCTTTTTCAAATTTATCCTCAATTCTGGCAATATCACCCAAACTGATTTCACCCCTTTCCGGGGTGCTGAGAATTACCAGTTTGGCCAGTTCCTCAGCTGTTCTGCGGGTATTATCAAAGTGAATCTGATAGTAGGTTTGCGTAGATTCCAGGGTGCCAGCGGGCAAATCCAGTGCCTGAGCTGCGATCAGCTTGGCGACATCCTCGACACCTAAGCCATACTTTTGTTGAATATCTGGGCGTATCAATACCTGCAGTTGATGGTCTGAGAAACCATCCATGCTCACAATGGGGATCTCAGGCATGCTGATCAGGCGGTCACGGTAGTGTTCCGC
The DNA here is from genome assembly GCA_024234615.1 of Pseudomonadales bacterium. Lineage (NCBI taxonomy): Bacteria > Pseudomonadati > Pseudomonadota > Gammaproteobacteria > Pseudomonadales > Pseudomonadales bacterium. The sequence goes on from JACKNY010000001.1 coordinate 2,023,363, forward strand.
CAAGGCTTTTAATTCGGGCGTCGTTAAGTTATCCGAAGTGATCGCAATATTAGCCACCGGGTTAATTCTGCCCAGCTGTTGAATAACCGGATCTTCACTCTGCTCCGGGAAGTTTTGGATGGCATCGATGGCAGTCTTAATATCATCGGTGAAGGTTCGTATATCGCCGGCCTCCTGCATCTCCAAGGTGAAAATTGCCAGATTGTCGCGAGCATCGCATTCCTGCTCGTTTAAAAAACTGATGCCATCGGTGGCGTCCTCGAGCGGATTACAAATACCGTCTTCGACGTCGATCGGACTGGCGCCAGGGTAAGCGACCGTGACCTGCACCCTACTCGGTTTCAATAGTGGGAAGGATTCTTTGTTCAGTTCGCTGAGCGAATAAAAACCAATAGCGATGATCGCTATCATCAGGATATTACTGAGCGTGGGGTGCTTGGTAAAAAAGCGGATCATTCCGCGGAACCTTCGATTACTGCTTCAGCTGCCGCTTTTCTCTCATTCTGATTAGCTGTCTCGGTAGGTTCCTGGTTTTCCTCAATCTGATCGAGCACGCGCAGTTTGGCATGGGCATTTCCGCGCGCCTGTTGCGCCAACTGCCTTTCATAATCAGTCGCAACGACAGGGGCAAGCGGTAACCCTTCAATCACCGGAATCACATCTGTGATGATAATTTTTTCACCCTCCGCTAGACCTTGATCAATCACCACCAAAGGGCCCTGCTTATGAAGAATGCTAACGGGGCGAATTTCCAGTCGATTATCGGCATTGGCCACATAAACACGCCCCTGGTGCAGGGCCTTTCTTGGAATGACTAACATCTCGCGCAATGGCGAGGAAAACTCAACGGCAGCATACATGCCTTTTAACAGGGGCGGGCGGATACCGGGAATCACATCCTGGTAAGGATTATTCACCACCACGACCAGCCCTATGGTATCCCGATCGGGATCAATTGACTCACCGATCCGCAGCAACTCGCCGCGCCACGTTGCTTGGTTCCAGTCGTTCTTAACCAAACTGACCTGTGCCTGTAATTGAATTTTTGACACAATCGTCTCAAACGCGGCCGGGGTTTGTAGATTAATTTGGCGTTGCTCAAGCTCCATGACCAGCGGATAAAATTGGCTAATGGGCAGCTGCGCATTAATTTCTACCGCCTGTGTGCCCAAGGCTTCAAACAGCTGATTGCCGATCGCGACAAATTCATCCTGTTCGACCGACACCTTGCCGATACGTGCATCGAAGGGTAAACGAATTTCGGTTCGACCCAGGGTATCCTGACTCTGCGCCAGCTGTGTTTTGGCCTGCTGAATTTGGGACTTTGTCGCGGACTTACGGCTGCTAAAACTGGCTAGCTTTCCCTGTAACTCTTCCACCTGCTGGCGCAGCTGTAATACCTTTTGCTCTTCCGCATCGACGGCTGAACGAGCAATCAGTCGTTTATCCCAGATTTGCAGCAACCGCGCCAACTCCTTTTCACCGTTTTGCAAATTTAGCTTGGCAATGTCGAGCGAGCGTCGCGTACTTAACTCTTCCACTTCCAATTGCTTGAAGAATGACTGATTGCCTTCTAATCCCGCCTTGCTTTGCGCCAATGTAAATTCGAAGGTAGTCGGCTCGATGCTTAATACCAACGTACCTTTGGGCAGGCTCGCGCCCTGTTTCAACGCAGGATGAATATAGCTGACCTTCCCGCTCACCTCGGTCTTTGCCTTTAACAAAACCGCAGGCTCAACATTACCATAGCCGATGGCACGACTACTGAAAGGTAATTTCTGAACCCTAATCACTTCTACGCTACGTGTGGGGAATGATGACTGCTCATGCTCAATCGGCGGCCTTGTCATTACCTGATACAACACAAACAGCAGGGCTGCCAGCACGATAACGGCTGGAATGAGCGGTTTTTGTAATAACTGTTTCACAGGCTGGACCGAATCCCTCGCAGATAGATTTCAAACACACCCGGCGCATCACGAGCAATCCGCTCCACCTCTCCAGCCAGCAGCGACTGCATAATTAAGCCCTGCAACGTACCGATAAATACGATCACCGCAGAGGCGGTTTCAACCTCTGAATCAATGACCCCATCGGCTTTGCCCTGCTCCATCAAGACGGTTAATCGACCAGCGTATTTTTTAAGCAGAGTGCACACCATTCGTTTCGCTGCGGTGTTCTCGGCACGTTGCAACTCCCCAAACAAAATACGGGGGACACCCGGATGTGCTGAGACAAACCCGACATGCGCCATGAATATTGCTTCCAGCTTCGGAACCACACCAACAGCCTGTTTGGCCGCCTTGTCTATTCTGGCCAACAAGCGCTCAGCCACCCACTCCATGACTGCCTGCAAAATAGCTTCTTTATTGGCGAAATGACGAAACAGCGACCCCTGCGTCAATCCCATGCGTTTGGCAATGGCGGCCGTGGTGATATCGTTTGGATTCTGCTCCGATGCCAACTCCACAACGGTTTCAACAGTGATGGTGCGGCGCTCCTGCGCTGGAAGATGTTTACCATGAACGGACATAATACCCTCAAGCATGTTAGCAATTAATTACTATCGTCATATTCTGAGCTAAGTATGTCAATAATTTTATTAGATCATATGAACTGAATCATATAATGGGCGTTCTCTCCTTAGATCATAGTTCACCCCATGCATAGGGTTACATTGATGGCATCGATTGTTGAGTTACTTAGTCTTCTCTAAAGAATCGATACAGAGGGGCACTTTGATCGTTAAAAAATTGAGTAACAGTGACCGATCTGCGCGAAGGCTGTCACTTGGTATCCGCGATATTTTCCGATCGAAAAGTACTGAGTAAAAAGCCTGCCACTATCACTCAAACTGAATGGTCAGCAAGCTAACCTTTACAATAAGTTTGAAGGAATAGAAAGAGTTCAAGAAAATAGTTCGCGTTTTAAATAAATCGTCTTAGTGCACCTCATAATATCGGTTCAGTTCTTGCCCATCTAAACTGAATTCAACGTGAATCACGCCTTTTGAGGTAGTAGTATTAAGCTCCAAACCACTATGCCTGAATATATCCAACATATTTTCATTATCCAGTAGCACATCTGCTTCCAAATTAAGAATTCCCTGATCCCGTGCAATAGTGACTATTCTTTCAAATAATATTGTACCAACACCCAAGCTCTGAAAATCATCGTCTACAGCAAAAGCTAACTCGGCGGCTCTTTT